>QHCE01000084.1 GCA_003243955.1 Acidimicrobiales bacterium | reverse complement strand
CCTTCGCCGCGACGTTGCGCCGGCAACGCACCGACAGCGGGAACATGCCTGCCGAAACCGGCGGCCCCGCCGCCGAAACCGAGGCCGTCGCTCTGCGCATCGAGGACGGGCGCGGACACGAGTCCTATCGACGGCTCACGCAGGCGTATGCGCTGGCCCTAGGCCAACTCTCTGGGGAGGACCTTGATCGGGCGACACGAGCCTGCGGCGCATTGGTGCAACAGCGACTGGATGGCGCAGCCGTCAGGTTGGTGAATGCCGAGTCCGGGCGGCACTTTCCGGGTTGGCGTACATCGGGGTGGCCGCAGGTGGGCTCAGTGATAACGGCGGGTTGGGAACTACGCGGCATATCGCTGAGTGAGCTCGCCGCAAGGGCGAACGTCCCGGAAGACGTGGTCGAACACATCGTGCGGGGCGGCGGCTACGATCCTCGCTTCACAAGCCGCGAGGGCGGGGCCGGCCGGTTTCAGTCCGTGGACTTGCGGCTCGCGACGGCAAACCTACTGGCCGAAGTGGACGGCTTCGCCGAACAGACGCCGCTCGTCGCGGCGCTCCCCCTTGAGACGGCCAGACGGATCGCCGATGACGAGCAGCTCGCCGAGTGGCACAGCTACCGCAAACGGCTCGAGGCCACACACCCGGCTGCGAGTCCGGACTGGGTCGACCTGGTGGTGCATGTGCACAGCCGGCGAAACGAGAATGGCGAGACGCGGGAATCCTTCGCCCTTCGGTACCAGATATCGGTCCAGTCGGTCAGGGACATCGAGGACGGTGGAGATCCGAATACCCACCCTGGCTTCTATGTCATGGAGTCCGCGATCAACGCGTTGGAAACCGACGTAGACGCACCAGGCGAGGTGTCGGGAAAACTACAACGACACAAATCTCGGCTCGATGCCGCCTATCTAGAAGCCCTCAAATCGGCCCCGGAGCCATTCCCGGGCTGGGGAGACAGTGGCCTGCCGGAGTTGGGGCTGGCGCTACACGACCGGAGATGCCGGCTGGGCTACACCACACGCCGGATGGCCACGCTGGTCAACGGGTCCGAGACCGCAGTCAAATCCGCCGAGGCCGGCTTCGCCACTCCATCGTCGGCGGATGCACAGCTGGCCGAAACTCTGATGGTCAAACTGGGTATCTCCGATGCCGACCGAGCCGCGCATCGCGCCGCGTTGGAGGTGGCCACTCGGGTCGTCGTAACCCAGCAGACCAGCGAGACCGGCGAACAACACATCGCCACCTGGGTGCGACAACAGATCAGCCAAAGCGGGCTCAACGTCGCACAATTTGCCGAGCTCATCGACAGGACACCAGGAACCGTGTCGAAGTGCAAGAATGGCAAAGGTAAAATTTCCGAACAATTTCTACAAGCCATTATCGACGCGCGCGGCCTCGATACCACCGTCGACGAGCTCCGCATCCGGTACCCCAACGACTATGTAGAGAACCAGGCCAGCCAAAGCCAGGAAGATGACTCTCCCGCTAACCTCGACGAAGGCGAGTACCCGGACGATTACATTGAGGAACCCAAAGAGAGGATAGCCAAGCGACAGGCGCGACTGAACGCCTCGACCGAGATAGCCGTCGGACACCGAACCGACCTGCTCTACGCGCCGGTAGACCAAGGGGCGATCGGCGCCGAGGACGCGCTCCAGTGGGATGGCGAAACCTCGCTCACCATTCTCACCGATACGCTGCCCGTCGAGTTGCGGGTCAAACTGGAAAACTTCGGCCCTCTCGCCGTCTACCTACGAGAGGAGGCTTTGCGGAACCTTCACGCTCGACCGGAGTCCATCCGAATGCTTACGAAAGCCATCTCGGACATTGAGCGAGGAAGGCTCACTCTACGGGTCGTCCCGGCGCTTCACGACAACCTGCTTCCGCACGACTTTCGTGCCCTGCAGGGGCCCGAGGATTCGGCGTTCGTCAACGCCAACAACCGTACGGTCCGCGTCGGTCACCTGCTGGTCACCCAAGACGGTGCACCGCTGCACGACCTAAACGGCTACCCGATGACCCCCGCACTGTATGTTGACGAGCTGATCACTCGCGCCAAGACGGCGACGGACCCCAGCAAAAACCACCCGGGCCGGACCCAACGCCGAGACCTGCACTTCTGGACCAAGATGCTGCGCGAGCTCGAACGATCGGAGCAGCCGGGAGCGCCCTCCGCGCCCCACGCCACCGGCCCCCGCACGGCGATGCACTCAACCGGTGGCACCGGGTTTGCTCGCCGGCGACCCGGGTCGCCGGACGCCGCGCCTGGCCATTCGCTCCCGCGACGGCCACAATGACCTCACCGGACATAGATCCCGACGCGTTCGGCGGCGATGCTCCGCACCGCGCACTCGCCGAATCCCTCGCCGCCGTCCGAACAGGGCTGAAACTACATCAGGCGGACGTGGCGGACCGGCTAGGAGTGACCGAAGCTCGCATCACGGACGTCGAGGGGGCTTGGGACAATCAGGCGATTCGCAACCTGGCACTCGCATTTAACGCGATTGAGCAGTATCGCTCAGTTGCTGACGCGGATGTGTGCGACAACGCGGCCGCCCTCGCCGCCGAACTCCGCGAGCGTTACCGGCAGGAACACCATGAACGTATCGCCGCATGGCAGAACGCCGAGGACTCCTCGCTCGCGCAGGCGAACACCTGGCTATCGTTCGGGCTCCGCGAGCTCCGAATCCTGGCCGGTGCCAGTCGGGAGGGGCTAAGCGATTCGCTCGGCGGCGCTGATTCCCAGTCGAGAATCGCAGATCTCGAAGACGGGATCGGTTACGGTCGATCCGAGTTAGCACTGGTAGAAGAAGTAGTGCGACACCTACCTCGCCCCGGGGGCGTGAATTCTCACGTGCGTGCGGATGTGGATTCGGCGATCGCTTACCTGCGTGGCCATCCATCTCCCGAGGCCGCAATCGAGCATCAGCGAGCGTTGCGGGCGGCGAAGCGCGGCCGAGCCACCGACGAGACCGCGCGACTCGGAACGCTCATCAAGAACACCCGTGGCGCCGCTCCGCTCGCCACTCGGGGAGACTTCGATCGGTACGTGAAGAGCATCGCCGGTGGCGTCAAAGTCAAGTCTGACGTGTACCGAGGCGAGCTGACAAGCGCCAAACACGTCTTTGTAGCACAACATCTGTTGCGCTTGGTGGCGCCGCATCTCGGCGGAGCAGAGACCGCGAGCGGCGAGGACGTTCTCCGAGCCTCACTTGCGGACCTACGGCGAGAGTTCATCGGCTATCGCTTCGAGCGGCTCCGGCGGTTTAGCGCACGGCAAAGGGCGAGCGCCGCCGAACTGGCGTGGCTCGTGCACAACGCCATGGCTCTCGCGGAGCTTAACCATTCACCGGTGGAAACCGACCGCGAGCTCGCCGGCGCACAGGGGGCAGGTAACCATCAGCAATACCTCGATGCCGGCCAGCTGGCGACAACCGCCGGTTTCATTCGCACCTCGCACCTAGAGGCCGCGCAACAGGAGCGAGCGCTCGCTATTGCGGGCGAGCTTAGCTCCGCCATCCCCACATCACCCGCGCTGACGCCGCACGGCAGAATCGGCGCCGCGGTCACACAGGGTCGCCGCCGCCTCGGACATACGCAGAAAGACGCCGTTAGCCACCTCGCCGACCGGTTGAACCCGCGGCAAGTCGGGCACTACTTCAACATCTTGGCTCGCCTGGAACTCGCCAGCCGGCAGCCGGATTCGGTCCCGGTCCTGCGCGACTTCGAGGAGGCCCAGTGCACAGCCGAGCTCGTAAGGAAATACGTACCGGAGGGCGATCGACCGGAGCTGCTGCTGTTCATTCAGGAAGCCATCGACGCCTACCGGTTCGCGCAGGCGAAGACCCTCGTGCAGTCCGTACCGGATCTGGCCGAGAAGTCCGAGGCGGAGCAGGAGGCGACACGGGCGGCAATCTCGCTGACCATTGACCTAATTCGGGCCCGACAGATACTCGGACTAACCCGTACCTGGGCGGCAGCCGAGGTCAACATTAGGTTCGACGATCCCGGCCTCCACATTGACCGTGACTGGATAAACCGCATCGAATCCACCACGTCGTACGACATGCGACGGCTCGCTATTACACGTCGACTACTTGACGTCTACTCCTCCGACCTGGTGCCGATAGCCGAGCTGCATCGCGCGGTGAACGAGGCCGTAGCGGAGAGACTGCGCCGCATCGGCGAACACCGGCGTCCACCGTCGGCGCTTAAGCCCTCGCCGCGCCCTGCGGCAGTGCCGCATAGGTCGCAGGGCGTACGGGATTCCAAATACGCCTGGCTAACCGTGGCTCAAGAACTCATGCTCTCGGAGCTGCGCGCCGCGGAGCTGGACAGCGAGAGTTTCCGAGATCAGGTACGCGCGGTTATAGGCGATCTGGAGTCGACGATGGACGCCGAGCGCAGGTCCGATGTCTATCAGCGACTCGTCGGGAACCATGAGGTGTTTGCTGGTGCACCACGGCTTAGCCTTTCCGAGCGGCAGGAGGCCGGACTTCGTGCCGACATCGCCTCGGCCATGAGCAAGCTGCGATTGCAACGATCGCCGCTGCAGTCGCAGCGGCAACTAGCGGCCACGCTCGCCGACGACAACGACCCGCTCGGTCAACGGGTCACAATCAGTCTCATCCGTCGAATGGAGACCGGAACATGGGCCAACGTCACGCCGACCGTGGCCGTGAACAAACTTCTCCATCACCTCGGGGCCGATGCGGCAATGACCGCGATGGTGCAACGCAGCCTAAGATCGCTGGAAGAGCTCCGCGCCGCTCGTGCGGCTAACGTCGACGACGGCGTCCCGCTATCGACATCGAAGAAACGTGTCGGCAACGACGGACCGACCGGTTCGGCCGAACCGAGAACGGAGACTCCTCCCGACCTGTCCGCCTCCGATAAGTCGAAGGCCACCCGGCTCGGCGGCATGGATGCACGACCTTCCGATACCCGACCATCCGGCACGAGGCCCACCGGTACGGCGTACAACGACCTGGTGCTGTTCGGCTGGCTAGCCAGGCAACATCTGGCGCTGCGTTACGGCGACAACTATGTAGCCGCCTTCGCCGCCGAGACCGGGTTGCGGATCGGTCCCATCCGCGACCTGCTTCACCCCGAGCTCGGGCAGACCGATCCGGAGGCCAAAAGAGACCCCAAGCGCGCCGCGACCGCCAGCGCCATCGCCTCCGCGATCACCGCGCTCACTCGCCTTCCAACGGACGCGAGCAGGCAGCCGTGGCGGGACGCGACCGGCGGCAACGCCGACACGCTGTGGGTCCAATTCGGTGAGCTGGCCCACGCCCATACGCAATATCTTCGCAACGTGCGGGGCCGGAACCCGAGAGAGATACACGGTCCGCTCAAGCGGGACGATCTCGTGCTCATCGTGCGCGGCGGCGGCGGCGAGAGGCAGCCGCAGGTAATCGAGCTACTCGAGCATCTAGAACAAAGCCGTGATCGTTCCGGAGCCGCCGATCCGGCACCATGCCCGGATCGGCATATTCAGCGGGCACGCGGGCCGAGAAGGCCGGCCGCCGCCACGCTGCCCCAGATACCGCCTCTGGCCTATCACCCGGGCGCCCCTGGCTCGGCTACATCGGGCTTCCGGCGGCCGACCAGCAGGTAACGGTCGACCTCTACCGCACACTTAAGTCCCCAGGCCGGTAACAGCTACCCAACACTGCTGCTAGCGAACTGCGCCGAGTACAGCTCCGTGTAAAGGTGGTCGGTAACAAGACGCACAGCGCGCGCCTTCAACTCTTCATCAATCTTCTTAGGCATGGTGCACATCCTCCTGGACTCAAACAGGAACGGCATCAAACCTGGGGCACTTCACTCGATGAAGCAAACAGTCCGGGGGGTGCGATTGGGGCTTACACACTCATCCTCTTGTTTAGGGTCAGGCAGATGAGGGCGAGCCGCTAAGTAGACACTGGAGCGGTGTCTCGGCTGGTCCAGGCCATATCAGAGTACCGATCTCCCGCGGGTTGCAGCTCGCCCAGTCGAGCTAGATCCTGGGCTCGCAGCACAATGCTGCCCGCGCCAATGTTTTCTTCCAGGTAGCGACGCCGCTTGGTACCCGGGATAGGAACGATGTCCTCCCCTTGGGCCAGCAACCACGCCAGCGCGATTTGGGACGGTGCCGCCTCCTGCTCGAGAGCCACTGCCCGGATCTCGGAGACAAGTTCAAGGTTCACCGAAAGATTCTCAGCCGCCCAGCGCGGCAGGGTGCGCCGAAAGTCGTCGTCGGCCAGGTCATCCGCCGAGGCGATCGCACCGGTCAGTAACCCACGGCCGAGTGGACTGTAAGGCACCAGCCCAATGCCGAGCTCACGACAGACCGGCACTACTCCGCTCTCGATATCGCGACTAAACAATGACCATTCGCTCTGTACCGCCGCGATCGGGTGCACAGCGCACGCGCGCCGGATCGTATCGGCCGAGGCCTCAGATAACCCCAGGTGGAGCACCTTGCCTTCGGCTACCAGCTCGGCCATCGCGGTTACAGTCTCCTCGATCGGAACCTGCGGATCCGGGCGGTGCTGGTAGTACAGGTCAATGTGATCAACACCCAAACGTCGGAGCGAACCCTCGATCGCTGATCGCACGTACGCGGGTGAGCCGTCCACCCCTTGGATCTGGGATGTGTTCGGGTCCACAACGATGCCGAACTTCGTGGCTAGCACAACCTCGTCGCGGCGGCCGGCGATCGCCTGCCCAACTAGCGTCTCGTTCGCCCCAGCGGCATACATGTCGGCGGTGTCGAGAAAATTCACCCCCAGCTCCAGAGCCCGATGGATAGTTTTAGTCGCCTCGGCAGTATCGGTCGGCCCGTAGGCCCAGCTCATGCCCATGCAGCCCAAACCCAGTTGCGAGACAGTGAGGCCTCCGCGACCAAGGGTTCGCTTGACGTCCATCATGTTCATATCCTTTCACCTAGGTTGTTCCGTCTTGGTTGACCGGCATAGGTTTGCCAGTACAGCCCAACTTCATAGATAGCCGTGCCGGTAGTGGCGCTGAATTGGTAACCGGTAGAGCGACCCGAAGAGCGCAAAGGCGGCCTTACGGTTCGCAATAGCCGCCATAGGTAGTGATCTTGTAGTCGATCACGGCAAGGGCACCGTTCAGATCACGAAGTCGCTGCCGGATCGCTTCACGGTGTGCCTGCAAAAAGGCCAGCCGCTCAGGCACCGTGGAGCTGCCCTGGCGCACTAGTCCGATGTAGTGCGAGATATCGCGAATCGACATGTCCGACATTCGCAGCCGGGTCACGAACACGACCCGCGCTAACGCCTGAGAGTCATATACACGCCGGCCAGCGGCGTCACGCGCCACATCGACCAACCCGATACGCTCGTAGTAGCGCAGCGTGTGGGCGCTGACTCCCGTGAGCGCCGCTACCTCGGCAATAGGCAGCTCTTCCACCAAACCCGCAGGCAGATTCAACGAGCACACCAGTTCCTCTGAGAGTTCTGGAAGCTCCGAAGCCTCAAGCGTGTCTACCAAGGATCGGAGCCGTTCAGTAGTTGTCATCGTCATGGAAAGCGTCATGGAAAAGACGCTACGGCTTAGAGTGCACTCGAAGTCAAGGCCCAGTTTCCACAATTCCAAAAGCCGGCAAACTGATCGCACTACCGAATATCTGTAACAGGCGAGAGGATCTGACAGATGCAGCGTCTATATATCTCAGAACCGCTGGTTGAGCGCAGGTTCCCCCGGTCCTGGCAATACCGAATCTTGCTGACCGGATCTGAAAATCAGGAACTGGCAACCAATCTTCTTGGGCTGTTGTATGGCCTGGTTGACGAGCTCGAGATGCACGGAGCAACTCCGCTCACGATCCGGCTGAAATACGACGCGGCCGCTAAGGTGTCGGGTCGGATCACTTCTAGTAGTACGTGCGGGACAATCGGGCTCTCCCGAATGGAGCTGGAGGTTTGGCTAACATTCTTGGCCTCCAGCCTTCTGAACATGGCTACCGTCGATCATATTGACTTAATCGACGAGACGCCTGAGGGAGATCTTCAATTCACTCTGGCGATCGCGGGAAGATCGAGACTGTGAATTCCGCTGAGGCATGAGAGGCATGGACTAGGTTGGTTTCCTAACCCGACTTCAGAATGGTACAAGCATGGCTTCGATCTTTCCCAACGATGCAGACGGCGACGTACTTCAAGGGGTGGCGGAGAGTGGCTCCGACCTTTCGAAGCCGATGACCATCGACTTTTTCGTTGCTATTCCTGACGAGACCGCAGGAATAGCTGTCGCAGAAGCGGCACAAGCGGCTGGCTTCGACACCGATGTAGACCTGGATGCCGAAGACGGCGAGTGGACCTGCTACTGCACAAAATTTATGCTTGCGACTTACGAAGGCGTTATCCGTGCCCAGGAAGAGCTGGGCACGCTCGCGGCGCCATACGGCGGAGTTCCCGATGGCTGGGAAACTGCTGGCAACGTGTGATAGCAGAGATGCAAACGCGCTTATGCTGCGTTAACACACGAGTGGGGCGGGTCGGGCTCGAACCGACGGCCAAGGGATTATGAGTCCCCTGCTCTAACCAACTGAGCTACCGCCCCTGACCGCGCTGAGCAGAAATAGTACTCGTTTCCACTATTCAGGGCGGTTTTCGTGACGCTTAAAGTCCTCGTAAAAACCTTCCGAATCTTGGGGCATATCTTTGCATCTCGTCGCACCTGGTTGCCCCTTGGGGTTAGACGAGTACCGCTAATGGTTCTGTCCGCCATAGACCACCAGCAGTAAATCTAACTAGAGGCCTAGACGGTGCTAGGCAAAATTCAGCATTGTATTAGAGAAGCCAATACTAGGTGTAGCCTGGACATTGTGACGCGAGAGTTCGATGTGATTTTGGAGCCGGAGGCTAGCGGCGGTTATAGCGTCTATGTGCCTAGCCTACCTGGGTGCTTCAGTCAGGGTGAAACTGTTGAGGATGCACTCGCCGGTATCACCGAGGCCATCCAGTTATACCTCGAGACCCTGGCCGAGCAGGGCAATCCGCTGCCTCCGGCTGCTCTGCATGAGCGTGTGTCGGTGGCCGCTTGAGCAGCGACTTACCTTCAGTTAGCCCCAAAAAGCTTATTCGCATACTTGAGCACCGCGGCTGGGAGTTTAAGCGATCCAGGGGAAGTCACCACGTATTCAAGCACCAAGATATCCCCGACCTGATCGTTGTTCCGGTCCATAGGGGTGACATTAAACCGGGTCTGCTGCACAGCCTTTTGTCCATCGCCAACATAAGCCGGGATGAGCTCTTGGAACTACTCTAATTTCGCAGGCCCCCAAGAAGAGGTAAGACGGAGTGGCGCGTGAGTGACGACAGTGATGGCATAGCTAACTAAGACCCCCCAGCAAACGTCCGGTTTCGCCGCTGATGCCACCTCACGCGGCAGCCACTGGCGCCCTTCGCAGCTCAGATTTCTGAGCCTGACGTACGGCGCTAAGCCGCACCTGCATGATTCCGCATTGATGCGCCACCGCACCAGAAATCGCCGGAAGTATGGGCAGCAACCAGCCAGACCAGCTGGTTGGAGGCGCCGCATGAGCAACCAACACCGCCGCGGCGGCGGCACCAAATCCCTTGGCTAACGCCCGCCAAAGCGCCCGCCCCGTCTCAAAGCTCCTCAGCTCCGAGATCGAGTCGAAACTGTTTGCGTCCTTATTTCCCAAAGCGTATCCGGTCATGCATGCGGTGACCGTTGTACTAACCAATGTTGCCCAGAGCATGCTGTGGGCAAGAATAAGGAGCCCGACGAAAGCCGCCACTCCCGTACCCAACGCGATGCCGACCCGCTTCCAGTCTTCGAGATTGCCCGGATACCAGATGTAGCGCGTAAACCCATTACTGCCTGCCCGTTCGATGCGTCCCATATCTGCCCCCTAGATACGTTGCCGCGTACATGAAACTTGAGCCGCGTTCTGGGTTCTATTTTTACTTAAAGCAGCGGAAATGTCACTAGTTGAGCGAGACATCCATATTGTGGGATTTCTATGGTGGATTCAATAGGGCTCAACAACGGCCAAACTCGTAGCAGGCAATAGCCGCGGCGACACCAACATTAAGAGAATCCACTCCGTGATGCATCCGAATGCGTGCCCGGTACTCCGATGCCCGTAACGCCGCGGCCGACAAACCGGGACCTTCGGCGCCCACTAGCAGCGCTGGTCGACGCCGCGCCCGCTCTGGAATAGCCCGCACATCCACCGCATCGGTCGACGGCGTCAGCGCGATCAGCGAAAAGCCTGCCGATTGCAGCTCGCGCAGCCCATCCGGCCAGGGCTCCAAGCGAGCGTAAGGCACGGCAAAGACTTCACCCATGCTCACTCGCACGCACCTGCGATACAGCGGATCTACACATGACGGCGATAACAGCACCGCATCCATGCCCAGCGCGGCCGCGGACCGGAACATGATGCCTAGGTTGGTGTGGTTGTTTACGTCCTCGGCTACTAGCACGCGCTGCGCCACCGCCAACAGCTGCGTGGCAGGCGGTGGTGGGCGACGGTGAAACGCGGCCAAAATCCCCCGATGCACATGGAAGCCCGTCAGCGGCTCCACCACGCTACGATCAGCCACGTATACCGCTACCTGGTCATCCGCGCTATCTATAACATCGGCCAGCTGCGCTACGCGCTGCGCGTCCAACAGCAGCGACCGCAGCCGATATCCCGCCGTAAGCGCCCGTCGGATCACCAGCTCGCCTTCAGCGATAAACAACCCTCGCTCGGGCTCAAGGCGAGAACGCAGTTGCAGCTCAGTCAAGCTGCGATAATCGGCCAAACGTGGATCAGCTGGATC
Source organism: Acidimicrobiales bacterium (assembly GCA_003243955.1). GTDB lineage: Bacteria > Actinomycetota > Actinomycetes > Mycobacteriales > QHCE01 > QHCE01. The sequence continues at coordinate 19,534 of QHCE01000084.1, read as the reverse complement.
CGTTATCGCGGTCGTGGTGAGTTGGATCTCCATATCTATAGCAAATCTACAGCAGCGCATGTGCTTGTTACTACTGTGCTTGTCACTACTGTATGTACCACTACGAGGGCGCTCCGTACTCGCCGGAATTACGCCCAGTCTCGTCGGTAGCCTCAGTGGCCTGGCTGCCTGTGCTAGCGGCCGGGCGCGATGATCCCGATGCGCCTGGGGCCATGACAGACCGCGTCGGCACGCTCGCCGAGCCAGTCGCCGGCGAGCTACCCGATGGCGAGACCTTGCTGCCTATGTTTGGGAACACGTTGGACAGGCCTTCCAAAGCTTTAGTGAATTCCGACGGGATGATCCACAATTTGTTGGCGCTACCCTGGGCGATCTGCGGCAACACTTGTAGGTACTGATACGAGAGCAGCTTCTCGTCGGGGTTGCCGTCATGGATCGCGTTGAACACGATGTCGATCGCGCGTGCCTGACCCTCGGCTTCTAGCCGCCTCGCCTCACGGGAGCCTTCCGCGCGCAGGATCTGCGACTGCTTGTCACCCTCGGCGGTAAGGATCTGTGACTGCTTAACGCCCTCGGCGGTAAGGATCGCAGCCCGTCGATCACGCTCGGCGCGCATCTGCTTTTCCATGGAATCCTTGATCGATCCCGGCGGATCAATAGCTTTGAGCTCAACTCGATTGATCCGAACACCCCATTGACCAGTGGCATCATCAAGCTGGCCACGTAGCTGTAGATTAATTTGATCGCGACTAGTCAAAGTCTGTTCCAGGTTCATGCCACCGATGACGTTACGCAGCGTGGTCACGGAGAGCTGCTCGATAGCTAGAATGTAGTTAGAAACCTCATAACTGGCCGCACGCGGATCAGTGACTTGAAAGTAAATGACCGTGTCGATGTTCACGACCAGGTTATCCTCGGTGATCACCGGCTGCGGCGGGAACGAAACGACCTGCACCCGCAGATCGATCATCCGGCCCACTTTGTCGATAAACGGAATCACCACGGTGAGGCCCGGCACCAGCGTGCGATAGTAACGGCCCAGCCGCTCGACTACCGCGGCGCGGGCTTGCGGCACAATCCGCACAGATTTGATCAGCACCACTAACACAATCACTACCGGAATCATCAACAGGATGAAAGCCACCACCGCTGAGCTCATGTCTTATGCTCCCTGACTCGATCCCATACACACTCTGCCTGAACAAATGCGGACTATCTTTCTACGTTCTATGCCTTCTCACCAACACGGTAGCGCCTCTGATCTCTACGACGTACACCCGTTCGCCTGGCTCAAAGACCTCGCCGGGTTCCACTGCTATCGCGCTCCATTCCTCGCCGCCCAGTTTCACCAAACCAGTGGACTCATCCACCTGTTTGAGTACTGATGCTGGAGCTCCAGCCAAGGCGTCTAAGCCAGTCTTAGCTGGATCCGAGGGGTTAAGCAGCATGCGTAGCGCGAGCGGCCGCACAAAAATTAGCGTCAGAATGGAGACGCCGGCAAATATCAGCGACTGCATGACCAACGCGACATTGCTGGCTGCCGAGACCGACGCGGCGAGCGCGCCGGCCGAAAACATCGCCAACACTAGATCCAACGAAAACAGCTCCGCCACGAGCAGCACCACAGCCGCGATGAGCCAAATCAACCACACATCCACACCGAAAGAGTGTGCCATGAACACCGCGCTCATGGGCGTCATTAGCAGAGCAATCGCCGTGGAACTTAACGATTGACGCTTAGTGCGAATTACTAAGAGGCTCCGTCAAGGGTGCGACGGGCACGTATGGCAACCTTGACCCGAAACCTGGAGGACTAATGCTGCCAGATGAGATCAAACGGTAAGGGGCTCGCGGTCATGAGTATCAGCATCCAAGCGTCACAGGTACCCGACACGGCCGAAGCCGACGCTGTCCGTGCCGCCGCCCTATGTGCTGGGGCTGCCGCCGCGGGTGTGCGCGCCGCTGGCGGAGCGGCCATCGACGGCGCTCTGTGCACCGCCGCCGCACTACTGCGCGAACGCATCGAAGATGTGCTCAGCGTCAATGCCACAGACGTCGCCAACGCTGCGGATGCCGGTGCGGATGCCGGCTTCCTCGACCGACTACTCCTGGGCCCCGAGCGACTCGCCGATATGGCCCGCCAGCTCGAGGTACTTGCCCGCACCCCAGAACTACCGCACCAACGTGAGGTGCGCACGCTACCCACCGGTGAGCGGGTGTTCGAGCGCCGAGTGCCGGTAGGCGTGATCGGCGCGGTGTTCGAGGCGCGCCCGAGTGTCACGGTGGACATCGCTTCGCAGGTACTCAAAGCCCGGTCCGCCGCCGTACTACGTACGGGTTCGGCTGCGCTGCGTTCCGCCCGCGCGCTCGTTGACTTCATTATCACTCCTGCTCTGCGTGCGCATAACATTCCCGCCGATGCTGTGCAGCTCGTCTCCACACCTGGGCACGCCGGAGCCGAAGCGTTGGTAGGGCTGCCTGAACTAGTGCCGCTCGTCGTAGTCCGAGGCAGCGGGGAAGTGACTCGCAAACTTTCGGCGCTGGGCGCCGCGGCCGGCACGCGAGTACTCGCGCATGCCGACGGCGGTGGGGTACTCTATCTCGACTCCAGTGCCGATGCCGCTATCGCCGAACAGCTGATCTACGACAGCACCGACCGACTCGGGGTATGCAACCGGCTCAACTTGCTGCTTGTCGACCGGCCGGCCTACGACCGGCTGTGGCCGCTCATAAAGCGGGCGCTGAACGCGCGAGGTATTACGGCAAGCCTGCCGCCGCACGCCCACCGGCTCGGTCATGAGTGGGCGCTGGATTCCGGCGCCCAGGCGCACGTAACGATCGCACCAGTCGACGGTCCGATCGACGCCGCGGCTACAGCCGTACGGGAAACATCCGGCCTCGCGGCCAGCGTTTGCGCTAGTGACGAGGCCGCCGCCACCACGTTCATTGACGCCTACACCGGTACCGGCGTGTTCTGGAACCTATCGACCCGCATGCTGGATGGCTACAAACTACTCGGCCTTCCCGAGACCGGAATTAACGTCGACCGTACCCCGGGCCCACGCGGACCGGTCACCTACCTCGACCTGGGCCTACGGCAGTTTGTTGTACTACCGCCACCGCGCTAACGATGTGGTGCGCGATAAAAATTTTGCCAAGTTAGGAGAATTTGGCAAAAATGCGCAGCCACCGACCGGTCGCCTCATCGAGGATGATGGCGGAGGCTTCGATCGTGTACCACGTCGTAAACAAAGCGGCCCCCGCGCCATCTCTGATGCAGAGTAAAATAACCCCATGCCAGCCCCCCAACCTTCAGCTTTGACGCGAGTTGCCTTCTCGGCCACAATGACGGCCTGGGCTCGGGCTTGGCGTGCCGGCCTGGTAGGGCTAGCCGAAGTTGTCGAGCACATCGAGCGCTCAGTTGCCCAACTAGCCGAACATGAGCACATGGTGATGGACACGGCCACCGCCGACCAGCTCTTTATTCAGCAGGCCGAACCACTGACTCAGGCGTTAGGCGCGTTAGGTTCCGCTCAACCCGACCACATACGACTTGTGCTTCCTACTCCCGGCGACACTCGAGGGCTCCCCGCCTATTCGACGAGTACACCTGCAGCAACACGGCGTTTCATCTCCGCGGCTGTGGATTCTGGCTGCGCGGTTGTCTGCGTAAATGATTCCTTGGGCCCAGTGTTGGGGCTTGTTGTGGACCCCGTCCCCGGACGCATGGTGACCTGGCACCGTTTCCTGATTCCCACATTTGCCGCGGCGTCGGTAACAACATCCCACCTTCCCAGCTGGGCTAATCCCCCGCTAGACGCAGGAACACCCGCTGAGGCTGACACGGAGCTAGTGGAGACGCTGCACGCGGCAATAGCGCTGCTGGACAGGTTGGAACTCGGTCGGATGCAACCTGAACAAGCCGAACAACTCAGCGCACTACGCCTCGGTGGCGCGCATAGCCCAACGCTTCCACCCGGCTATACCGCACGGCATAGGCTCCGGCTAAGCCGGGCCACAGTAGTACTAGGTATAGCTGAGATTGCTAGCTTGGACCAGGTTGGCGGCGGCGTCAGTAGCCATGACATGGCGGCCCGGGCTACTGTGCTGCGTCGCATTGCTACAGCGGCTCGGCACGCGTACACCGCCACGATCAATTCTCCGCTAGAAACCAGCCCGAGCCAAGAGCTGGATTTTCCGACGATTTCCCTGAAAACGCCGGAAAATCCCACTTTACGGAGGCACTTTCCCTGAAAATACTGCACCTGAAGACGTCGCGGGTTTAGCTCGGCAGCAGGCCAATCCGCAGCTGTCGGGGTCCGTTGTTGGCGGCAGGGCTGGCGGCATCGTTAGCGGCAGCTCGAGCTCTGAAGCCTCGATAAATAATTCACGCACCATGGAGACGAAGCGAGGATCGGTTCCGGGAGTGGCCGCTCGCTGATACCCAATTCCGACTTCTTTAGCTGTAGCCGCCGCCTCCTGATCAAGATCCCACAGTACCTCCATATGGTCAGAGACAAACCCGATGGGGCTAACGATCACATCAGTGACTCCGGCCCCGGCCAGCTGACGAATACGGTCGTTAATGTCTGGTTCTAGCCATGGAGTGGATGGTGCACCACTGCGGCTCTGCCATACCAGCTCCCAGCACAACGCAGGGTCGGCCACTGACATGACGAGCTCGCCCGCACTCCTGAGCTGAGTCTCGTAGCGACGACCAGTTTCACCGCTGCGCTCGTTCATTGCCGTCGGGATGCTATGCGCGCTCAACAACACGCGCGTGGTAGCACGGCGACGATCAGGAAGCTGCTTCGCGCAGCGAGCCACTCCATCAGCTAACGGACCGATGAAACCCTCATGGTGGGCGTATTGACGAAGTTTCACAATCCGCGGCGCACCATCACCTGCCGCTTCCTGCGCGGTTTGAATATCTTCGCGGTATTGCCAGCACGCTGAATATCCGCCATAAGCCGAAGTGACGAACGCCGCCGCGCTGCGCACTCCATCACTACGCATCTGAGCCACGGTATCTGACAAGTAAGGTCGCCAATTTCGGTTACCCCAGTACACAGGCACATCGAGGCCGTGACTGATGAGCTCGGCCGATACCGCCTCGAGCAGGCAGCGGTTCTGCTCGTTGATCGGAGACACTCCGCCGTAGTGGTAGTAATGCTCGGCCACCGCTTGTAGCCGCGACTCGGAAACACCGCGGCCACGAGTGACGTTACGCAAAAACGGCATAACCTCGTCGAGGCCCTCTGGGCCGCCAAAGGACACCAGCAGCAACGCATCCAACATGTGGTCCCCAAGCTATGTGGTCATGCGCCAACGGCGTGGAATCCGCCATCAGCATGTACGATCTCACCAGAGGTCGACGGTAGCCAATCCGAAAGTAACGCCACTGCGGTCTTGGCGGCCGGCTCAGGATCGTTGGCATCCCACCCCAGTGGTGCACGAGAGGTCCACACGGTCTCGAACTCGTTGAAACCGGGAATATGCTGTGCGGCCATGGTGCGGATCGGCCCTGCTGCAACGAGGTTCACTCGAATGTTTTTCGAGCCCAGTTCGCGGGCCAAATACCGGGTGCATGATTCCAACCCCGCCTTGGCGACCCCCATCCAGCTATAGGTTGGCCACGCTTGGCGGGCATCGAAGTCCAGTCCCACGATTGAGCCGCCGTCGGGCATAAGCGGCAGCACCGCTTTAGCCAACGATTGCATAGAATAAGTAGACGCATGCAGCGCGACGGAAACATCCGACCACGGAGCTTCGAGGAAATTTTCGCCCAAGCAACTCTGGGGGGCGAAGCCAATTGAATGCAACACCCCATCGAGGCCGTCCACGTGTTCGCGCACCCGATCAGCCAGTGTGGCCAAGTGCTCGTCGTTGGTAACGTCAAGCTCCACCACCGGCACCGGCTCAGGCAGTCGCTTTGCGACCCGCTCGACCAGGGAAACGCGACCATAGCCGGTGAGCACCACAGTGGCCCCTTGTAACTGCGCTTGCTTGGCCACAGCGAAGCCGATGGATGATTCGGTGATCACGCCGGTAACCAGGAGTCGCTTGCCAGCCAGAATGCCGCCACGGCCAGGGGATGAGCTCTGCGTCATGATGAGGTTCCTTCCATACAGATGCAATAACAACGGCAATCGGGCGCTAATGGCCCATGCCTAAACCGCCGTCCACGGGGATTACAGCACCGGTGACGTAACCGGCCGCATCGCTAGCCAACCAGCTCACCACCGCCGCCACTTCCTCGGGTGCGGCACAGCGGCGTAGTGGGATTGAGCTCAAGATCTCGCTACGCCGGCTTTCCGCCAGAGAAGCAGTCATCTCGGTATCTACAAAACCCGGGGCCACTACGTTGGCCGTGATGGATCGGCTACCCAGCTCTCGAGCCAGCGAGCGGGCCAGCCCGATCAGCCCGGCTTTGGAAGCAGCGTAGTTCGCCTGCCCGGCCGAACCGGAAAGCCCCACTACTGAGGAGATGAAAATCAGTCGCCCGAACCGAGCCCGGACCATCTTTGCCGCGGCCCGCTTGGCGACCCGAAACGCCCCGGTCAGATTAGTGTCAAGCACCCGGGAAAACTGATCCTCACCCATACGCAACAGCAGCGTGTCATCGGTGATCCCAGCATTGGCGACTACAATCTCCGGCGCCCCCAGCTCGCGCTCCACAGTCGCGAAAGCGGCATCTACCGCGCCAGCATCGGTAACATCACATCGCACTCCCAGTAACCCCTCGGGGGCGTCACTGCCGCGATGGGTAACAGCTACTCGATGACCTGCCTCGGCAAACTGCCGTGCAATGGACAAACCGATACCGCGGTTTCCACCGGTAACCACTACAGTGCGCTGGGCTTGCACAGCTGGAATCCTCTCGTGAATTTATAGTGTGGACAGCGCGCTCGTGCGGTTACTGAGCGTGACAACAGAATCGTTTTTCGCATCCAAGAGGACCACGACGTCACGCTCAGTGCATAGCGGCCTCTGAGACTTTCTCCAAGTCTATATTCGGTATAGCAAGCTTAACCGCTTGTTTCTGCGCCACGACGGCCTCCTGGGGCATCACGTTCTGTTGCCGCGATCGCCACCAGCGTTCGACGGCAGCTACGGCCAGCCAAACAATGACTACGTAAACCCAACCTATGAGCACATCGATGACGTAGTGCTCTCCTGAGTACACCAAGGTCAGCCCCATAGCTATCGGATACACGGCAAGCAGCGGCCACCACTTCTTCGCAACTAAACTTCCAATGAAAACGGCGGCCAGCAGAGCAAACGCCGAATGTAGCGACGGCATAGCCGCAACTTGGTTTGAAAGGTGCTGGCCCTTGTTCAGCACCGTGCCAGTGTTTCCCAGCCCAATCGCTTGCCAGCCTCGGATAGAAATACGCACGACGTTCTCATGCAACACTCCAGCTTTCTCCGCCCACCATGGAGGCGCTGCTGGATAGAGGAAATACGTCATTACCCCCATAGCCGTCAAGGCGAACCAGCGACGCATAAATGAGGCCCATAACGCACGGCGCTTCAGCCAAAGCACGATAGCTAGGCCCAGACTGAGCACAAAATGCGACATGTAAATGAACGACACCGCCACATCCCACCAGTGCGCGTGGTCTGGATCGAAGAAGTGTTGCTGCAGCCAGGCAGTTGGTAGCTCGCCACCAAACAGCGTCCGATCAGCAGAAATCATTTCGGTGACATGAGGTAGACGCTTACCGGTAGTGCCCTGGGCTGCAAAACCACGGCTAACGTTGTAGACCAGTAACAAGCCCAGAATTGGTCCCCAGTCCCGGACCCAAGCAAGGTGGTACCGCCAGGGCTGGGCAATGTTCCAGCACAGTGTCGCCGCCAACAACCACGCGAAAATGAGGAAAACGTCCACGGGAAAACCCCACAGCACCCACTGCAGCACGAAGGCAACCGCGTAGCCACTCATTGCTATGCGCCGATTTGCTATGCGTCGATACAGCCGCCGCGAGGGCAGCGGAGGGTTCAGGAGCGACGAGGGCGAAAGCTCAGTCGTGGTATTGGGCAGCACAAGCGGAGGAACTGGGGTCATAGCCAGCTAGTTTAGAGGTCGCGCTGATAGCACCTTGTCGGGGCTCGCCGAATTCCAGGCGATGCCAAAAACGAGTTCCTAGTTGGAGGGGTCTACCAGAGATAACACGCCGCCGTGTTCCCTAGGTTCCCGCTGTTTAACTGTAGCGAGCCATTGCAGCGCCAGTTCGTAGCCAGCAAGTCCCAGACCGCAGATCACGCCAGCCGCCACAGGTGAAATCACCGACATGCGGCGAAACTCTTCGCGTGTGTGCACATTGGTAAGGTGGATCTCCACTAGCGGAGCAGACAATGCCGCACACGCATCGCGTACCGCAATGGAGTAGTGAGTCCACGCAGCGGGGTTGAGCACGACCGGATACCTTTCATCGGTCGCCTCATGCAGCCAGGCGAGCATGCGTCCTTCGGTATCGGTTTGCCGGACGTCGACGCTGACGTTGAGCTTGCTGGCCGCCTTCTGACATACGTCAATGAGATCGTCGTATGTGGCATAGCCATATACATCGGGCTCTCGGGTACCAAGTCGTCCGATGTTTGGGCCGTTGAGCACTAAGATTTTCATGTCACCTCTCGGTAAGCTGCCGCAAGCAGTTGCGGGTTGGGATTATTCAGCACTACCGGACGCTCCACATCCTCGAGCACAATCATGCGTAACGTTGCGCCGCGCGCTTTTTTATCCTTACGCATCGTAGCCAGCAACGTCTCAAAATCAGCACCGTGATAACTCGTAGGAAGGCCGAGATCGCCGAGAATCGCCCGATGCCGGTCGACTACGGTGGGGTTAAGTTTTCCAGCTAACCGACCGAGTTCAGCCGCGTACAGCATGCCCACGCTAACCGCGAAGCCATGTCGCCAGCGGTATTGTTCAGCGCGTTCAACCGCATGGGCGAAAGTGTGGCCGTAATTGAGTATCTCACGCGGTCCTTGTTCAGTCAGATCCGCGGAAACAACATTGGCTTTCACCCTGATCGCACGCTCTATCAACTCGACGAAGATTGGACTGGTTGGCACCAGATCTTTGAGCCGAGTGGTTTCGAGAATATGTAAGATCTCGGAATCGGCTATAAAGCCACACTTGACCACTTCAGCCAGACCGTTAACCAACTCATCGCGGGGCAGCGTTGTCAACGTCACTAGATCACAGAGCACCCCGGCGGGAGGATGAAAGGCCCCCACGAGGTTCTTGCCCGCATCAGTATTGATGCCTGTCTTACCACCTACCGCTGCGTCCACCATGGCCAGCAGCGATGTGGGGACGTGTACGACCCGGATGCCGCGCAGCCAAGTCGCCGCGACAAATCCGGCTAAGTCGGTGACAGCTCCACCGCCCAGGCTCACGATGACATCAGACCTGGTCAATCCGGCCTGACCCAGCACATCCCAACAGAACTGGGCGACTGGGTAACTTTTTGCCTGCTCCGCATCTGGCAGTTCTACTGTGTCAGCGTGGAATCCAACGCTTTCCAGCAGCTCCGACATCGATTCCGCGGCCCCCAACATAGTGGGCTGATGCAAGATAGCGACTTTCTCCGCTCCAGCGATGAGCCGTGGCAGTTCGTCAATCAAATTGACGCCGACCAGCACGTCATAGGGGTGCGAACCGGTCACCGGAATTCGAATCGTCATCGAAGAGCCTCCCACTTCCGCACAACCTCAGCGGCGATATCTGTCGGACGGCGACCATCGGTATCGACAGTAAGAGTCGCGATCTGCTCATACAGCGGCGTACGCTGCGCGAGCAGATCGCGAAGCGCAGCGCGGGGGTTCAGCGTGAGCACTGGCCGACTCCGAGCCGCTCCGACTCGTCGTACAGCATCGGCAAATCCCACCCGTAAATACAACACGTGATGGCTAGCCAGTAGCTTTTGGGTAGCGGGATTCAGCACCGCTCCTCCTCCAAGCGCCAGTACCCCGTCAAATTCGCCGAGTGCCTGTGCCACGGATGCCGCTTCGGCGGCACGGAATGTGGGCTCCCCATCGTCGATGAATATGTCGCTGATGGGTTTGCCAGCGGCCGCTTCGATATCGGCATCGTTGTCACGGAACTGCACACCCAGGCGCTGAGCTACTAGCGCTCCTACCATAGTCTTACCCGCTCCCGGCGCCCCTACAATCACCATGAGCGGCACTAGTGGCCTCACTGAAGAGCTCATGCGCTAACTCTAAAGGATCAGGTGATTACCAGGGCGGACAGGTAACCTGTGACATTCCGGGTAATTTCGCTCACGCTGTCGCCGCCAAACTTCTCCAGCACAGCTTCAGCCAGCACTAAAGCCAGCATCGCCTCGGTGACGATCGCCGCCGCGGGAACCGCACATACGTCACTGCGTTGTGTGATCGCCTGAGCTGACTCTCCCGACGCGACATCCACCGTGGACAACGGACGGGATAGGCTAGAAATCGGTTTCATCGCCGCGCGGACTCGCAACACCTCGCCGGTGCTTATCCCACCCTCCACGCCTCCAGCACGACCAGTCATCCGCCGCACACCGTGCGGCGTTGGTTCCATCTCATCATGAGCAACTGAACCGCGGCTTCGAGCTTGGGTGAACGCGTCGCCGATCTCTACACCTTTGATCGCCTGAATGCTCATCAAAGCGGCCGCCATGCGGGCATCAAGTTTACGATCCCACTGCACGTGGCTACCAAGGCCGGGCGGCAGTCCGTAGGCGAGCACCTCGACGATGCCACCCAAGGTATCGGCGTCGGCTTTCGCCGCATCCACTTCCTCAACCATACGAGCCGAGGCAGCCGAATCGAAGCAGCGCAGCGGATCGGCGTCGATGGTGGCTCGATCCGCTGGAGTCGGCAAAGCCTGCATCGATGTGGTTACGGTTCCCAGCTCCACTACATGGCTCACGACCTCTACCCCTGCCACCTGGCGAAGCAGCTGTTGCGCCACTGCTCCCAACGCGACCCGAGCGGCTGTCTCTCGGGCGCTGGCTCGCTCTAGAATTGGCCGGGCATCACTAAAGCCATACTTTTGCATTCCGGCCAGATCGGCATGGCCGGGGCGGGGTCTGGTCAGCGGTTCATTACGCGCCAAACCTTCAAGTTCGGCTGGGTCAACCGGGTCAACCGCCATCACCTGCTGCCATTTTGGCCACTCCGTATTACCGACCTCGATGGCAACGGGGCTACCCAATGTGATGCCGTGCCGAATGCCGGCACGAACGCTAACCTGATCCTGTTCGAACTTCATCCGAGCACCTCGGCCATAACCCAGCCGGCGCCGCGCGAGCTGCTCAGCGATCTGAGCGGAGGTGATTTCGATTCCAGCGGGAAAACCTTCGGCAAGGGCTACCAGAGCCGGACCATGTGATTCTCCCGACGTCAACCAGCGAAGCATGTCCTAAGTCTGGCAGGTAGCGAAGGCCGCACAGCGTACTGGGTGGTCCAATCGGCGACGTTTTCCCCGAAAACGTCGCCATGAAGCTGAGCTCAGGGACATTTCCCGGAAAATGTCGGGCGTTGAGCTACCCGGTCACACCGCTATCAACAACGACATCGGAGCTGCTAAATGGTGATCGAACAGCACGGCCGTGAGCGCCCCTAACACCATGAACGGGCCGAAGGGGATTCTGGTCGAGCCGTTGACGCGCCTCGCGGTTAGCAGCACCATGCTGAATACGCCCCCATACACAAAGCCCAGCACAGCACCAGCAATCAACACATACCAACCGGCCCACCCCAATACAAGGCCCAGCAGCCCGGCGAGTTTCACATCACCGAAGCCCAGAGCTCCACTAGCCATCACCGCGAGTACGTAATACACACCAAACAGGATTGCCGCGCCACTACCAGCTCGCAGCAAAGCCTCCCATTGCCCTGTGGTAACTGCCCCTACCAGTAGCAACACGCCAATCACCGCATAAGCCGGCAAAGTGAGCGCATCAGGCAAGCGATGTTCGCGGAGGTCTATGACAAACAACACCACACAGATCGCGGCCAGGTAAAGGTAGGCTATCAGCGCTACTGACACACCCATGTGCAGCACTAATAGCGCGAACAACAGGCCGGTACCCAACTCCAACACCAGATACCGATATCCCAGCGGCGCCGCGCAGCTTCGGCATTTACCCCGCAGCCTAAACCACGACACTACAGGGATGAGGTCCTTGCCAGCCAAATAGGCATCGCAGAAGTGACAGCGTGGCCAGCTCTGCAAGATAGGCTCATCGCGTGGCACACGGCGAATCGCTAAACTTGCCCACCATCCGGTTGCCACCCCAAGCACGCCGGCCAGCACCGCAGTAATCAGGTCAAAAAACATGCCGCCAGCGCTTCCCGCATTGCCGCCAGCGGTGCGGTCTGCCCAGTCATCAACCGCACTTGATGTGCGGCCTGGTGCAGTAGAAGTTCCCGCCCGGATATAACAGTGCAGCCAGCGGCGATGGCGGCGGCGGCGGCTGGAGTAGGCCAAGGATGATAGAGCGCATCGAAGAACGCTAGCTCATTGCGCCACGGCAGCGCGGCTACGGCTTCACTTGCCGGCTGGGGCACAGTTGAAATAACCAGCTCTGCCGCATCCAACAACTGCGGCAACTCAGACCACCGGTGTATTGCAAGCGGTAGCCCCAACCGCTGCGCCGTCTGCGCCACTGCTGTCGCGCGCGCTGGCTCACGCACCGCGATCGCTACGAACGGTGGAGTTGGCCCCAGCATCGAGAGCGCTACGAGCGCGGCTTGAGCGGTACCTCCAGCACCGACCACGACAGCTGAGCGTGTCGACTCTAGGCCGTTCTCCCGCAACGCATCAGCCATGCCTGGCGCGTCGGTATTGTCTGCGCTGCACCCATCTGTGCGCAGGAGCAGCGTGTTGGCCGCACCAACTATCTCCGCAGTCGGGGAAACATGATCGGCAACGCTGAGCGCGACACGTTTCAGCGGCATGGTCAACGACAGCCCTACCCAAGAACTATCGAGCCCACCCAGAAATGATTTGAGCTGACCTTCCCCGCATTCATGGGCGGTGTAGTGCCAGTTCCCAAGGCCCAAAGCCTGATAAGCGGCTTGATGTAGGACCGGCGAAAGCGAATGCGCGATGGGTAAGCCCACCACAGCCGCGCGCCGCAACCCAACCATTAAAGGATCACTCCTAACAACCGAGCTTTTTTGAACGACACACTGCTACATTGCGCTCGTGTTCGGCCGGACTCTTCGTAAAGGAAGAGCGGCCGTCTTGAGATGTCGCCGCGAAATACAACCAATCCCCCGGCGATGGCTCCAGCGCCGCTTCCAAAGCAGCTTTGCTGGGATTACTAATCGCTGTAGGCGGAAGACCACGGTTTACCGTAGTGCTGTAATTGTTTTTTTCGGCACGCAAAGCGTCGTCGGAAAGCCTATCCTTCTTTCGGCCGATTCCGTTTAGCTCCAACCAATACTGTGTGGTGGAATCAAACTGTAACGGCATATCCGCCGCGAGCCGGTTGTAGACTACCCGTGCGATTTTACCGAAATCGCTAGGAATTCCTTCCATCTCGGCCAGGGATGCAATCGTCAGAACTTGGTATGGCTCGAAACCCAGCTGCTGGGCGCGTTGGGTGAAGTTCAGCTGATTGAGCACCGTGAGTGACTGCTTCACCATCCTCGACAGCGCTTCGTGCGCGCTCACTGAGGCATCCACGTCGTAAGTGTTAGGAAACAAGAAACCTTCAAGGTTTCCCTTAGCCCATTCCGGAATACCTAAGCTAGCCGGATCTTTGGCCGCCTCTTTCAGGTTGTCAAGCGAGATTCCGGTATTTTCGCTGATCACCTTCAAGGTGCCGATAACACTTAAACCCTCGCGTGCGGTAAATCGACCAGTTATCCGGGATTGAGGGCTTAGCAATAAATGTAGAGCCGCGGCCGCGCTCATTTTTTTTCGCAGCTGATATGTGCCCGGCTGCAGTTTTTGAGATCGATCGTCATTCTCGGCGGCATCGACGAAAGCCGCGGCACTTTTCACTACATCGGTCCGCGCCAAGGTGTTACCGATCTCGGAGATACTGTCGCCGTCATTGACTTTTACGCTTACCGCACCAATCCCACTTCCGGCGTAATCCGGAGGATCTAAGAAGTCTCGGATCTTGCCGTACCCCCACCAACCAAACAACGCAAGTAGCGCGAACACCGCTATAACCAGAAAAAAAGCTACGGCTGATCTTCGTCTGTCCTTGCGACGATGGCGGCGACCCCGCCCTGAAGACCTCGAGCTTTCAGGGCGAAAACTAGAGTCCAGCGCGGCTAAGCCGCCATCCGTGGAACGGCTACGAGTTCGGTTAGGAGAGACCGCCTGCGGAGTTACTGATTGCCCTAGCACGGCCGCGCTCGGAGGCCTTGGCGGAGGTACCGAAGGTATTGAAGGTACCGACGGCCGCGCCCTACCTCGCGCCACACCCCCACCGGTATACCCGTGCGCTCGATGGACTCCTGGCCCAAAGCTAGCTCGACGAGGCGGCTCCTGCGCGGGGTCGCCACGAAATTTACCCACCGCCATAGCTAATCCTCCGGGTGAGCCGTATTCGCGGGCCGCGCATCAAGCCATGACTGCAAAATTACTACCGCGGCCGCTTGGTCAACCACCGCACGTTGCCGCCTACCCCTTACACCTCGCTCGCTGAGCATGCGCCCAGCGATCACAGTGGTCATTCGCTCATCGTGCAGGTGCACTGGGACTGGAGCAACGCGGCGCGCAAGTCGAGTCGCATACTGTTGAGCTCCAATCGCCGCTTGCCCGTGACCACCCGAGAGTAGCCGTGGCAAACCCACCACTATGTCTACTATCCCCCGTTCCGCGACAATTTGCACAATCTTAATGAAATCGCTACCTGCCGCACGATCCCGTTTCAAAGTCACCAACGGCGTAGCCAGAATGCGGTGGGGGTCGCTGACGGCAACCCCCACCCGCACATCACCCACATCGATCCCTAGTGCAGCGCCAGGTATTTGTGGGCTAGCTTTCCCATCAATCTGGACAACCACGGCATGCGTCACTAGCTCGCGGCGTTCCGTGCGCTCGATGCGCTCGCGATTTCGTCATACACGGCAGTAAGCACTGTTTTCCGCATAGCTGGATCCGCTCCGCCGCCCTGTGCCACTTCGTCATTGCCTCCGCCTCGGCCAGCCAATGCCTGCTTGACAAGCTGGCTGGCCGAATAGCCACGACTGCGAGCGGCCTCATTTGTGTGCACCACCAACGATAGTGGCGCTGTGTCAGAAGCCGCGGTGAGCACGGCGACCACTACCGGGCGCCGCACGTCAATGCGCGTTACGATCTGGCGAGCGAAGCCGCGTAGATCAGCCGCAGCCATATCGGCGGGGGCGGTTATCCCCACATAGGCCACACCGGCGATGTCTGCCGCGGCGGCGGCATGATCAGCCGCTTGCGCAGCTAGCACCCGCTCGCGCAACCGGGCAGATTCTCGTTCGACGCTCTTGAGCTTAGCCAGCAACGCGCTGACCCTGTCCGGTAGCTCCTCCCGCGGCGCTCGAAGCTGCTCGGCAAGCTGACTGACCAGATCCCGCTCGCGAGCTAAGTACTGAAACGCTTCGATGCCCGTTACTGCCTCGACTCGACGCAGACCGGCACCCACGGAGGACTCGCTGGTCAGGCTTACCACGCCAATCTGAGCAGCGTGCGCTACATGGGTGCCGCCACACAGCTCGCGCGACCATTCGCCGCCGATCTCCACCACCCGGACGGTTTCGTCATAGGTTTCACCAAACAACGCCAACGCGCCGATAGCTTTGGCTTCCGCCAGCGTCATGTAGTGCACGTCCACTGCCAAATCGCGTCGAATAGCGATATTGGCTGCCTGCTCTACATCGAAACGGTTCGTCGGCGACAGCGCGCAACGCCAAGCGAAGTCCAGCCGTAGGTAGCCGGGCCGGTTATATGAACCAGCTTGCAACGCTGTAGGCCCAAGTATTTCGCGTAACGCGGCATGCATGACGTGCGTACCAGAATGCGCCTGCCGAGCACCAATTCGCCAATTCGCGTCAACGGCAGCGTGAACCTGCTCGCCCACACCGAGCTCCCCCTCAAGAATCCGCACCTGGTGCGCGATGAGTCCCTTGATGGGGCGCTGCACATCCAGCACTTCAGCCCGCACACCCGGCCCAGCCAATATCCCAGCATCGGAATCTTGACCACCGGATTCGGCGTAAAACGGCGTGCGGTTCAGTACGACAGTGACAATGTCACCCGCCTTGGCCGGCGCCTGAGATTGATGAGGCGACGTAGCGTCCACATCACCGGCAAACACCGCGAGCACCGCGGAGTCAGTTTCTAGCGCCTCGTACGCTAACCACCGGGTTGGACCATGCTCGTCGAGCACCTCCCGGTACTGCGAGGTATCCCCATGGCCGGCTTTACGGCCAGTGGCATCAGTTTTGGCCCGGGTGCGCTGCTGCTCCATCAAGCGCCGGAATCCGTCTTCATCGACCGATAGCTGCTGCTCGGCGGCCATCTCCAGCGTGAGATCAATCGGAAAACCGTATGTATCATGCAGCGCGAAAGCTTGTTCGCCGCTAAGTACTGTCGCGCCCGCTCCGCGCAGTTGGGTGACGGCGGTGTCGAAAATAACAGTGCCCTGCTTGAGGGTCTGCCGAAAGGTTTCCTCTTCAGCATATGCAGACGCGCAGATTCGATCAAAGTCGCTAGTGACCTCGGGATAGGAGGCGCTCATCGCATCTCGAGCTACTGGTAGCAGCTCCGGCAGCACTAAGTCCTCGTACCCGAGTAGACGCATGGCGCGAATGGCCCGGCGCAGGATTGCGCGCAGCACGTATCCGCGCCCTTCGTTGCCGGGCGTTACGCCATCGCCGATCATCATTAAACCGGTACGCACATGGTCGGCGACAACGCGGAATCGCACGTCGTCGGGGTGCGCCTGGCCGGCCGAAGGGCCAGAATGCTGCCCGTACACCTTTCCGGTGAGTTCGCTAGCCCGAGTGATCACCCCGACCATCTCGTCAATCTCATACAGGTTGTCTACGCCTTGCAACAACGCCGACATCCGCTCCAAACCCATACCAGTATCGATATTTTTGGCGGGAAGCTCACCGTTGATCGCATAGCCCTCCTTGGCCGGGCCATCACCGCGCTGGTATTGCATGAAAACTAAATTCCAAAATTCGAGGTAGCGATCTTCATCAATTTCTGGGCCGCCCTCAGGTCCATACTCTGGACCCCGGTCGATGTATATCTCTGAGCATGGTCCACACGGACCGGGAACACCCATTGACCAGAAATTGTCGGCCATGCCACGTCGGACAATGCGCTGCGCCGAAACGCCGATCTTATTCCGCCAAATATCGGCAGCCTCATCGTCATCGTGGTACACCGTCACCCACAGCTTCGATTCGGCGAAACCGAAGCCACCGTCGGTGATGGGTCTCGTAATCAGCTCCCAAGCGAACTGGATAGCTTCTTCTTTGAAGTAATCCCCGAATGAAAAATTGCCATTCATTTGGAAGAACGATCCGTGGCGAGTAGTCTTTCCGACTTCCTCAATATCAACAGTACGCACGCACTTTTGCACGCTAGTGGCGCGCGAATACGGAGATGTTTGCTGTCCGAGAAAGTAAGGCTTAAACGGCACCATTCCGGCATTGACAAACAACAGATTCGGATCATTTAGAAGTAGGCTCGCGCTAGGTACAACCGTGTGTCCGCGTTGGGCGAAGTAATCTAGGAAACGCTGGCGAATTTCAGAAGTTTTCATGATAAGCATCCGTGAATTGTGGCGTAGGTATAAGCGGGGCAAGGACAGTCTGCTACTTACCAAACGCGGCGACGTAACGTGTGATACGCAGGGAAAAACGTCAGCCGCTATGGTGCCGCATGACGGCCAGTATGCGACGGTTCAGCACTCACCAGTTCGCTAAGCTCTGCTGAAACGTCACCAGTGCTTCTATGCTCGTAAAGCTTACGAAAGATGAGCACACCTGCGGCTAGACCCACACCGAGCCAGAAAAGTCGTCTCATAGCGGTGCTCCCCCCTTTGTTTGCAGTGTGTCATGGGCTTTCACAGCCACAGCTTTTACCTCGCCGCGGCGCGATCTCACAATTTTACGAAGCCCGTATGCAAACGAAGCTGCTTTGACCAGTGGATTAGTCACACTTCCGGCAATCAACGACGTCGCTGTTGAGACACCTTTTGTCAGCGACGAAACCTGGTCAATCAAAACATCGATTTTGTGCAGCTGAACGTTAGCATTGGCAAGCGTGCGTTCCAGCTCAGTCAAAAGAGGCTCCGCACGGCCGTTCAATGTTTGAATAGTCCGCGTTGTGGTGTCGAGGGTGCGCATGAGCTTAACCAAAAAGGCGATAAGAAAAAGTGTTAAAACTACGGCTACGGCAGCAACAATCAGTGCTGCGATCTGTCCGATAGACACTTTCGCCTCGTTTCCGTTACGCAGCAAGTTAAGCCAGGTCGGGTTAAACCTTGAGTAAACGACCCTACTGCCGGTGCATGCCGGGCTCATCAGCTGGTAGGCCACTGGCTACGTCCGGTACCGCAAGAACGTCAAGTTCGTCACCAATAGCTTCAGTGCCCTCGCTGTAAAGCGCGATGCCTTGCAGTTCGAGCAGCCGATCTGCTGCATCAGTGTCGTCATCGGCATCCACCGCGGCCGCCAGCGTGAACCAGGTGGCTGCCTGATCGAGCTGATTACGCTCAGCGAGTATATCGGCGTAGCAGTAGCGCAGCCGAGCTAGCCATGGTGCGGTGTCTGGGCTGCGCAGTTCTGGTAGGGCAACCTGCTTAAGAGCGTCGGTGAGATTGCCGGCTTCTCGATGCATACCAGCGGCAAGCACCGCGAGCTCGGCCCTAATGGATACGTCGAGGTGGCGTTGCGCGGCCTCGTCCAGGAGTTGCCATGCTTTCTCGATCCGCCCTAGGGCACGTTCACAGTCAATGATCATAGGCAAAAGAGCCTGATTACCACTGACTCGCAGGGCCGCCCGCAGCTCCATCAAAGCGGTGTGCCAGTCCCCACAATGGTACGCCGCTTCTCCAACGGCTTCACGCACAATGCCGAACCGCGGCGCTTTAGTTCGAGCAGCTTTGGCATGCTTAAGGGCGGATTCTGGGTCAGAGTCAAGAAGCCGGCCGGCGGCGATCAAATGCCTTCCCACCACTTCAGCTACCTCTTTAGGTAGCACACGCAACTGCGATCGAACCGCGGGGTCTAGATCGGCAAAATCTATCTCATCAGGAATAGCCGGACCGTAAGATCGCTGCGCTGCCCAACCAGGCTCATTACGGACATGCGTCTGACGAGATGAGGAATATCCTTTATTCGACGAATAACTCTTGTGACTACTCGTCGAATGTGGAGAGAAGGAACGCCGATCCGCCACTATTCCGCTCCTCTCCCTATGACCATTATTTAATACATAGATCAGAAAAACTGCGGGAGCAACGATACATGTAATCGCTGCTCCCGCAGTTTCTGTGTTTTGTGTTCGGTGGTGTCCTAC
>QHCE01000049.1 GCA_003243955.1 Acidimicrobiales bacterium | reverse complement strand
CTTGGAATAGATCATCTAGGCGCGCACCCGGCCACCGGTGAGCCCGGTGACCGCAACACCGTCGTGCCGTTGCTGTTCGACGCAATGTTCCCCGACTGGTTCGCCGGCATTGCCCACTCCGCCATAGGCATAGGTGCGCTCGTGCCGGCGGCGATCATGTCCATCGCTGCGGCCAACCTATTCACCAGAAACATCTACAAGGAATACCTGAAACCAAACGCTACCGCCGCCCATGAGGCCAAGGTCAGCAAGATCGCCTCACTCGTGGTGAAGTTCGGTGCCGTGGCATGCGTGCTTTTTCTCGATCCGCAGTTCTCCATTGACCTGCAGTTGATCGGCGGAGCGATCATCCTGCAAACCCTGCCCGCGGTGGCCCTTGGCCTCTATACCCGATGGTTCCACCGGTGGTCGTTGGTAGCAGGCTGGATCGCGGGTATGGCGGTGTGTACGTGGACCCTGTACACAGTCCAGGCCATCGGACCCGACGGGAAAACCGTGCTGCGCGAGCACTTCGGGAGCGCCGCGTTCCACCTCTCCAAGCTGGGCTTGGATACCCAGCTAACTCTCTACGCCGGATTTCTTGCGGTAGTGGTAAACCTCGCCGTTGCGGCGATTGGCACGCTCATCTTGCGGACCTTCCAGGCCCCCGAGGGCGCCGACGCCACCGCGCCGACGGACTACTTCGCGGACGCGGCGACAGAAGCCCCCAAAGAACTCATCGCCGGGTAGCCGACATATCTAGGTCCAGCGCTATGTCGAGTATTGGCGAGGAATGCGTCAACGCGCCCACCGACAGGTAGTCCACTCCGGTAGCGGCATATTCCACGGCCCGCTCTAAGCGCAGACCACCGGTGGCTTCCAGCTCAGCCATGACCCCCACCGCCGCCACCACCTTGCGCAGCAGCGGCACGGACATGTTGTCGCAAAGCAGGAACTTCGCACCCGCCTCCACGGCCTCGATTGCCTCAGCCACGCTGGTGACCTCCACTTGAATCGGAAGATCCGTCGCGGCTGAAACGGCGCGATACGCCGCCGAAATACTCCCAGCGGCGAGCTTGTGGTTGTCCTTGATCATCGCGACGTCATACAGTCCCATCCGCTTGTTCTGGCCACCGCCGCAGCGCACCGCGTATTTCTCGACGGCCCGCAGACCGGGCGTGGTCTTGCGAGTATCCAAAATCGTGACGGACGTGCCAGCGACGGCCGCGGCCCAGCTCCGCGTATGAGTGGCAATGCCGCTGGCTCGGCAGAGCAGATTCAGCGCGCTTCGCTCCGCCGAGAGCATAGGCTGGATCGGGCCGCTCACCGTGGCCAACACCTCCTCCGGTAGCACCGCTGCACCGTCAGAGACCAGCGGGTGCCAGCGCAGCGCACCCGAGCTCGCTACCTCGAAGACCGCAGCCGACAGTGGCAGCCCCGCCACTACCCCAGCGCCGCGAGCAACCACGTTCGCGTTACCGGATGCGGTGGCGTCGACCGTAGCCGCAGTTGTGACATCAATGCCAGCTGAGCCACCTAAGAGGTCTCGCCAGGAGGGCATCTGCCAAGGCCGCAGGAGCCGCCGCCTACGAAGGTAGGCAAGGTGACGAGAACGCCGGCAGGGACCTATTGGCGCGCCACCTAGGTCTTCAGCCAGGGTGCGTTTCACTAGCTCACGGACGTATTCGGGTGTCAGTCCAGCCTCACCCAACGCGGTTACCGTGGCTAGGCTGAGCGGATTTGTCATGCTAGTACCTCTCGAAATTCCGTATGTACTACATCGCCATTGCCATTGCCATCGCGGGCCACCAAACGGGACACCAGGTGTCCTCGCCACTCCGGCGAGGAGTGAGGGAAGTCGTCTCGCCAATGACAGCCGCGAGTCTCACTACGAAGCGCTGCCGCACTGACAACCAGGCTAGCCACCGTGTGTACATTGCTGGCCTCCCAGCTCGCCGGGCGCGGATCGGCGCAACGGCGCTCGCCCAGCTCGCGTAGCCGCTGACCGACCTGGCGGAGGGTGCGGGTGCTGCGCAGCACACCCGCACCCGCTGACATGGCTGCGCCGACTTCATCGCGAGTGGTAGAGGAGACCACCCGAGCGTCCAGGTGATCGCCAAACGCCGGATCGGCCTGCGCGGGGAGGTCCCGGGCAAGGTCGGCAGCAATGCGTTCGGCGAAGACCAAACCTTCCAGTAGCGAGTTCGAGGCCAGACGATTAGCACCGTGCACCCCTGTACAAGCGACTTCGCCGCATGCATACAAGCCTGGCACACTGCTTCGGCCGCGCAGGTCTGTCCGCACCCCGCCGGAGGCGTAATGCGCGGCTGGCGCGACCGGAATCGGCTGCTGCGCCGGATCCAGTCCCGCTGCCGTGCAGCTGGCCACAATAGTGGGAAACCGTTTCCGCAGTACGGCGGCGCCTAGATGCCGTGCATCGAGATACACATGGTCTGTGCCTTGTTCCAACATCACCGCAACGCTGGTTTTGGCCACCACATCACGCGGCGCAAGCTCAGCTAGTTCGTGCACACCGAGCATGAAACGTTGCCCCGCGGCATCAACCAGATGGGCTCCCTCGCCGCGCATGGCTTCACTAACCAGCGGCTGCTGCCCAGTCGAACCGGGCCCCAAGTACAGCGCGGTCGGATGGAACTGCACGAACTCCAAGTCAGTGATCGCGGCGCCGGCCCGCAGAGCGAGCGCTACACCGTCTCCAGTGGAGACCACTGGATTCGTAGTTACCCCAAACGTCTGGCCCATGCCGCCGGTAGCCAACACCGTAGCCCGAGCGAGAACCGCGCCGACGCCATCGGAGCTACCCTCTCCAAGCACGTGCAGCGTGACACCCACGATTCCGCCTGATGCGCCGTGTAGAGCATCCAGCACGAGCGCGTGTTCAATTACCTCAATGCCAGGTTCATGGGCTACCGCGACGAGTAGAGCCCGCTGCACCTCCGCACCGGTGGCGTCACCACCGGCATGAACTATCCGATGAGCACGGTGTCCCCCTTCGCGCGTAAGCATGAGCCGACCGTCGGGATAGCGGTCAAAACTTGCGCCCCGGGCCATCAGCTCACGCAGTCGCAGCGGTCCCTCACGCACCAGCACATCAACTGCCGCCGCGTCACATAGCTCTCCTCCGGCGGCGAGCGTGTCGGCGGCGTGGGCTTGGGGGCTGTCATCGAGATCGAGCACGGCCGCTATGCCGCCTTGCGCCCAGCGCGTCGAGCCGTCATTGATGTTTTCTTTGGTCACAACGATGACTTTGAATCCAGCCTCCGCGGCGCGTAACGCGGTGCACAGTCCGGCGATTCCCGAGCCAATAACGCAGACATCAGTCTGTCGGCTCCAACCCGGAGCCGGTGCCAGCAGCTGACGGGGCAACATTAGCGAGCCGAGCTCGGCGTCAGAGGGAAATCCATTAGGCACGATCAACAAGCCTAACTGGCCGTCATTACTGGCCTTGTGGGTATCGAGTGGGGTTTGACTCCGGTCGACCGCCCAGCTCTGCTCAGCCCAGGGTCAACGCAATGTTGTCGATGAGTCGAGTGCGGCCTATCCGGGCGGCGATCAGCAGCCGAGCGGGGCCGCGGGTTGGCGCCGGACCCAGTGCTGGGTCGGTGAGTGCCAAGTAGTCGCGCGACACGCTATTTTCAGATCCCTCGCAGAGTCGAACGAATTCCGAATCCGCCGCCTCTAGTACCGCATCGGCTCCCCGGCTCGCGCTCGCCGCACCGGCATACAACGACGCCGACAACCCCAAAGCCAGCACACGCTCGGCCGAGGACAGGTAACGGTTGCGGCTTGACAGCGCCAGGCCATCGGATTCCCGCACAATCGGCACTCCAACGACACGGACATTCCAGTTAAGGTCCGTCACCATCTGTCGAATTAGCGTCAACTGCTGATAGTCCTTTTCGCCGAAAAATGCCACATCCGGCCGGGTCAGGTGCAGTAATTTGGCCACCACCGTGAGCACCCCACGGAAATGTCCAGGCCGGCTCGCGCCTTCCAGGGCATCGCCCAGCCCACCAGGGTCCACACCGACCATCACTGGACCCTTCGGATATATCTGTTCCGCGCTCGGAGCGAACACCGCGTCCACACCCTCGTTCGCGCAGAGCTGTAGGTCGGTCTGCAAGGTGCGGGGGTAGCGCTCCAAGTCTTCCTGTGGGCCAAACTGCAGCGGGTTCACAAACACTGTGGCAATCGCAGTTTCGCAGGCCGACCGTGCGGCCCGCAATAACGTCGCGTGCCCGGCATGCAGCGCACCCATAGTCATCACCACACCAACCGGTCCTGCGGCTCGATCACGCAGCGCAGCAAGCTCGTCACGGGTGGTTAGATGTTGGCACATAACGCAGTACAGTAGCCGTACTCCAGCACACAACAAGCGGCTTTGGCGGCAAACTTCTACGAAGCTGCCCTAGATTGGCTGAGATGAGCGTAAATCGAGGCACCGTAGACAAAGGAACAGCGTTGCCATGGCGCGCCGCGATGCGGGCCGCGCTGTATGGTCCTGCCGGTTTCTACACCGGGCCGCGCGCGGCCGGCCCCGCTGCCCACTTTCGTACTTCACCTCACGTCGCCGAGTCGTTTGCGGCTGCCCTGTGGCGGCTGATCTGGTTTCTCGATATAGAGCTGGGCTCGCCAAGCCGCCTCGATGTGGTGGACATGGCGGCAGGTAACGGCGAGCTGCTGACGCAGCTGAGCTACTACGCTGCCGCGCATCCGGGAAATTTGGCGCGACGAGCCAAGCTCACCGGCGTGGAGTTGCGGGAGCGGCCGGTCGAGCTGCCAGACGACATCAAATGGACGCATCAGCTGAGCGAGCTCAGCGAGATCGATGGGCTGCTGATCGCTAATGAGTGGCTGGACAATGTGCCACTGGACATCGCAGAGCTCGACGATGAGGCAGTAGCGCGTCTGGTGACAGTGAACACAGCTACCGGTGAACAGCAGCTCACCGAGCCACTTAGCCGCACTGATGATGTGTGGCTTGCCCACTGGTGGCCGCTGCGAAATCCCGGCGATCGAGCTGAGCTCGGCCACACTAGAGACGCCGCATGGCGGCACACGGTCGACTCGGTGCGCTGTGGTGTAGCGCTGGCCATTGACTACGGCCATGTACGTGGCACCCGGCCCCCGCTGGGCACACTCACCGGCTATGCCGACGGACACCAGGCAAGGCCCGTCCCCGATGGCCGCTGCGACATCACCGCTCACGTGGCGGTGGACGCGGTTGTCGCGGCTTGCAGCCAGGCCGACGCCGAGACCATCGTTACCCGCCAGCGCGAGGCACTGCGGGCACTAGGCATCCGCGATATCCACCCATCCATCGAACTCGCCCACAGCGATCCTGCCGAATATCTACGGTCGCTCGTTGCGGCCAGCCACTGCGCCGAGCTCACTGACCAAAGCGGCCTCGGAAACTTTTGGTGGATCGCGCAACCAGTGGGGCTCTCCGCGGCCAGCCAGCAGCGGTTGGCGCAGCGCATAGGCGCTGTTTCGTGTTAAGCATCGCGAACGAAGAACATGTGGCGTTAAAGCAACAAGTAGGCACAAGTTGTCAAAAAAGACCCGCGACCTTGGCGACAAGTAGGCACAAGCTGCCGCCAAGGTCACCACATGCCAGGATAGAGCTGTGAGCACCCCGCCGGAGCAGCACGTCACCGTGGGTATTGGCAGTGGCGCCGAGCAGGTCGCGGCGGCAGAGAGTGCTTCACGAACTAGGCGCGGTACCAGCACGGATATGGTGCTCAATGTCGGTCCGCAGCATCCGTCGACTCATGGCGTGCTGCGGCTACGGCTGGTGCTCGACGGCGAGTATGTGGTCAGTGCCGAACCCGTTGTGGGCTACATGCATCGCGGCGCCGAGAAGCTGTTCGAAGTTCGCGACTACCGCCAAATCATGGTGCTAGCAAACCGACATGACTGGCTCTCGGCGTTCTCCAATGAACTCGGCGTCGCTCTGGCCGCCGAACGCCTGGCCAGTATTGAGGTGCCCGAACGAGCGGTCTGGCTGCGGATGCTGCTTGCCGAGCTGGGCCGCGTACTCAATCACCTCATGTTCCTGGGCTCCTATCCGCTGGAGATTGGGGCGATCACGCCGATCTTTTACGCGTTCCGGGAGCGAGAGACGCTGCAGGCGGTGATGGAGGAAGCTTCCGGCGGCCGGATGCATTACATGTTCAATCGCGTCGGCGGCCTGCGGGAAGACGTGCCCGAGGGCTGGACTTCTCGAACGCGCGGCGCGATCGACGACGTCCGGCGGCGGCTCAGCGAGATTGAGCAGCTCATCCGGCACAATGAGATATTCCTAGCCCGGACGCGAGGCATTGGCGTACTTTCGCCGAAACTCGCGTTGGCCTACGGCGCCTCGGGACCGGTAGCGCGAGCCAGCGGGATAGACCTGGATCTACGACGTGACGAGCCATACCTGGCCTACAACGAGTTGGGATCGGTGCTGCGCGTGGTGACCCGCACCGCCGGTGACTGCCACGCTCGCTTCGAATGTCTGTTTGACCAAGTAGAGGTCTCACTCGACATTGCCGACGCGTGCCTGGACCGGCTGGCAACGCTACGCGGGGCGGTGAACACCAAGCTGCCTAAGGTTTTCAAGCCACCTGCCGGATACAGTTACACTCAGACGGAGAATCCACTAGGGATCGCGGGATATTACCTGGTCTCGCACGGGGAGAAGACGCCGTGGCGACTCAAGCTACGTACTGCCTCCTACGCGCACGTGCAGCTGCTCACCGAGTTGCTACCCGGCACGCTGCTGCCGGACATGATCGCGATTCTTGGCTCAATGTTCTTCGTGGTGGGAGACGTCGATAAATGATCCCGCGTCGCGGCACTACCCTGCCGTTCCGCGGAACTCATGGAAACGGCCGGGTCGATCCTTCTACTAGGCGGCGTCGCTGCCGTTATCGGCGCTGTGCCGGCCGCGGGCCCTTTGGGCTGAACTAGACGAGGCGGCAGCCGCGTATCCGGGGATAGGCAAACCGTCCAGACTGGGCAGATCAAAGTCGGGCGTCCAGTCTTGGGTAGATGTTGAGCTCGCCCAGCTCCACTTACCGGAGTCGCCATAACTGGTGCTTTCCGGCGGTAGGACATCACCCGATACCACTTCGTCGCCGTAATCATTGCTCGACCACCTACTGGCTTGTGACGAGAGCTGAGGAACTGCGGGGGCGGCGGTGGCGAGGTAATCAGAAAACGAGCTGCGCGGCTCCGGAACTGTTGCCCTGGAGTACTTTTGCCGAATAGGCTCCACGGTCTGCGGATCGACCAGCTCGCGACGAGCGGCCGCGGCAGTCACAATGGGATGGGACGCTGTAGATGCCAGCGGATCGTAACCAGGCACGCGAGTACGGGCAGGGGTTCCATTAATGGCACCGCGTGCGGCATCATGCGCCCAGTTGAACTCCTCCACGGCCGGAGCGCCGTCAGACTCGCTTCGGTCAGCTAGGCGAGCGACGCGAGGCGCAACAGCCGCGCCCCGCGCTGGCGCAGCAAAGGGAGGTACTTCGCGAGTCGACCGGCGCGCCGCACGCGGGGTGGCGGGAGTAGCCACCCCAACGGGCTGAGAAACTACCGCGGCGGGTGGAACGCTGTGAGCGGGGAGTCGCGTGGCCTCGGTCCGCAGCACCTGCTGCGCCGCCTCGAGCTCGCCCCGAACCCGGCCCAGCTCCCGATTCACAGTGAGTTGCACACCGCGACGGAGTGTTTCCAGCTCCGCTCGCACCTGCTCAACCTCGTGCTGCAGATCCTCAGCCAGTTCAGCATGTGCCGCGCTGGAATTGTCGCGCAGGGTAACGCTGAATCCGATACATACCACGCCCAGGATCGCCAGCGTTGCCGCCGCCCGCAGCGGATTGACGCCTTGCCCCATCACCAACAGCACCGCGGCGATCGGAGCTAACGCCGTACCGGCCCAAAATAGCCACCGCAACCACGTGTTAAGTGAGCTCTGCGCTGGTGGGACGGCTTCGTACATGCCGCTATCGAGCTCTTCGTAATAGAGCTCTTCCTCGGGTTCTGGCTCGCGTCTAGAAGGGGACACGTTCTACACGTTACCGTCTAGTACGAACTCGATGTGTCCCACGGCACTATGCATGGAGTCATCACCGCGCTGGGGCGCTGCTAGCACCGCTACCCGCGCCCACCGCGGCTGGTGGAGTAGGAGTTCCGGACGGCCCGGAGCGGTCTGGCGAGACAACCGTCTTATGGAGAACGTTTAGGCTGGTGCTTGAAGACCGTCTAGCGGGTGCTGTCTCCGGGCTTGGAGGCTGAGTGGTCGAGTAGACGGTTTGTCCGCCTAGCGGATTATCGGATTTGGGAAGGGGATACGCATCACTCAGCTCGTCTATTGAGGGGCCATCAGAGCCTTTTGGCGTCCAAGCGCGCACGGCTCCACCATCAGTTCGCGGCTCCTGCTTGGCTTTTGCGTCGTCATCCTCCAGTGACCCTGCCTCGGGCTCATCAGCTAGTTGGGAATCCAAGGGATCCTGGGCTACTAGCTCTACTTGAACATCGTGGCCTTCGTCGTTAAGAGAAGCGGCCTCGGCTTCTACGGGCAAAGGCTCATTTAAATCCGAACGAGGCGGCTCAGACAGCGGCTCTTCAGTCCTAGGTTCAGCCAACGCCCGCGCTTCGGGGTCGGGGTCGACGGATAGTGCCGCGGCCCCAGTTACTCGGCGAGGCTCTTTCTGTTGCCTTGCTACTTCCAGCGAGTTCGGTCTCTGGGCAGGAGCCTCGTGATCCAGGCTATCCGAATCTGCAGCTTTGTCCTTCTTGGCCATGCTGGCCGCGGTGCTTCCACCACCATCACCATCGTCATCAGTTTGAGGGACGAGCGACATTGCACTCGCGCTACGGTCAGCAACCGTCGAGACCGGAACGCTAACCGCATCGGCGGTATCGCCTGCGGGTAATTGGCCTTCGGCCGCATGCTCAGCAACGACCGCAGCCGAAGGCTGCTGCTCATGGCGGGTCTGCCCACCGGCGCTGCGAGACTCCCCTTGCGATACAGGTCCACGAGATGTGGCTGAATCGGCATCGTCGCCAACTGCATCAACTTCCCTGACCCGGTCAGCGCTCTTTACATCCACCAACGATGCAGGCTGCTCAGCCGCAGCCGAAGTCTCTAGTCCATCCGCCTGTGCTGCGTCAGGGTCAGACACCCTCTCCGCTTGCGAAGTCTCCGGCGTAGGCACCGCTTCAGGCTCATCACCGATCGATACGGGGCTAGACTCGGCAATTTCCTGCGACGGCTCTGAGGTTGCGGACTCAGGCTGATCCGCCGTATTGGACACCTCCGGCGCCGGATCAACGTTGATTTCTAAATTGGCGTTACTCAACTCAAGCTCAGATGGCGGTTTCTCCACTGCATCCACAAGCTCCGTCAGCTGTTCAGGCGACCCTTCGTTCTCAGTTTTCACCGCCTCCGCCACCGTAGCGTGTGCCGCACCAGCTACGTCCACAGCCGAGTCCACGGTGTGCTGGGCAGCATCAGCCGCATTAGCAAGCCGTGTCACTTCAACGCTTCCACCTGCTGCTTCCTGCCCTGAACCGCTGCGGGACGCGGTTACGTCATTGCTAGCTTGCTGCACTGCCTGCTCGATGGAGTTCAGTTCGGCTATAGCCAACTGACAGAAGCGCACTAGATCAGACAGCTCGCCGAGACGACCCTCGATCTCGGCCAGCCGTGCCTGCTGTTCATCACTGAGCGGCTCACCCTGGTTGATTAGCGCGTCCCGCTCCACCCGCAGCCGGCTCAGCTCCGCCTCCAACTTCACCAGCTGCAGCTCCTGGTCTACCCGAAACGCCGCCATGACGTCGGCGATGTGCGCGGCTAGATCCTCAGCTTGCTCCGGCGAGAATCCCACCACCGCAACGCCCGGCAGCTGCGCGGCGAGCTCGTCGCGGATTCTCTTCGGCACGAACAGCACGTACGACGAGGCGGAATTTTCTTTGCCCAAGGGATCCCTACGGCCAGACGTGTCCCCATTCACTATTTGATCTACAAGGCTCCGGCTGGTACCTACAACGCGTCTTCCAGTCCACAGTGTCTGACTGACGCCTCTGTCTGGACTACGCCGAGGTGAGCTTCCACGATCAAGCCGGGTTTCTTGGGTAAATTGGGATAACGGAAAGGCCATGACGTCGACCTTGAGCTGCCGCGCGAGAGTCTCTGCCGCAAAACGCATAGCTTCGGCTTCGGCCGTAAGAGCCCGCTGGGGCGCGGCAGACTCTGGCGTTGACGTAGGGAAGAATCCATCGAAACTTGACGCTGTGGAATCCGCGCTGTCACCCTTCCGCGGCAACGAAGTGATGACGTACACCCACTCTGCCGAGGCTGCGGAACCGCCGCCTGATGATCCGCCGTTGTCACCAGCAGAGCCGCTGCCAGCATTAGAGCCGTCCCCTCCGCCACCGGTGGAACCGTCGCTAGAGGAACCTTCATCGGCGGTAGAGTCAGCTGACAGCGGGTCGACAGCCTGCGTCTCGTCTGCGCCATCAGCTACCAGTGTCTGATCCTCGGCCATACATGCGCTCCGCGAGCTAGCAATTCGGGGTGTACCTGCCTACCCCAGCTTAGCCGCTATTACGCTCCGTTTCTGTCACTCGCAGATATTTGTCCGAGCACTTCACCGGCGTTCAGCACTCTAGGGTCGGCGAAAAATGTCGTGGCCTCCAACGCGGCGTAAGACCAGCCCTGAACCGTCGTCAGTGTAGGAAAAAGTCGCTCGGCCGTTACGAGCCCACGTGAACTCCCACACATCCGGAGAATTCACTACCTGTTTAACCCGCAGCACGAGTGCGGGTACGGTGCCGCGCTCTAGATCTGATATTAGTTGCGCGTAGGCGGCAAAGAATGCAGCTTTGCTGCTTCGGTCGAGTTGTTTAAACTCACGCCGGAACCGGGCTGAGGACGGCTCAGGAACTCCAGACACTTACGCGGCTGCGCTTTTCTCGTCTTCGTGGTTCAACTCGTCAATTAGCTCACGTACATGAGCAAGCGACTGTGAGAAAGGTGCACCCACAGGCTCACCGCGGGCTTTCCGTTCGGCTATCCATTCGTCTACCTCGCGCTCACCAGCCTGCCACTCTGGGGTCCAATACCAGGCCTGATCGGGGTCAATAGGGGTCAAAACACCTACGGGGTGACCATCTCGATACAACGGCACCACCTTGCCAGCGGTCACCGCATCATCAGCGTGGGGCGGAACGACGAGCTTCTCACCACGAGGCAGCTCATAAACATGGGCGGTAGTCATAGGTTAACTGTACTCAATCAGGCAAGAGCTGACCCCTAATGCCCTACAAAGCGTGAAACCCGACCGAGCACTATCGGAGCACCGAGTCGAATCTGGGAACACCACCCCGTCGCCGACTACCATTGGCCGAGGGCGGCGTCAGCGTAGGAGTCTGGCACCGGCGATTTAGGCGTACGACTCCCACTGGCCTCTAGTACCCGCGTTACCACCAAGCCCAGCAGTAGCGCGCCGGCGATGATGTACATGTAGTTGTAGGGGCTGTTGAAGTCGAAAATTGGCTGCACCACCAGCAGCACCATCACCAACGTCGCGAGCATGGTGCCGAAAATGCCACCTCTGCGGCCAAATGCGCTCACCCCACCCACCAACACAACTGCCAACACCAGCACCACTAACCCACCGCTGCTGAAAAGGTAAGAAAGCAGATCCGAACCGGGATCAGAAGCCGCCGACAAAGTTGGCGTGGAGCCATGTGCGGTGATCCCGATCCAAGCAAGGCCGCCAGCTACCGCAGCTAAAGCGCTCGACACAATAAACCCAGCGAGCGTGGCTAGCACTCCCACGGCGTTGGGGCGCTTAGCCGCATCGGCTTTATCGCCAGCGCCCCAGGACCGCCGCAGGCCAGACACCGCGCCAAACGTCCCACCGATAACCGAAACCCCGGCGATGCCGAGGAAAATCCACTCCCAGTGACTGAACAGATTCGGGCCATGCACTGGCGTAAGAAGGCGCGTTTTATCCGCGTAGGCGGTGTTCACCGTCCAAGCAAGCAGCGCTAAAGCCGCCCCGAGAGACGCCACCCACGCCGGCACGTGCAGCACCGACACAATCGCGCCGAGCAGTAAGCCAGCTAGCGCCGCGACACCCACCGCCGCGGCGACCGAAGGCCACGCGCTCCAGCTCCGCTCGTGGTAGAACATTCCAGCCAGCACGCCGGCAGCCAGAAACGTCGAACCCACCGCAAGGTTAGGTGCCCCTACTCGTAACGAAAAAGACAAGCCCATGGCCAACAAACCGAGCAAGCTAGCCCAGAACCAGACCGGCTTGTAGTCGTCAGAGTCAAAGCCTGGCGAACCGTGCTGTCGATACGCCACGAACAGCACCGCCGCACCGACAGCTAGCAACAGCTCCCAGAGCAGATGGGGCCAAACTCGGTCCCGAGGCGGCTCAGCTTGTGAGCCATGATGATGCGGAGGGTAAGCCGCCGCCGGCGCAACTGTCGTTGGAGGTCCTGGCGGATAGCCCGCAGCTGAGCGAGGCGGCGTTCCGGCCTCAGCCGGTAGCTGCGCCGAAGGATGGGGCCTCCACGCATGTGTCGTAAGCGCCGCGGTCGGCTCTGAGGGATCGGGCGAGTGTGACGCACCAGGTTCAGGGTTAGACGTGCGAGAAACCTTTGGGTCATCATCAGGTCGCGAGGGCTTCGTCATGCCACCACAGGGTAGTCACGCTGAGACCCCCACTACCCCGTATCGGAATCCGACACGCCGTCTGCCCGGCCTATAGGGGGTTGAATTGTCGATTTAGCCGATGGAATGCGGCATGCCCGCTCTAACCACAACGCAGCTGCCACCAGCAGCACGCCCACGATGACCCCCACTAGCGCGACGGGAACATCATGTTCAGCTGCCACTACCTGCGCACTGCGCGGCACCAACCACGCTGCTGCTCCGATACACACACCAGTCACCGCTGCGCCCAACACTGATGACGCCTTCGCTAACACCGCGAGTCTGGCCACTAGTAGCGGCTCCACAGGCTCAAACGCAACTGTACGACCGGGCATATGCGGTGCAACCCGCCACGCGGCGGCCACCTCAATCAACGCGATCAGCCCAACTGAAACCAGTGGCCCCCATGGCAGCGGCGGCAACGCCGAATACCAGGTGCCGATCAAGCGATCAGCTCCGGCACCAAATATCAGCACCACTAGCAGCAGCGTGCTCCAGCGAGTGGGCACCAACGTGGGCTGGGGTTGCTCATCCCGCGGCGTACGCATGCTCATAGCTGCCATCGCAAGTCGGCGCGCTCAACCATGGAGTCGCGCTCAGGTTGCGGTAGAGCCGCCAGTAGCTGACTCACCTGCCCATAGCCCGGCAGCTCGTCATCTGGACAGATATGCGCCCACGGCAGTAGCACACAAGCACGCTCACGCGCCCTCGGATGCGGTAGCCGTAGCCACGGATCGTCACTGCGTACCTGCTTTCCTTGGTGATAAACAGTAATGACGTCCACGTCCAAGCTTCGCGGCCCCCAGCGCAGCTCACGCACCCGGCCCGCGGCCTGCTCCATGCGAGCCGCGAAGTGCAACCAGTCAGCCGGCCCCGCGGTGTCGTCTCGCGCCGCCGCGACGGCGTTGAGAAACGGTTCCTGCGGAATTGGGCCAAAAGCTGGATTTTCAAACACCGGGGACACTTCGATCAAGCGCGGTCCTAGCGCTCGAACCACGGAGCTGAGGTGGTAGAAACGATCACCCACGTTGGAGCCCATGGCTAACACCGCGCGACTCATGTCTGTTTTCCCAACAGCGCGCCGACGTTGCTGCCGCTGTTTCCCCAGAGCGCGCCGACGTTGCTGCCACTGTCTCCAAACAGCGCGCCGACGTTGCTGCCGCGATCCCCCCGCAACGTGACTGTGGCATCGGTAAACGCATGCGGCAGTGGAGCTGACGGTTTATGTACCGTGATCTCCGCGGCCAGCACCCGCGGATCCGCCAGACAGATCGTGACTAGTCGCTGCGCGAGCGTCTCCAACAGCCGCACTGGCTCCCCCGTTAACACCGCTATGAGTTGATCGGCCAGCTCGGCATAAGACACGGTGTGAGCAAGGTCGTCTGAGCGGGCGGCAGCGCCCATCTCGCACTCCAGTCGCGCATCGACCACGAACTCTTGGCCAAGTTCGCGCTCGCTCGGATGCACTCCATGGTAGCCAAACGCCCGTAAACCATGCAGCGCGATCACGCCGCGTTGGGTGTTGTCCAACCCCATAGGATTGACCCTGTTCGCAGCGTTACTCTTACGCTCGGAGCCACCTGCCGCATGCAATACCGCTAAAGCGTCCACTGTGGAACGCACATCGTGTACCCGTACCGCCCACGCGCCAGCAAGTGCCGCGAGCACCGAGATAGCCGTGGTTGCGGCATCGCGCTGCGTAGCGGGGCGCGCCACACCGTTGTTTTCGGCGAGCAGCGCACCCAAGAAAGCTTTTCGGCTGGCCCCAACCAGTAGTGGAAGCCCCAGCTCGCGCAGTGCACTAAAGTCACCCAGTAACTGCCAGTTGTGCTCGGCGGTTTTGGCGAACCCTAGTCCTGGATCAATAATAAGCTGCTCGGCAGAAACGCCCGCCTCCCGCGCCGCGCTCACCCGCTCGGTGAGCTCGGCAGCAACCTCGGCGCACACATCGGTGTAGTGAGCGTGCTGCTGCATGTGCTCGCTGTGCCCCCGCCAATGCATGAGCACCCAACGACAGCCGGCATCGGCAACCACCCGCGCCATGTCAGGATCAGCAAGACCACCCGATACATCGTTAATCACGCCAGCACCGGCGGCTAGGGCTGCAGCCGCGACAGATGCCCGCATGGTGTCCACGCTCACCGCGATGCCCTGCTCCGACAGCGCCGCTACTACCGGCAACACTC
This sequence comes from Acidimicrobiales bacterium, assembly GCA_003243955.1. Lineage (GTDB taxonomy): Bacteria > Actinomycetota > Actinomycetes > Mycobacteriales > QHCE01 > QHCE01. The sequence goes on along the minus strand of QHCE01000049.1, from coordinate 22,348 downwards.
GGTCCAGCTCCACCTGGGCATCTACCCGCGCCGCACCTGGCCGGGTGGACTCCCCGCCAACGTCAATTATGTCGGCGCCGTCTGCCACCAGCGCTAATCCATGCTCGATGGCGGCCACAGTGTCCAGGTAACGACCACCGTCAGAGAGCGAGTCGGGTGTGACGTTCAGTACGCCCATCACACTGGTCATGACGACCTCAGCAGGCTCAGCAACCCAGCTCGGGCCCCCGAATCCTCGGCATAGCAGCCCCGCGCCGCCGTTGTAATGGCCCGAGAGTTCGCTTGCCGCTCACCCACAGCAGACACGCACTGATGTGTAGCGGAAACAACGACCAGTACGCCCGCTGGATCAAGCCTAGCAATCACAGCATCAGCTATCTGACTAGTCAGCCGCTCCTGGACCTGCGGCCGATGCGCGTAACCGTTAATCATCCGAATCACCCCACCCCAGCTTGCAATCTGGCGGCTCCCACCAGGAGCGTAACCAACCCCAATGACACCGGTAAAGGGCAACAAGCTGTGCTCGCATAGCGATGCGAACGCGATATCTTTAAGTACCACCACGCTATCGGCGTGGGGCTCGGGAAACGACGACAGCTGCGCTTTCGGGTCAACAGTCACTCCAGCCAACAGCTGTGCGTAGCTTGCCGCCGCCCGAGCGGGAGTATCTCGTAGCCCGTCCCGATCAGGATCCTCGCCCAGTGCGGCAAGTAACTCCCGAACCGCGGCAGCCGCCCGTGGCAGATCGAGGCTGGAGTGCGCGACTCGGCTAATATCCACTACGCGATCATAGCTTTAGAGCGTCCGCCAAAAAGGCATCTGCCAAGGCCGTAGGAGCCGCCGCCTACGCCATACCTATGGCCGGCTCGCAAGCTTGCGCCGGGCATAGGCAAGGCGACTGCCCGGGTGCGGGTGCCCCGTGCGAGCACAGCGCAGGCAGGGACTTTTTGGCGGATGATCTCAGTCCAGATCGCCGGGTAGGTCACTCGGCTTTAGGGTGTCTGATCGCGGTGGCAGCGGATCGTTGAGCGGGTCGCCCGCGCTGACCGGCTCAGGCTCCTTGTGGCCATTGACACTCCCACCGGTCTCGCCACTCTGGCCAGGCTCGCCGGGCTTCTTGTGTAACTCCGAAAGCTCCGCCGGCGTTATGACTGGGGGCAGTTTGCTAGGTTCCCGCTTGCCGAAACCGTTGTACGGCGCCATTGGTGGACGCTTCACCACCCGCTCACACAACCGCGCCATGTCGTCTTTGGACAGCGTCTCTTTCTGCAGCAGCTCCAGTACCACGCTGTCTAGAACGTCGCGGTACTCGACCAGAATCTCGTATGCCTCGTCGTGGGCAATTTCAATGAGATGCCGCACCTCAGCATCAATGTCGGCGGCGACCGTATCAGAGTAATTGGCCTGGTGACCGTAGTCGCGACCCAAAAATGGTTCAGAATCTTTCTGGCCATACCGCACCGCACCGAGCTTGGCGCTCATGCCGTATTCGGTGACCATGCTGTGCGCCAGCGTGGTGGCCTTCTCAATGTCGTTACCAGCACCAGTGGTCGGCTCGTGAAATACCAGCTCCTCAGCCGCTCGGCCACCCAGCGCGTACGCGAGTGTGTCGATCATCTCCGAGCGGGTCTGGGTGTACTTGTCCTCGGTGGGCAGGATCAACGTGTGTCCAAGCGAACGACCACGCGACAGAATCGTCACTTTATGCACCGGGGCGGAGTGCGGCAACGCCCACGCCACCAACGCATGGCCGCCTTCATGGTAGGCGGTGACTTTCTTTTCCTTCTCGCTCATTACGCGAGTCTTACGTTCGGGTCCGGCGAGGACCCGGTCAATGGCTTCTTCGAGGTAGGAATCCTTGATGGCCTTCTCATCGAATCGTGCCGACAATAGTGCTGCCTCGTTAATCACGTTCGCCAAGTCCGCACCAGTAAAACCAGGGGTACGGCGAGCGACTGTTTCCAGATCAACATCGGGACGGAACGGTTTACCTTTGGCATGCACTTTCAGAATTGCTTTGCGGCCCAACAAATCCGGCCGGTCTACCGCGATCTGCCGGTCGAAGCGACCCGGCCGCAGTAGTGCTGGATCAAGGATATCCGGCCGGTTAGTCGCGGCAATTAAAATCACGCCGCCTTTAGTATCGAAACCGTCCATCTCCACCAGTAGCTGATTCAGCGTTTGCTCACGCTCGTCATGGCCGCCGCCCATCCCAGCACCGCGATGGCGGCCCACCGCGTCGATCTCATCCACGAATACGATCGCTGGCGCGTTCGCTTTGGCCTGCTCGAACAGGTCGCGCACCCGAGAAGCACCGACACCGACGAACATTTCCACAAAGTCTGAACCGGAGATCGAGTAGAACGGCACACCCGCCTCGCCGGCCACGGCGCGGGCCAACAACGTCTTCCCCGTACCTGGCGGACCAAATAGCAGCACACCTTTGGGAACCTTTGCCCCAATTGCCTGGTATTTCGCCGGGCTTTGCAGGAAGTCCTTAATCTCCTGTAGTTCCTCGATAGCTTCGTCGGCGCCGGCAACGTCAGCAAACGTCGTCTTAGGTGTGTCTTTACTGACGAGCTTGGCTTTGGACTTGCCGAAATTCATGATTCGGTTACCGCCGCCTTGCATCTGGCTCATGAAGAACAGCAGAAGCAAAACCAAAACCGCGATCGGCAGCAAGCTGATCAGCATGGTGACGAAGATATTTTCTTCGGAAACCTTAGTGTCGAATGAGACCTTATTGTTCTGCTTTTGTTTATCGCGCAGCAGATCAAAGATCGCTCGGCTGGCTCCGCTGGGGTAGGACGCCTGAATGCGTTTGCTGCCGCTCGCTTCTTTCTTAAGCTTCAGCGAAATCAACTGCTCTTTGTCTTGCACCTTGACCGAGGTGAAGTTGTTGCGGTCAATTTGGGTGAGCGCAACTGAGGTGTCGACGTCTTTGTAGTCCTCGCCTCCGGTGAACCAAGGGCCAATTACCAGAGCAGCCGCAACTACCAGGATGATCCAAAACAGCGGGCGGCGGAAAAATCGAGTACGTTCCATGCGCGTGCGGGACAATGCGCCCCAGCCCTCCTGCGTCAAATAAGGCTGCCCCCGGAGTGAAATCGGGGATGAGAATTTTCGGAAATCGCTTAGAGATGAGTCTCACTATGAGCCTACCGCGAAGATGTCAGGACGGCATCGAGTGGGCTTTAGAGGAACCTCTTAAGATTTCCATGAGCTATCGGAGCTTGAATACACTTGCGGCTTCAGCTTTCCCAAGTAAGGGAGGTTACGGTAGCGCTCGGCGTAATCCAGGCCGTAACCGACAACGAACTCATTGGGAATGTCAAAACCCACATACCGAACGTCCACTGGCACCCGGATAGCGTCAGGCTTGCGCAGCAGCGCCACAACCTCCAGGCTGGCCGGGCTGCGGCTTGCCAAGTTCCGGAGCAGCCACGAGAGCGTAAGACCGGAGTCGACCACGTCTTCTACCAGCAGCACATGCTTGTCAGTGATGTCACGGTCGAGGTCTTTGAGGATCCGGACCACGCCGGAGGAGCTGGTAGAGGCACCGTAGGACGAGATGGCCATAAACTCCATCTCGACCTCGCGGTCTAGCGCTCGAGCGAAGTCGGCCATGAACATCACGGCCCCTTTGAGCACCCCGACCAGCAGGATGGGCCGATCAACTCGGCCAACAACTGAGTAATCAGCGCGTACCCGCGCAGCCAACTCGGCCGTCTTGTCGGTGATTTGCCGCTCGGTGAGCAGCACCGAGGCGATATCGGAATGGACCTCGGCAGAGGCTGCAGAGGTAGGGACAGAGGTGGTGTCGTCGAAAGCCGGCACCCCTTTAGCCTGACACGGCGGCAGGATCGGCGTGTAGGCGACCTGCCCGACGCCCCACACGCACGGCTCCGGGCAGATACACCGGACCCTGCCCATGCCAGTGGGTGAGTAGTTCGTCCAGCCGCGCTACATGCGCCGCGGTGAACGCCCCCGCGGTTACGTCAGTCCGTAGTACCCAACCGCGCAGCACCCTGCCGCGTAGCGCAAGCGGCTGCGCGGCGAGCGCAACAGCATCCAAACTGCCGTCGACACCGACAGTTTCAGCAAGCAGCGCGGCAGCGGCAGCGTCCAGATATTCAGCATCGGCCCGCAGCAGGTGCGCCGTTCGGGTAAGACCGGCTATCACACCTGGACCGATGCTGGCTTCGAGCTCTGGCAGCAGCGCACGAAGTCGAGAACGGGTGAACCGGACGTCGGTGTTGTGTGGGTCATGCCACACCGGAAGTTGCCGCTGCGCCGCGGCTTGCCGCGTACAGGCCCGCGATAGCCCCAGCAGCGGCCGATGATACCGGCCACGCTGGCTCGCCATACCCGCTAACGCTCTCGCCCCTGAGCCACGTGCCAGGCCCAAAAGCACTGTCTCGGCCTGATCGTCTTGAGTGTGACCGAGCAACACCGCGACAGCGCCATGTCGCTGCGCGGCAACGTCTAAGGCGGCATAGCGGGCCGCGCGCGCCGCCGATTCAGGCCCACCCGTCCCACGAACGGTTACCGTGACGGCTTCACATGGTTGCAACCCGCGCCGCAGTGCCCAGTCGGCAACAGACTGCGCACGCTGCCGCGAGCCCGCCGCGAGACCGTGATCTACGCTCACCAGCCCAGCACTCAGGCCCACCGAGGGGGCGATCGCAGCCACGGCGTCAGCCAGCGCGAGTGAATCAGGGCCTCCTGAGCAGGCCACTAACACCAGAGGATGGCCAGCTGGATGCGCAACGTTGGTTCCCGCACGCAACCGAGTGAGGCAGACACGCACCGCACGCTGGACCTGCGCTACCGCCGCCGGAAGCTTAGACACAGCCAACGATCCCACTCAGCCCGCGACGCCCGCCGGCTGAACCCGATTGAGCCAAGCCAAAGGCTGTGCCAACTCGGCGCGGCTAGGTAACGCATCTGGGTCCCGCCACACAACGTTGAAGCCCGACATTCCAACCGCGTTCACAACCTCAGTAACAAACCGCTTGCCCTCGACGTACTGGCGTAGTTTGTGCTCTATACCCAAGACATATCGCAGTAGCCGTTGGACTGGATTCCCGGCACGGCGGCGGGCATCAAACTTTGCGCGGATCTGCGCCACACTTGCAACGATATTGGGGCCGACCGCGTCCATCACATACTCGGCGTGGCCTTCCAACAAGGTCATCAGAGCGGTCAGGTTAGCCAAGCGCGCTCGTGAGGCCGGCGAACGCAGTAGATCCAGCGGCGATCGGAGCTCCAGCAAGGCTTCCAGCTCGGACATGAAGTAGCCGCGCAGCCACGGCACCATGGTGAACTGCACTTGATGCGTCACCTCATGCAGACAGACCCAGAGCCGAAAATCACGGGAGTCGACATCCAGCTTCTGCTCGGCGGCCATGATATTTGGTGCGACCAGCAGTAACTGTCCTGGCGAGGTGGAAAACGTCTCGTATTGACCGAGCACTCGGGAGGAGACGAACCCCAGCACCGCACCCAGCTGAACACCTGTAGCGGCAGACGTTACGACCCGAGCGCGGGTCGAGATCGGGCCCGAGGCGGCGTGGCGCAACAGCACAGGTTCAATCACGGCCTGGAAACCCGCGGCGTTGATCGCAACCCAGTCACGGCGATCCACAACTCTGGCTGAAGGCAGTGCCATGCCCCCGATGCCCCCGATGCCCTGGGCTAGCTCTGTGACGTCGCAGACATGTTTCGCCGATAGCGCAGCTAACTCGCGGAGCTGCGCCACCGCTTCACTTGCCTGATCCAGACTGCAGTTTGGCCCGGTTTTACCCAGCAAAGCCGCGGTTGATTGCGCAAATCGCCAGTCCACTAATTGTGCCATGACCCTAAGCTACCTGTGGCAAGAATGGAGTGTCCCAATAGGGCATCTGCCAAGGCCGCAGGCGACGCTGCGTACGGCAATGGAGCGAAGCGGAATGGGTACGCAAGGAGCACGCCCGGGTGTGGGTGCCCCACACAAGCATGGTGCCGGCAGGGACCTATTGGGGCACTCCGAAATCAGCGGCAACCGCAGTTAGCTATCACGGCCACAAACCGATCGAGTGTCTGTTTAGCCGCCTGAGCACCGGTTTTGTCGAATCCGTTCGCCACGACAGCAACACTCAACCTGGCTCCATCGGCGGTAGTTACCATCCCCACCAGCGAACTGACCTGACTCAGCGAACCAGTTTTGGCTCGCACATCTGGCGTGCCGGACGTGCCGGTTGTACGCCTAAAGCGGTCGTGCAGCGTGCCGCTGAAACCGGCTACCGGGAGGCCAGTCAGTATGGCTCGAAGTCGCGAAAAACGCGTCGTTCCGGCGAGCTGAATCAGCTGCGCAAGCATAGACGCGGTGAGTCGGTTGTCTCGGGATAAACCACTGCCGTCAGACAGCTTTACCCCGTCCACGTTGATGCCCAACTCGTGCAGCGTCTGTACCTCCGCGGCCGCGGCGCTTCCGAACGAGGCCGAATCGCCACGAGCCAGTGCGGTTTGGCGAGCCAGCGACTCGGCAATCACATTGTCGCTCTCGCTGAGCATAACTTCTACCAGCCGGGCCACTGGCGGCGACTTTACCTCTCCGAGTAGCTGAGCGCCCGTAAGCCCGGGAATTGTGCTTGACATTTCCGCTGGTCGATCGTTTTTCACCTGTACGTCAACCTGCTCGCGGGGAGCAAGCAACTTGGCAAGCGTAAAACCAGTCGCTAAATCTGGCCTTTCTACCCGATGCTCGTCAGCAGGATCGACTCGTCCGCCGTCGGTAGCAAGCGGAGTCACCGCGACGCCGTAACCACCGGTTACGACATCGGAATCCCAGCCTTCGCCGAGCTCTGGGCCGCTATAGGCGGAGGAATCCACAACAAGTTTGTGAATTGGCTGCGGATGCGCTCTGCGGACCTGAGCTGCTAAATCGTCTAGCCGAGCCGCACCGGGATAGTGCCCCTCAGCAGTTTTGGTGAGGGTCACGTCGCCGCCGCCCACCAGCACCACTTCATCGAATGCCTTCCCGGATACGACATCGGTGGCAAGGCGGTACTGCGGCCCGAGTGTGGCCAGCGCGGCTGTCGCGGTTACGAGCTTGCTGACCGATGCCGGTACCATTAACGCCCCGCCACGGTACTGCCACAACACTTTTGCGGTGCGTTGATCGATCACAGTAGCTGCAAGGCTGCCCAGTTCTGAGCGGTCGAGGTAGCTTGATAGGGCGCTGGCAAGCCCGGCTTCAGTCGGGAGCTCTGGCGCCTGTTTGTTCGGTGCCAGGCCTAACGCCCGCGACGGGTGCGAAAAACACGGTGCGAGACACTTAGAGTCGGCGGCATCGGTGGTGTTGCCAGCGTGCCGCAGCACTACATAGGTGGTGCCGCTGCCAAACACAACCGCAATCAACACCGCTAGCGTCATGATCGAAAAGCGAGTGTTGCGCACAATGAGTAGGTTACGGCGCCAGGATTCGCATCGTTGAGTGCGTATAGAACAAGGAGTTAGCGCGTGGAGTTCGACGTCACCATCGAGATACCTAAAGGCCAGCGCAACAAATATGAGGTCGACCACACGACTGGGCGAATCCGGTTGGACCGCACCCTGTTCACCGCGACTCAATATCCAGCCGATTACGGCTTCGTAGAGGAAACGTTGGGCGCAGACGGCGATCCACTCGATGCGCTGGTTCTCGTACAAGAACCCACGTTTCCCGGATGTCAGATCAACAGCAGGGCCATCGGAATGTTTCGGATGACCGATGAAAAAGGCGGGGACGACAAGGTAATTTGCGTCCCGGCGCGCGATCCCCGGCAAGACCATCTGCGGGACATTTACCATCTACCAGAGTTCTATCGGCTGGAGATCCAGCATTTTTTCGAGGTATATAAGGACCTAGAGCCAGGCAAGTCCGTGGAGGGCGCTACTTGGGTTGGCCGAGTTGAAGCCGAGGATGAGATAGAGGTGTCACGTAGGCGACTAGCAGATAATCCCGGACACTCCGCATCGCCACACACCATCTAGGTGCCCAAAGCCTGAGAGTCGTGATACTTAACTATCACGGTGAGTGTTCTATGATACTTAAAGTGCTTTAGGTATCATAGACTTAGTTAAGTGTTAGGTGGCATCGATGCGCCCGGAAGATGTCTCGCCTATCCAACGGCCGCACATAACCCATGCAGAGCGGGGGTATGGGGCATTCGTGCCGCCGCCGCTGCCGCCACAGGTGATTTTCGACAACCAGCTGGTAAACGCGCTTTCAGCAGCCGACCGCGCCGTGGGCGCACTTGCCGGCATAGGCAAAACACTTCCCAGTGCTTATCTACTAGCGCATGCCCTCGTTCGCCGAGAAGCTGTGCTATCCAGTCGCATCGAGGGTACCCAAACCACTCTCTCCGAGCTGGCGCTATTTGAGGTTGAACCATATCCCCGAGAAGATGGATCAGATGTAGCGGAGGTGTTTAACTACGTCGATGCACTCAAGCACGTGCTCGCCGTGGATCGGCGATTGCCTCTAAGCCTGCCTCTGCTTTTGGAGGCCCACAAGATTTTGATGACCGGAGTGCGCGGGGGCCACGCTACTCCCGGCGAGTTCCGCCGATCCCAAAACTGGATTGGACCGCCCGGCGTCTTACTGGATCAGGCTACCTATGTTCCGCCGCCGCTGGAGCGACTTTGGGAGTGCCTAGACGCATTCGAGAAATATTTACACGCCGATCGCACGCTGCCACCCCTCATGGCGATTGCCTGCCTGCACTACCAGTTCGAAGCAATTCACCCATTCATCGATGGAAACGGCCGCATAGGCCGCCTATTGATAACGCTGCTGCTAGTGGAATGGGGCCTGCTGCCAGCGCCACTGCTAGACCTTTCGGCATACCTAGAACCTCGTCGAGATGAGTACTACACCCGATTGCTGGCGGTAAGTATGCACGGCGATTGGCCTGGCTGGATAGAGTTTTTTTTGGGTGTGGTCGCGCATCAGGCCGACGACGCGATGCAACGGGCCACAGCACTTCAAGCTCTGCGTGGGGAGTATCGAACCCAGGTGACATCAGCACGCGCGTCCAGCCTGCTTCCACGACTGGTGGACGCGCTGTTTGAAACTCCAGCCATGACCATTGGGCGGGCCGCTGAGCTGCTAGGGGTCACCCACCGATCGGCAGCACTCAATGTAGGCAAGCTCGTGAACGCAGGGGTCCTCACCGAGATCAAGCCCAACGGACGCACCCGGCTCTTTCTTGCCGCAGAGATCCTCCGGGTGCTAAACGGGGAGCTCGCATAGCAGTCACCATCTGTTGCTGCACTTGTGGCGGAAGCTTTTTAAGCTCACGCCTTGCCCTAGACCAGTATTCAATCTTGTAGGCCATTAAATCAAGCTCTGCCTTTATGGACTCACGCGAGTAACGCGGCGTCCTCGGCCTTAGCCTCCCTCACCGCGGCGAGGTCCTCGGCGCGCTCTAAAGCCTCGATCGCTGCCGCAGCAGCCGCAGCTCGACGGCAGTCACCTCTAGTGGTACAACCGCGTCGAATTTGACGCCCGCATGGGCCAAGTACACCACCTCGCCGTGTTCGGCGCCGCCGTTGGCGAACAACCACGAGTAACAGCAGCCAGCGTCTCCTCGATTACCTATTGCATGCCGCCGGCTTTAGTGCCGAGCAGTGGGTCTGACCAAATACTCTAGAAAGGAGGTAACGGGTGAGCTTTTGGATCGTCGTTAGCCTACTGATTGTCTTATACCTGATCGCTTCTAATCGGTGGCCATTCATCGCATGCGGCTGCTGTAGCGGCACCGGCAAACACAATAGTCCCACAGGTAGGGCATGGCGAAAATGTCGACGGTGCAAAGGCAACGGATCACAGCTCAGAGCCGGACGCAAGTTTTGGCTGCGGACACGGGGGAATACCCAGTAAAAAGTAGGCATAGAACTAAGCATCAATCACAATGGCCTCTCCATCGCTCAGCGTTTGATAGGGCACTCTTTCTCGCTCGTACTGAGCAACCATCAGATCTATCGTCTTGTTCTCGAAGTGCGCTGAGCGGTAGCGGGGCACAAAAGCGTAGTCGAGCAGCCCAAGCTCGTCCCACATGGTTGGGTGCCATATGTAGTCCTCACCGCGTCGGGTAGTCACCAAAGTTCCAACCCGCGCAAACTCGGAGCTAGCATGCAGCACTCCGCGCTGTACCGGTATAGACCAGAGAATCCTGTTACCATCATGGCCAGATCGGCCCCACTGTGCGCCAGCGCAGCCCGCAGCACAAAAGCGTTACTGCACCGCACCCCAGCAGGTCGAACCGGGCGAGTTCTGGGGCGACCTGCACGCGCTCGTCGAAATAGTCGCGTAAGTTCAACTCAACCTGAGACAAAGTCGCTCCCTGGCTGGGATGCTCGAGGTACCTTCTTCCTATGAGTGAACTCGTGCTGTCCGAAGGGGAAATTCGGGCTATCTGGCATGAAGATCCGGCCACTATGGACCGCGAGACCCTAAGGCAAGTAGCCCATTACATCACCCGGCCGCCAACTAGTTGGGATCCTGATACTTTCCATCGCCCAGTGCGCCAGGAACCGGAGGAGGTTTTGGCCGCAATTGCGGCTATGCGAGCGCGGCTACAGGCTTACACGGCTGACTTGGAGCAAGAGGCGTTGAGGCTGAACCCGACGCTGGAGCCGGGTCTGACCGTCGATCGGCGTCGAGAACTCGAGCATACGCTTCGGCGTGAGGACAAGGGCGGAGCGGATTTTCTATCGCATGGGCTAAGCCTGCGTCACGTCGATCTCGCCATGGTGGTGGGTTATTTGGCTTTCCAGTCCGCCGTGGTGGAAGCGGAGGGGGTGGGTTTCTACACCGATCGTTAACTGAAGAGGGACAAAGCGGACGGCGCGCTCTATCTAGAAATCACCGCAGCGAACACTCCTATAAACGACTACGTTGGGCGCGTTATAAAGCATTGTCTGGTTACGTGCCTTTCAGAGGGCGGGAAAGCGGCGAAAGAGCAAACCACTGCTCCCGACAATCCAGAATTCGAGGATGGACCCGATTCCGATTCCGTTCGTGCTATCAGGGTGGTCTCGCTGCTAGACCCGATGCATATGCGCACCGGCGCTTACACGCGGCTCGGGCTTGACCTCGAAGTGGACTATCTACGCGAAGAGGGTGGGAGCCTCTCTCCCGTCTCGGACACGTGGGTGATTCTCCTATTCCAGTCGCTTTGCGCCGATGGAATTATTCCGACCGACGGCGTTCCTGGACGCGACTATGTGCTGCTGAATGAGGCGGAGCATGCTCGCGATATCACTCCACTACTGGACGCGTTGGAAGCCGATGAGCGGGCGGTGCTGCTGAAAGAGTACGACGACAGCGGTGCGCTGGTACAGGCCCGGTTTTTACTGACGAAAGACGCCAAGCGGATTCAGCGAGCGGTAACTGAGGAACTTGACCGCTGGGTGGGTCAAGATGACCACTACTTTCTCGACGCTGAGGAAAACGTGCGCTACTGCGCTCCAGTCACAGAAGAGAACGAAAGCGAATATGCGCATGTCGACGGGTGCGCATGCCACCGGTGCTTCGCGACGTCTGCAGAAGGGACTCGGGAAAGGATGATTCAAGCTGGGTGGTGGGAAGAATCTGTTGCACTGCTGGAACCTAACGGTGAAGGTACCTGCGTCGCTCTGGATGCTCTGCAGTATTTCCTCCGACCTGAGCAAAATCAAGCAGTGATACACCTAGTGGCGGCGGAGGAAGGACTCGCGGATCAGCAGAAATGGGTAGCCAAGATGGTGAGTTTACTCACCGAGCACTACTACCGGCTCAGCTACAGCACACCGGGTGACACAAGCCCCAAGGGCGTCAAGGAAGCCGCAACGGTGATCGGGTACGAACTGGCCACCGTGCTAACGCGCGAACTGGACAATCTGTCTAAGCAGGTCAAGGAAGACTTTTTCGCAGTGCAGTTGAAGTACGGCAGGGGACCTTCTCCGACGGCGCGGGCTGAAGCACGACGCCGCCAGGCAGCTGATCTAGCGTCCGGTGCCTTTTATCCGAAGGGCGGCCCTCCGACACGCCCAGCAGGGGACAGGAAGCCGACGCCTCAGACGAGGCGTACGGCTGCAGTGCTTTCGCGGCCGGCCGCGAAAGCATTTCGAGTGGGTCGGAAGCCCCGCCAAACCAACGGGGGTTAGCTACCCAACTCCTCTGTTAGCCCGGCGCTCCCGAGCTAAAGAACCTCAAAGATGGAGCCGCCTGTCGGAATCGAACCGACGACCTGCTCATTACGAATGAGCTGCTCTGCCGACTGAGCTAAGGCGGCGGGGATGATGCTGGTGCGCAGATGAGTGTAGCGCGCTACACCGCCGCCGGCGGATTGCCGGTCAACTACCCTTCATGCAGTGTGAGCATCATCGCCTCCACCGCGATCCGCGGCTTGACATTTTCGGCGATCGCGTCGCGACAGGCCAGCACCGCGTCGATCCGCCGCACGATCGACTCCGCCGACCAGCGCGCCGCGGCGGCCTGAGAAACCTCAGCGACATCGGGATGCACCAATTCGCTTCCCGCGCCAACGCACACCATCAACACATCACGGTAAAAGGCTGCCAAGTCCACCAACGCGCGATCCAAGCAGTCTCGGCGGGTGCGCGTAGCGCGCGACTTCTGTTTTCGTGCGAGCTCTTTTTGCGCGGCAGAAGCCCCCCGTGCAGCTGCCTGTGAGCCCTTACCGGAGCCGCCAGCACCCAGTGCCCGGGTAAGCTGCTCGGACTCGTATTCATCCGATTCGCCGATGAGCGCGCTGGCCTGAGCATCAGTTTGTTTAATCAGCTCATCGGCCGCGGCAAAACATGCGCCCACACCAGACAAGGAACGAGGCAGCCCTAAAACCGCGGCACGATGCTGCTGGGCCGCGGCGTCTACAGCAAGCCGACGCGCCCGTCCTACATGGCCTTGCGCCGCCGCGGCCGCCCACTGCGCCGTTCGCGGCGACACCCCGTCTCGCCGCACCAATACACTGGCCACCGCATCCGAGGATGGCGAGCGCAACATCACTAGGCGGCATCGCGAGCGCAATGTCACACTCACATCCTCTGGATGGATAGAAGGGGCGCACAGCAAAAATATTGTGCGCGCGGCGGGTTCTTCCACGGCTTTCAGTAGGGCATTCGCCGCGGCCTCGGTGAGCCGGTCGGCATCTTCGATCAACAGAATTTGCCATCTGCCGACCGTGGGCGAACTTGCTGCGCGCAACACTAGCGCCCGCATGTCATCCACACCGATGGTCAGGCCTTCCGGTATCACGCGGCGCACATCGGCATGGCTGCCCGCCAACGTTGTATGGCACGCGTGGCACGCACCGCAACCGCCCTGTTCACATTGCAGTGCCGCGGCGAACGCCAGCGCCGCCACCGAACGACCAGAACCGGCTGGACCAGTGAACAACCACGCATGAGTCATGGCCGCATTGGCGGCTCCGGTTGAGGAACGCCGTGCCGCGGCCTGCAGCATGACCAACGCGTCCTGTTGACCGACAAGCGCCTCAAATACACTCACCAGGGCGCGTCCGTCGGAGCCGTTGCTGAATCTGCCGCAAGGGGAGCCGCCGGACCTAAGTTGCTGGGGGGAGCGGCGTCACCACTAACCGGTACGCTCCCAGCTGACCGCGGCCCAACCATCTGGTCGGGAAGCATAGCTAGCAGCTTGCTGCGGATCTGCTCAGCGAGCTCTTCGAGATTACTGGCGCCGTCGAGCACCAAATACCGCGAAGGGCAAGCGTTGGCTCGGTCTAAAAACGCCTCACGCACTCGTTGGTGGAACGCCAATGCTTGCCCTTCAATCCGGTCATGCGCTCCGCGCTCACCAACCCGAGCCAGCCCCACCCGAGGGTCAATATCCAGCAGCACTACTAGGTCCGGTTTCAACGTCTGACTGGCCCAATCTGACAACCAGGCCACTTCTGCCAGCGGCAAGCCTCGACCAGCACCCTGATAGGCCAGCGACGAATCGACATAGCGGTCGCTGACCACAACGCACCCGCGGCGCAGCGCGGGCCGGATCACCGTCTCCACATGCTGGGCTCGATCAGCGGCGTACAGCAATGCCTCAGTCCGCGGCGTCGGGGCTTGTGCTTCCACACCCAATACCAACGTGCGAACCCGTCCACCTAGCTGCGTGCCGCCGGGTTCCCGCGTAAGCACAGCGCTGCAGCCCACTTCCAGTAGCCAATCAGCCAACCGCTGCGCCTGCACGGATTTACCCGCGCCCTCACCACCTTCGAGTACCACGAAGACCCCACCTGGCTCGCTGCCGGGAATAGACAACGGTCGACCTCGCATACAGGCCCATAAGTCCGCCAGCACCGGCACGCCTGGCTTGTCGTCCATGCGGCGAAACGCCACTACACCGGTGATGATGCCCAGCGCGCCGCCCACAGCCAGCAGTACTCGTGCGGCGCTGATCGAAATATCCAACGACCCCAACGAAAAATGTCTAGATCCGACTAAACCCCCCAACACTGACGCACCAGCGATAGCCAGCATCAGTACAACACGCACCATCGACTGCACGAACGCGAAAATCCGACCCCGCAGGGCATCGGCAACCTCCACACCCAGCAGAGTCATTCCGGATAGGTATGCCATTCCCGCGCCCATACCCACGAATAACACCAACGGCATAGCGGCCGCCAGATGCGGCGCGATAGCAAGCAGCGCCACGGAGGCACCCGCGAACACAATGCTGATTCCAAACCAGCGCCGACGAGATAGATCTCGTACCAACGCGGGACCAGAAGCCATTCCCAGGCCCAGGCCAACAAAGATGGTGCCAAATAGCAGACCAAATGCGGCGTTACCGCCAGAAAGGCTGGCCGCGTAAAACTTGGCGACGCCAATCACAACCCCACCAGCCGCGAACGCTCCCAAGATTCCATACACCAGGCCCCGCACCATGGGAGTGCGTCGAACAAAGTTCCAGCCGTCAGCCAATGACCGAAACAAGCTTGGCGCACGTGTAGCCGAGCCAGGTTCACTGGTGCGCCGACCAGAGAGCTGCGGAATGAAGAACAGCACCACCGTGGCCGCTGTAAGAAATGTTACGGCGTTGATGTATAACGCCCAATCCAACGGTGAAATCCAGAGGCGGGATGGGTGGTCGTCGACCAACAGCAGCAGACCTCGCGACAGCGCGGCAATGATCAACGCCGCCAGCACAGGAGTTACACCGAAGGTAGTAATTAAGCTGAGCTGATTAGCGGCCTCGAGCCGTTGCTGCGGAACGAGGTTAGGCACCGAGGCTTCTTTGGCTGGAATCCAAAACATCCCCACTACCTCAGTGAGGAATGTTGCCACCAGCGCCCACGTCACTGCCACCGGCGCGGAATCAGCCAGCAGCGCTACGGTGGGAATCGAGGCGAATAGCGCGAAACGCAGCAGATCACAGAACGCCATAGTCCGACGGCGATCAAATCGGTCAGCGAAAACCCCAGCCAGCGGACCAAGTAGTAGCGCCGGCAGCAAGCGGACCACGATAACGCCACCAAAAGCCGCCCCTTGAGCGGTAGAACCCTGCACCTGCGCGGCCGCGAACAAACTTGTCGCGAGCAGTCCCAACCAGTCACCGAAGCTCGACAACCCCAGAACGAGCCAGAGCCGGCGGAAAGGAGCGATTCGGAGCACCGCCCGTACACTGGCGAAATCAGCAGCGGAGCTTGAGGGCTTTAATTCAGTGCTGATGAGGAATCTCCTTACCTGGGGGCGTCAAGACCGCGGGCGGATAGCACCGTAAACCTGAGTAAAGGTGACAACCGCGCAGGCACATGACGAACTTGCCTCCACACTCTAACCTGAGCGGCGTTCCCTAGCGGGTGGCTATGGCAAATTACGAGCGACGGTTCACATGGCAAACCTGGACGCCCCGACGGACATCAAATAGGTTGAATCCGACCTCTCGTTTTTCGAAGGAGCTGTGTGACCGAGTCCAGCGCCCCTAGTTCATGTGACGTCATAATTGTCGGCGCCGGCCCAGCTGGTCTTACGGCTGCCACCGCGGCGGCTACCGCCGGGGCGAAGACAGTGGTGTTCGAGCGGCAGAACGAGATCGGCTACCCCATTCACACCAGTGGAGCAAGCTGGATCTCCGACATGCGTGAATTCGATGTTCCCGAACATCTTTACCACCCGGTTGATCGCGCCGTGTTCTTCAGTCCCACCGAGGAGCTCGATATCTCCTATCCGGGCGCCAGCTGTGTACTCGATATTCGAGGGGTTTACCAGTATTTGGCCGAGCGTGCGATCGCGGCCGGGGCCACAATCGCGCTTCGGCACCGGGTGGATCAACCGCTCCTGGATTCCGGTCGTGTCACCGGCGTAGGTTTCCGAGACCACACCGGCCAAGCTAACGAACTACGCGCTCCCGTCACCATCGACGCCAGCGGGTACTCGCGAACGGTAAGTAACCGCAGCGGGCTCGCACCGGAGTTCCACCGCTATGCGTTCGGGGCCGAATACGACCTGTACGCCCCCAATTATCCTCAGGACACGGCGTACTTCATCATGGGGAGCCAGCTCGCCCCAAACGGTTATGCCTGGCTTTTCGCTCGAGGAAAAGGACGCGTACGCGTCGGTGTCGGCGTGATCCATCCCGATACGAAAAGCGACCCACGGACATACCTACAGCGGGTAATACGGATGCCGCAGCTAGCGAACCAGCTGCGCGGCGCCAGTCCGGTTGAGTACCACACAGGCTTGTTTCCCAGCGAGCCACCGGCGAAGCGGCTCTGGGCGCCCGGCTTACTCCTCGCCGGGGACTCCGGAGCCCAAGGTTCTACCTTCATCGGCGAGGGAATCCGATTTGCCATGTACGCCGGTCGCATGGCAGGCGAGGTCGCAGCCAAGGTTTCGACCCAAAGCGAGGGCTCCGTCAAGACTCTAAACGATTACGATCGGCAGTGGCATAAACAGTTCGGTCGAGACCTAGACCTGTCATACTTCTTCAACCAGCGCATTGCCGCGTTCTCCGATGATCGTTGGGATGCCGTACTGAAAACCCTCAGCCAACTCTCCAACAAACAAATCCTGCAACTCCTGCGGTGTGAGTTCACCCCCCAGCTCTTTATGGGCATAGCTACCCGTGTTCCATCGATTTTGGCCAAAGGAAGTCGATCGCTGATCAAAAGCGCTCTACGGCGCAGCAAGGGCTAGTGCCCATTCCGGATTTTGCTATGTCTAAACGGGGCAGGGGAGCCGATAGCGTTTCTTAGCTCATCGTAAGCCTGGGCTGGGTAACCCGGGTCGCACCTACTGGTGGGCCGTTACCGATTACGGTCGTTGTTTCCCTCCCGAAGAACCCACCGGAAGTAAAGGGGTTCGGTACAAGGACCCAACCTTCCCCATCGGGTGACCTTTCGTATATGGCAACTTCCGATAGCGGCATACCCGGTAAGGAAACAACTTTACTTTCTCCGCAAAACCACTCCCCCGAGGGTGTTTTAAGAGCAGCCTCCTCGCCGTACGCCGCTCCGGCCCTCATAAACCCCCTTCTCGCCTGGATCGCCGGCAAAGGTGGCGCATCGGGGCTTAGTCCGCGAACTCGATCCACGAACCTCTCTTGCGAATCGGGGTCACTGACAGGAGAGCAACCATAAATGCGGGCACGTCCCCGGCCAAGGAATTCAATAATGGTCGGCGGTTGCGCTTGGGCGCCTGGCCCATGGGTTGGCTCTCTGATAACTACCGCGGTTGCCTGTCCAGTCAGCTGGGGAAGCACCAACGCCCCTACTATGCCGCTCACGAGCACTGCTGGGCCGGCAACCCCGGCGAATCTCGCAAAACGCAAGCCAAACGATCGAGTAGCTGCCCTGGTTGAATTTGTGCGTGGCTTTCTGCTGCTCCCCGCCATATCGCACCCCAATACCGCCGGTAGCGCTTACATTGTGCCAAAAAATGATACTCCATAATTAGAAGCGCATAGCTATACTAACGCGGCGTGCCACGTCTGGGCAGCGTTTTGGCCAGTCGGCAACGTTGTGCATGCCGACAGAAACTTCGCTAGTTCGGGCTACGCCTTGGCAGCGACTTTCTTTGTCTTTGTGGTGCGTGGAGGCCGTGCCGCTCGGGTCACTGGGCCACGTTCGCGGCGGTCGGCTAGCAGCTCAGCGGCGCGCTCGGTGGTAATTTCTTCAACGTCGTCACCTTTTCGCAGGCTAGCGTTGGTCTCACCATCGGTCACGTAGGGCCCGAATCGACCGTCTTTAACCACAATCGAGCTCTTGCTCACCGGATCCTCACCCAGCTCACGCAGCGGAGCCGCGGCAGCCTTCCGGGAGCGAGTCTTTGGCTGCGCGAACAGCTGCTCTGCCTGCTCCAACGTCACCGTGAACAGCTGATCCTCGTTCTCCAGCGAACGGGAGTCGGTGCCTTTCTTCACATACGGTCCATAACGACCGTTTTGTGCGGTGATTTCGTGCCCATCTATCGCACCGACCGATCGCGGCAGCGACAGTAACCGCAGCGCGTCCACCAACGTCAGCTCCGCTGGCTCCATCGCCGAGAACAGGCTCGAGCTGCGTTCCCCGCTGTTGACGTATGGGCCATAGCGGCCGGCTTTGAGCAGCACCGGCTCGCCGGTCTCCGGATGCTGACCAAGTTCCCGATCGCCCTGCGGTGCGTCGAACAGCTCGCTTACGCGCTCCCGGCTGAGCTCGTCGGGAATCACATCATCGGGCAGACTCACCCGCTCGCTCGCGTCTACCTCGGCCTCAGCGCTGGAAGGCGCGGCACCCTTTTGAAGATAGGGACCGTAACGGCCAACGCGGACCATCACATCATCAAAGAGCGGAATGGAGTTGACCCCACGCGCGTCAATTTCGCCCAGGTTCTCCGCCACGAGCTTCTTCAAACCACCAGCGCTCGCGATTCCACCCTCATGGCGTTGCACGGAATCCTTGCTCTGGGTAGCGGCGCCAGCATCACCAAAGTAGAACTGCGTCAACCACTGAAGCCGGCTTCGACCACCCGAAGCTATTTCGTCCAGATCTTCTTCTACACTAGCGGTGAAGTTGTAGTCCACCAGGCGCGCGAAGTGAGACTCCAACAGCTGCACCACCGCAAACGCGACAAAGGACGGTATGAGCGCCTGCCCCTTTTTCCATACGTAGCCACGGTCTTGAATAGTCTGCATGATCGATGCGTACGTACTGGGTCGGCCGATTCCCAGCTCTTCTAGAGCTTTCACCAGGCTTGCTTCGGTGTAACGAGCGGGCGGTTGCGTGGAATGCCCGGCGGCCTGTAGCTCTCGTGCTCCCAGCTCATCCCCAGGTTCTAGCTTCGGAAGCCTGCGCTGCGCATCGTCGGCCCCGTCGTGCACATCGTCAGCACCGGAGTCGGTGGGTTCCTCATCACGGCTCTCCACATACGCTCGCAAGAAACCCGGTTCGGTGATCGTCTTTCCGGTGGCGGAAAAGTCGGCCACTTCACCGGAGCTAGAGGTGCCAGACAGGCGCACCGAGACGCTCTGGCCTACCGCGTCGGTCATCTGTGAGGCCACGGTGCGCTGCCAGATCAGCTCGTACAGTTTGAACTCGTCGAGCGACAACGTTGAGGCAAGCTCACCGGGAGTGCGAAACCGGTCTCCGGAGGGGCGGATCGCCTCGTGAGCCTCTTGGGCGTTTTTGATCTTGCGTGAATAGCGGCGAGGCTGCGGCGGAACGAAAGCGTCCCCAAACAGCTGCTGCACCTGCGACCGCGCCGCCGTCAACGCGGCCTCCGACAAGTTCGTCGAGTCGGTACGCATATAGGTGATGTGACCGTTTTCATACAACCGCTGCGCCACTCGCATGGTCTGCTGGCTGGAAAAACGCAGTTTACGGCCCGCTTCCTGCTGCAAGGTCGAGGTCATGAATGGTGCATAAGGTTTGCGACGGTAGGGCTTGTCCTCCACCCGAGTGACTCTGAAATTGGCGGCTCGCAGCCGCGTGGCAAGACCACGAGCACCGGCTTCGTCCAAGGTCACAACGTCGCCGCGCACGCCATCACGCAGCGCCCCAGTACTGGGCTCGAAGTCTTTACCGACGGCAATCCGATCACCGTCCAGCGACACCAGACGGGCTTGGAAGCTGCTCGGCTCGCCTTCAGGACGCTGTTTGCCCAAACTTGTGCCCGCGAGCTCGAATTCGGCTTCAATGTCCCAGTAGCCAGCTGCCCGAAATCGCATGCGAGCCCGCTCGCGTTCCACCACAATGCGAGTTGCCACCGATTGCACGCGGCCCGCCGACAACTTCGGCATGACCTTCTTCCACAGCACCGGGCTGACTTCGTAGCCGTACAAGCGGTCCAGGATGCGGCGCGTCTCCTGCGCATCCACCAATGCGGCGTCGAGCTCCCGTGGATGGGCTACCGCATGCTCGATCGCGGTTCGGGTGATCTCGTGAAACACCATTCGCCGCACGGGAACAGTGGGCTTAAGTGTCTGCACCAAATGCCAGGCGATCGCTTCGCCTTCGCGGTCCTCGTCTGTGGCCAGGTACAGCTCGTCGGCCTCTTTGAGTAGCGACTTAAGCTTGGTGACCTGAGCCTTGCGATCTGGGCTCACTACGTACAGCGGGGCGAAGTCATGCTCAGTATCCACACCCAGCCGCGCCCAGGGCTCACCTTTGTGTTTGGCGGGAACATCAGCGGCGTTACGTGGTAAGTCTCGAATATGACCGATGCTGGCTTCCACAGTGAATCCCGTGCCAAGATAGCCCGCAATGGTACGGGCTTTGGCGGGCGACTCTACGATCACCAGCTTGTGTTGCGGTTTCTTGGGCTTGGAAGCCACCCGTTAAACCTCTACCTTCTCGAAGGTGGAGGCTATAGGCACATCCGCACCCACCACAATGCTGCGTCGCTTAGAAACCACGATCGCTACCACTACCACAGCCGCGGCCCCTAGCGCTACGGCAACACGCAGCACAGTGTTCTCCGAACTACCCACCGACCACGTCACTATCGCTGGTGCAATCAGCAGAGACACCAGGTTCATCACCTTGATTAGCGGGTTGATGGCCGGGCCGGCCGTGTCCTTGAATGGGTCACCGACTGTGTCACCAATGACGGTAGCGGCATGCGCGGGTGAACCCTTACCACCATGTGCACCATCCTCGACCATCTTCTTCGCGTTGTCCCAGGCACCGCCAGAGTTGGCGAGAAAGACTGCCATCAAGACACCTGTACCGATTGCTCCAGCTAGGTAGGAACCTAGCGCTCCGACTCCGAGGCCAAATCCGACCGCAACTGGTCCGAGGATAGCCAGCAAACCAGGCGTAGCCAGCTCACGCAGTGAATCCTTCGTGCAGATGTCGACGACTCTGCCGTACTCCGGCTTCACGGCACCGGTCATGATGCCCGGATTGTCGGCGAACTGACGGCGCACCTCGAACACGATGGCACCAGCCGCCCGCGTCACCGCGTTGATAGCCAAGCCGGAGAACAAGAACACTACGGAAGCACCGATGATGAGACCGACCAGGTTTTTGGGGTCGGCCACGTTGAGCACACCGGAAAAGTTCAACTGATCGGCGACGGAAAGACTGCTCAGCGTAGTCCCACCAGCATCCCGGAAAGCCTGTTGCACCGCGTCAGTGAACGAACCAAACAACGCGGTCGCCGCCAACACAGCGGTGGCGATCGCGATGCCTTTAGTAATGGCCTTGGTGGTGTTACCTACAGCGTCTAGATCCGTCAGCACCCGGGCACCAGCCGGGCTGACGTCGCCCGACATCTCGGCAATACCTTGCGCGTTGTCACTGATCGGTCCGAACGTATCCATGGCAACGATGACACCCACGGTGGTCAGCAAACCAGTGCCGGCCAGCGCAATCGCAAAAAGTGACACAACGATTGAGCCGCCGCCGAGCAGGAACGCACCGTAGACAGCCGCAGCAATCACCAGAGCGGTATACACCGCCGACTCCATGCCCACAGTGATGCCGGCGAGCACTACAGTCGCCGGACCAGTCAACGCGGTCTTGCCGATATCACGCACCGGGCGCCTGTTGGTCTCAGTAAAGTACCCCGTGAGCAGCTGAATCGCCGCCGCCAGCACGATGCCGATCGCAACCGCGCCAATAGCGATCACCCGCGGATCCCCGTCGTGCCCGGCCAAAGGCTTGCTGATATCGGACAACGCCGCAAACGAGCTGGGCAGATACGCGAAGGCGGCTACGCCGCACAGCACTACAGAGATCGCCGCCGACGTGAAAAACGCTCGGTTGATTGCGGTCATGCCGCTTTTATCGGTGGCGCGTAGCCGGATCAGGAAGACACCGATGATTGCCGTGATGACCCCGATGGCTGGCACGATCAGTGGGAAGACAAGACCCGCCTC
>QHCE01000004.1 GCA_003243955.1 Acidimicrobiales bacterium | reverse complement strand
CATAACCTATCCGCGCGATCTCTTACAGATGAGGTGATACCTCGATACCTAGAGTCCGTAGCTATTGAGCGAATGACCTGGTCACCTGTTGTCGTTATCACTGGTGCGCGAACGTCGGGGAAGAGCACTGTTCTTGCTTCTATTGCTCGACAACATGGCGTAAAGGTAATCGACCTTGATCAAATTCCGATCCGTGAACTGATTAGCCAAGATGTCCCTGGATTCCTCGGATCAGCAGATCGCCCGGTGTGCATAGACGAGTTTCAACATAACCTGGAGATCCTGGACGCGATTAAAGCGGACCTGAACCGTGGCACCTCCCCTGGTGGGTATGTGTTGACTGGATCAACGCGTTACTCCACCCTGCCGCGCACGAGCCAGTCTCTAACTGGACGCGCTCACATCATGACGTTGTGGCCTTTCAGTCAGGGTGAACTTCGTGGGTACCGCGAAACCTTTCTTGACCGAATTATCAATGAACCAGATGCTTTAGCGAAACCCAGCCAAACCCAACTGACCCGGAGCGAATACGAGGAAATAATCCTTGCAGGCGGGTTCCCGCTAGCACTTGATGTACCAGCTGGCACGCCCCGAGAAGCCTGGTTCGCTGACTTCATCAATCTGGTCGTGCGGCGCGACATCCTCGAGCTTCGCCAGATACGGCAGCGACGCCTGCTCGGTGAGGTACTCCGCCATGTTGCCGCTCAAACAGCTCAAGTTTTTGATGCCAACAGAATCGCTACGGCCACGGGTATAAGCGCCCAGTTTGCGGGGGATTTTGTCTCGCTCTTGGAATCAGTATTCATCACCCATCGTCTAGACGCTTATGGGCGTACTTTGGGAGCCAAGGTACGCCGACGCCCCAAGGTGCACCTGGTAGATACCGGATTAGGAGCACATCTACTGGGGGTCACCCTAGGTAAGCTGCGATCAATACAACCGGGAGCATTGACTGAGTTCGGGCACCTCACAGAAACCTTCGCGGTAAATGAGCTCATGAAACAAGCAGGATGGGCTCAAACCAACGTGACTTTTGCTCACTTCCGCTCCGGCGATAAGCACGAGGTTGACCTGGTTATCGAGGCCAATGACGGCCGGGTTGCCGCCGTCGAGATCAAAGCAGGATCAAAAGTGACCAACGCAGACTTCGCAGGCATGAGGATGCTCCGTGACAAGCTGGGCACCGATTTCGTCAGCGGCGTACTGCTTAACCTGGGTCAGCTGGCTTACCGTTACGATGACCGGCTTTTTGTTCAGCCGCTAGAACGACTATGGACGCCTATCGACTCGTGAGCCCGGGCCTAGTCTTCGAGCGCACCTGACGTTTTCCCAGAAAACGCTGCGGTGTGGTTAGCGATAGTTGGTGAACTGTAGCGCTATATCAAAATCGGCTGCCTTGAGCAGGCTGATCACCTCTTGTAGGTGGTCTTTCTTTTTGCCCGATACCCGCAGCTGGTCGCCTTGGATCAGTGGTTGAACGCCTTTAGGGGCTTCATCGCGGATCTTTTTTGCGATCTTTTTGGCGTTGTCGGAGTCGATGCCTTGCCGCAGGCTTCCGGAAAGTTTGTAGATTTTGCCCGACAGCGCCGGCTCTGTGAACTCGAAGGCCTTGATGCTGAGGTTTCGCCGGACCAGCCGTTCTTTGAACACGTCCAGGGCGGCGCGTACGTGATTTTCGGACTCGGCGTGAATCGCCACAGCTTCCTCGCCTGACCATTCGATCCCGGCGTTCATACCACGGAAGTCGTAGCGTTGCTTGAGCTCTTTAGATGTCTGCTGCAACGCATTGTCGACTTCTTGGCGGTCTACTTTGCTCACAATGTCAAAGGAAGGATCGGCCATGGGAACTCCTAGATGACGTAACATGACGTTTAAGAACCTTAGCCTGGCTCTGCTTGAGCCGGGTCTGCGCGCCGGGGCCTGGTCGCTATTGGCTATCCTGCCTGCAGCCCGGTTATGAGTATGTACCGGGCGCGGCAGGTTGCCCGAGTGGCCAAAGGGAGCGGTCTGTAAAACCGCCGGCATAGCCTACGTTGGTTCGAACCCAACACCTGCCACCAACCGCACAACGGCTCGAAGTCCAGGCCGAGCTCGGCCCCTGAGGGCGGCACCAATCTTCTCTGCGTCCAGTGGCGTCTCTGCACAAAAATTGGGGAGCCCACGCCATCTGTTTCACCGGAGGACGACGTTGCCAGACGCCAAAAAGCTGGTTGATGAGACTGCTGACAGCATAGCTGCGTACGGACGCTACTTGGCTACTTCTTTCGGAGGTCGCGTAGCGGAAACGGCCGGCGTTGTCATGTGTGACGCTGGCCTGGCATGGAGAGCGCGCAACATGGTTGTTCCGCTTCGCTCTCTTGATGGAGAGGTTTGTCGTGACCTCGCCGATCGTCTCATCGAGTTCTATGGTTCTCGCGACAGATGGGTGTTGTGGAGCACCTATCCCATCGATCTCGACACCAACGACTTTCGCCTCGCAGAAACACACGCAGTGATGACTCGGTTCGCAGAAAATGTCCAGCGCGCTAGCGACGTCCCAGGCCTGTCCATTGAAGAAGTCGCCGATGATGATGGTGTGCGATTGTTCGAGCAAGTGCGCCAAACGGCAGACGTTTATCCGCCCGAATACGACCCTGCTCCCGGACGATTCTTTGACGCTCGCGTCCTTGGAAAGGATCATCGACTCTGGCTGGGCTACGTGGACGGTGAACCTGTTGCCACAGCAGCCGCGTTTCACCATGACCACGTCAATCTGATCAAGAACGTCAGCACCGCTGCCGCCTACCTTGGGCGGGGAATCGCGCAGGTGATGAGCGACCACGCTGTGAGATCAACGGAAAAGCGGCCAATCCTAGACAGTTCGGATTCCGGCGCACCGGTTTACCGAAAACTCGGCTTCGAAGAGATCGGCCGGGTCCAGTTCTGGACCATGACCTGATGGACGAACTGATCGCCCTTTCGGTGTGCGCCTAGATCAGCATTATTCTGCTGAATAAGTGCGGAAAGGGAACGAGCTGATCCCATCATCCGAAATATTCTCTCCTTGACCTATGCATCACAATGAATGTATTCTTTTCGTGTGGTCGGTTGGGAGTTAGTGATTCATCCGCAGGTGCGCGAGTGGCTTCATGATTGGCGTGAAGATAGAAGATCAGCCCAACAGATAGCGGCAGCAATTACGTACGTACTTGATAACGGGCCACAAGCTGGACGGCCGATGGTAGACACCATCTCAGGTAGCCAGCTTAAAAACCTAAAAGAACTACGACCGGGTTCATCGGGTCGTAGTGAGCTTCGGTTGTTGATGGTGTTTGACGAAGGGACGCAAGTAGTGCTCCTGGTTGCCGGAGATAAGGCCGGCAACTGGACTAAGTGGTATCGGTAGGCAATTCCACTTGCCGAAGCTCGCTACAAAGCATTTAAGGAAGGGCAGTGGTGATGGTGGAGAAACTTCGTACGACCTCACGTACAGAACTGTTCGATTTGCTTGGTGTCGACGCCGAAGGTGTCGCGCAGGCTGAGCAGGAGCGCGACGCCTATGTTCTTGGTTGGCAGCTTGCTCAAATACGTAAAAATGAAGGCGCCAGCCAGGTCAGCCTTGCGGCTATGCTGGGGATTGAGCAGAGCCGCATTTCTAAAATCGAGCATGGCTTAGCACCTACACTCCAGACACTCCAGGCATACATCGAAGGCTTGGGTGGACAGTTACGTATTGAGGCCGATTTTGGGAACCGCAGCTACCTCCTCAATGTCACACCGGTAGCCCAGAAATCCCCAAGTCCCACGAAGGAAACCGTCTAGAGCTAACGCAGTGCACATGCTACGGACTCTTCACCCGGCGAATGCGTCAGAGCGGCACTGCCCCGGTGCCCCATTCCTGGTAAGCGGTGAGCCGTTTGCGCACAGTGGCCAACTGGGCTGCCACCGGCTCGGCGCCGGTGCTGCCCACGGTGGTGCGGGCAGCGATCGCTCCGGAAACTGTCAGCACCTCTCGTACTTCCGGAGTCAGCAGCTCACTGACGTCACACAGCTCCGCATCGGATAGCTCATGCAGCTGGAGTCCGCGCTCGACGCATCGAGCCACCAGCGCCCCAGTGATCTCGTGGGCCTGCCGGAACGGCACTCCGGCGCGCACTAGCCACTCGGCTACCTCGGTGGCCAACGCGTACCCCGCTGGTGCGGCTGCGCGTAGCACGCCCGCGTTCACGGTCATGGTGTCTACCATGCCCGCCATCGCCGGTAGCACCAGCGCCATGGTGTCTACCGCATCGAAGACCGGTTCTTTGTCTTCCTGTAAATCGCGATCGTAGGCCAGCGGTAGGCCTTTGAGCGTCACCAGCAGGCTCATCAAACTGCCGATCAACCGCCCGGCTTTGCCTCGAGCGAGCTCGGCGATGTCGGGATTCTTCTTCTGCGGCATGATCGAGCTGCCTGTTGCATAGGCATCGTCTAGGGTTATCCAGCCAAACTCATGAGATGTCCACAGCACGATTTCCTCGCCCAACCGAGATAGATGAACCCCGATCAGCGCGGTGATGAACAGAAATTCGGCGGCAAAATCCCGATCGCTCACGGCGTCGATGGAGTTCTCGCATGCTCCATCAAATCCCAGCTCGGCCGCCACCTGTTCGGGATTCAGCGGCAGCGACGAACCTGCCAGCGCCCCGGCGCCAAGCGGGCAGCATGCGGCTCGCACGTCCCAATCCTGCAGCCGCGCTAAGTCTCGAAGGAACGCTTGAACGTGTGCCAGCAGGTGATGGCTGAACAACACCGGCTGAGCGTGTTGAAGATGCGTCATTCCCGGTGCCGGCACGTCAACGTGACGCTGTGACTGGCCTACCAGCGCCTCGCATAGCTCAACCAAACGCGTTGCCGCGCCTCGGGCGTTATCGCGCAGGTATAACCGCAGTTCGGTGGCTATCTGATCGTTGCGGCTGCGGCCAGCACGCAGCTTCCCGCCTAACGGGCCAAGCCGTTCCAGTAGCCCTCGCTCCAGCGCGGTGTGCACGTCTTCGTCGGTAGGTGTTGGCGTGAACTCTCCTGTCTCACAGGCTTTGCCAAGCTCCTCCAGAGAGCTCAACAGCTGGGAGAGCTCGCCTGCTTCGAGCACCCCGGCATGGTGCAGCACTCGGGCGTGTGCCCGGGATGCCGCAATGTCGTAGGGGACTAGCCGCCAGTCAAAGTGCACACTCCTGGAGAGCTGAGCCAGTGCCGGCGCCGGTCCTGTCGCGAACCGGCCACCCCACAGCTGGGCAGTTTCAGAGCTCACGAGATCTGCGCTGCTACTCGAGCGTCTCGCCGCGCTGCCATCTTGGACGGCAGTCCCCACAGCTCGATGAAGCCACGCGCCAAAGATTGGTCAAACACATCCCCGGTGTCATAGGTGGCCATGCTGAAGTCATACAGCGACTCAACGCTGCGCCGCCCGGTCACCCGCGCCTGGCCAGCATGCAGCACTAGTCGCACGTCGCCCGAGACGTGCTCTTGGGAGTGGCTAAGGAATGTGTCCAGAGCGTTTTTCAGCGGCGAAAACCACAATCCGTCGTAGACCAGCTCAGTCCAGCGCTGCTCTACCTGCCGTTTGAACCGCGCTAGGTCGCGCTCCAACGTCACGTTTTCCAACTCTTGGTGGGCGCTGATGAGGGCGATTGCGCCAGGCGCCTCATAAACCTCACGGCTCTTGATACCAATCAACCGGTCTTCTACCATGTCTAGGCGTCCCACACCCTGTGCTCCGGCCCGGCTGTTGAGCTGTTGGATGGCTTGCAGCGGAGTCACCGCGACCCCATCGATTGCCACAGGTACGCCCGCTGTAAACGTGATAGTGACCTCGTCAGGCTTGCCCGGCGCAGATGGATTAGCGGTGTAGGAGTACATGTCTTCGACAGGGGAGTTCCAGATGTCTTCCAGCAGCCCAGTTTCTATGGAGCGGCCCCAAACGTTCTGATCGATGGAGTACGGAGACTTTTTCGTGGTCTCGATCGGGAGCGCTTTTTCTTGCGCGAACACAATGGCTTTATCCCGAGTCATGCCGCAATCTCGCACCGGCGCGAGCACGTTGAGCTCGGGGGCCAGCGTCGCGATGCCCACCTCGAACCGCACTTGGTCATTGCCCTTGCCTGTGCAGCCGTGCGACACCGTGCCGGCGCCGAACTGTCGGGCAGCTTCCACTAGATGCCGAACAATTGTCGGACGCGACAGCGCCGATACCAGCGGGTATCGATCCATGTAGAGCGCGTTGGCCGCAAGAGCCGGCATGCAGTAGTCGTTGGCGAACTCATCTTTGAGGTCGAGTATCACTGAATCAGTGGCGCCGCAGGTGAGAGCGCGGGCGGCAATTACTTCCATGTCTTCGCCGCCCTGGCCGACGTCTGCTGCCACCGCGATCACTTCGGCACCTGTTTGCTCGGCGAGCCAACCAATCGCTACAGAAGTGTCTAGGCCGCCAGAATAGGCAAGCACAATACGTTCGGTCATGCTAACTCCTTAATCGTCAAACGTTGGCTGCCATGGTTGGCCCAACGCAGCACTTCGGCGGCGAACTCCTCGCCACCGTCGGTCTTTCGGCATACACACAAAATGGTGTCATCGCCGGCAATCGTGCCGATGATGTCGGGCAGCCCGGCCCGGTCTAACGCTGACGCGACGAACTGTGCCGCTCCAGGCGGGGTATGCAACACCACAAGATTTCCGCTGGCCGTAGCGTCGGTGAGGAAGTCCTCTAGCAGACTCATCAGCCGTACCGACTGCTGCTGCGCTGATCGAAGCGGCGGGGAGCCTTCGGCGGGGATGACGTAGGAAGCTGGTTGGCCATCCGTGCCGCGCAGCTTCGCAGCACCTAGCTCTTCCAGATCACGGGAGAGTGTGGCCTGCGTGATCTGAATCCCTTCCTGGACAAGTAGCTGCAACAGCTCCGCCTGGGAATGCATCGCGTGGCCTCGCACCAAGTCAGTGACTCGAGCGTGCCTTGCGGCTTTAGTGAGTACTGTGATCATCCTCGCTCCAATGCCCAGCTCAGCAGGGCTTTCTGTACATGCAGTCGGTTCTCTGCCTGATTCCAGATCAAGCTACGCGGGCCATCGAGTACCTGCGCGGTGATCTCTTCACCTCGATGGGCGGGCAGACAGTGCAGCACTACCGCGTGGGGCGCGGCGCGCCCCACTAGTGCTGTAGTGAGCTGATATCCGGCAAAGTCGGCAAGGCGTTGTTCGCGCATGCCTTCCTGGCCCATCGATATCCAGCTATCGGTGGCAAGAACATCCGCGTTACGCACGGCCTCCTGTGGATCGCTGATCAGGCTTACCGACCCGTTAGTGGCAGCAGCTAGCGACCGCGCTTGGGTAAGCACAGCAGGATCGGGCTGATAGCCGACCGGTGCGCAAAATCGCGTGTGGGCTCCGGCGATCGCCAGAGCTAAGGCGTAGGAGCTGGCCATATTGCTCGCGGCATCGCCCAGAAAAGTAAAGGTTCTGCCGGAAAATTCACCGAAATGCTCGCTCACTGTAAATAGATCGGCGAGTACTTGGCAGGGGTGAAAACTGTCGGAGAGTGCATTAATTACCGGCACCGTGCTGTGCGCGGCGGCTTCGATCAACCGTGATTGGTCAAACGTACGCCACACGATTGCTGAACATTGTCTACTGAGCACTCGGGTGGTATCGGCCACGCTTTCCCCACGTGCCAGCTGGTTACCTACTGCGTCCATGATGAGCGGAAAACCACCGAGCTCGGCGATGCCAACCGAGAATGACACCCGGGTTCGGGTGGAGGGTTTATCGAACACTAAAGCCACGCTTTGGGGTCCGGCTAGAGGTCGATGCGCGAATCGGTTCTGTTTCAGCTTCGCGGCCAACTCGAGTACCTCCCGCTGTTGCACAGCGCTCAAGTGATCGTCACGTAAAAAGTGCCGAGTCATGGTACCTCCACCGTTGACAGTGTCGCCGCAAAAGCTTCGAGAAAGTTGTCAGCTTGCTCATCGGTGAGAATCAGTGGTGGCGCTAGCCGGATGACGTTCGGTGCGACCGCGTTGACCAAGTAGCCGCGTGCGAGCAGCATGGCTTCCATCGTGTTCGCGACCGGGGCAGCCAACACGATGCCCAGTAGCAGGCCCGACCCCCGAACCTGCGTGAGGAGCGGATGGGCTAGGGCCTCTATGCCGGTGCGCAGCCGGTCACCGATCCGCTTAGCGTGGTCACATAGGTCGTGCTCGGAAATAGTGGCGATCACCGCTAGGCCGGCCGCGCAGCACACCGGGTTACCGCCGAAGGTGGTTCCGTGCTGGCCAGGCTGGAGCAGATCAGCTGCCGAGCCAAAGGCCACGCAGGCACCGATCGGGAGCCCGCCGCCGAGTCCTTTAGCCAGGGTGAGCACATCGGGGAGAATGCCCTCGTGCTGGAATGCGAACCAAGCGCCAGTACGCGCAATACCGGTCTGTATCTCATCTAGCGCTAGCAGCGCACCACATTCGGCAGTGATCTCCCGCGCGGCGAGCAGATATCCGCTAGGTGCTGGGATCACACCGCCTTCACCCAGGATGGGTTCTAGAATCACCATCGCTGTCTCATCGGTGACCGCGCTGCGCAGCGCGGTCACATCGCCATAGGGCACGTGGGTGATCTCAGGAAGCAGGGGAGCGAACGGCTCCTGTTTAGCTGGTTGCCCGGTGAGGCTAAGTGCCCCCATAGTGCGGCCATGAAAGCTCCCCTGAGCAGCCACGATGCGGCGTCGATTATGTTTTCCGGAAGGACCGCAAGAGTGCCGACGGGAGAGCTTTAGCGCCGCCTCGTTGGCCTCTGCACCCGAGTTGCAGAAAAAGACCCGGCCAGGCGTGCCGGCTAGCTCTAGCAGCTTCTCGGCGAGCACTATGGATGGCTGGTTGGCGGCCAGATTCGACACGTGACCTAGCGTGGCGATCTGCTCGCTCACCGCGGCGACTACTGCTGGATGGGCATGCCCAAGCGCGTTGACCGCGATTCCGCCGAACATATCTAGATAGGAGTTTCCATCGGCGTCGTAGACCACCGCGCCTTCACCTCGCACCAGAACCAACGATGGGGGAGCGTAGGTCGGCATGATCGCGCCAGCCCAACGGCTGAGCAGTTCGCTGGTCATTGCGGCACCACCATGGTGCCAACCCCGGCATCGGTGAAAACCTCGAGTAGCAGCGAATGGGGTACGCGCCCATCGATAATATGGGCCTGAGGCACGCCACCGCGCACTGTGCGCAGACACGCTTGCATCTTGGGCACCATGCCAGCTTGCAGACTCGGAAGCATGGCCTCTAGCTCGTTAGCGGTGACGTGGCTGATCAGTGAGTCACGGGCTGGCCAGTGCGCGTAGAGCCCTTCAACGTCGGTGAGCATGACCAGCTTCTCCGCGCCCAGCGCGATCGCCAACGCCGCCGCCCCGGTATCGGAGTTGAGGTTATGTACTTGCCCGTCAGCGTCTGGTGCGACCGTGGCAATTACCGGGATGCGACCTGCCGTGATCAGGTCTTGCACCGCTGCTGGGTTCACCGAGACCACATCGCCCACCAGACCAATGTCGATCGGTTCTCCATCGACTACGGCATGATGGCGAGCCGCGGTGAATAGTGCGGCGTCTTCTCCTGACATGCCGACCGCAAAGGGGCCGTACTCATTTATGCGGCCAACTAGCTCCCGCCCCACCTGGCCGACCAGCACCATGCGCACTACGTCCATGGTTTCTTCGGTAGTAACGCGCAGGCCAGCCCGGAACTCGCTCTGTAGTCCTAAACGGTCCAGCATCGCGCCGATCTGTGGTCCGCCACCATGAACCACAACGGGCTTGATGCCGGCGTAGCGCAGAAACACCATGTCAGCGGCGAAAGCACGAGTTAAAGCCGGATCGACCATGGTGTGACCACCGTACTTAATCACTACGATCTTGCCGGAAAAGCGTCGCAGCCAGGGCAGCGCTTCGATCAAGGCTGCGGCTTTCTCCCCGGCCACGCCCATAGAGCTGTCCACAGAGCTATCGGTTGAGTCCGGAGCCGAGCTTGCCACTGAGGCTTCGGCAGGGTTTTCTAGGAGGGTTGTCATGACGAGTACGCCGAGTTCTCGTGAACATAGGCCAGCGATAAGTCATTGGTCCATATGGTGGCCTGCTCAATACCGCTGTGAAGATCCACCTGAATTCGCACCTCACGTTCGGTTAAATTCACGGTGGAGCGTGATGCCGCGGCGGTACTGGAGCGGCATACCCACACGTCATTGATGGCAACATCGAGCCGCTCGGAATCAAACTGCGCCCGCGTGGTGCCGATTGCAGCTAGTACCCGGCCCCAGTTGGCGTCATTGCCGAATAGCGCACACTTGAGTAGTGCGCTGCGCGCAATCGAGCGGCCCACCTCGAGCGCGTCAGCCTCGCTGGCGGCGCTGGCCACGGTGATGCTGATGTCTTTAGTGGCGCCTTCGGCGTCGGCGAGTAGCTGGGTTGCCAGATCCTGACATGCCGCGGTGAGCGCGTCGGTGAAGCTTGTAATTGATGGTTGATGGCCAGATGCTCCACTGGCCAGTAGGAGCACTGTGTCATTGGTGGACATGCAGCCATCGCTGTCTAGCCGATCGAAAGTCAGCCGGGTCGCTTCCCGTAACGCTTTGTCGAGCGTGGCTGGCTCCACCACCGCGTCCGTAGTGAGCACGCAGAGCATGGTTGCCAGGCTCGGCGCTAGCATTCCGGCGCCTTTCGCCATGCCACCTAGGCTGAAATGGGCAGAGCGCACGTGGGTATTCTTCGGTCGCACATCGGTGGTCATGATGGCTTGTGCCGCAGCTTCGCCCCCGGCTGTCGACAGGGCTGAAGCGGCAGCGTCAACTCCAACCAGCAGCGCGGGCATCGGGAGTCGCTGACCGATTAGGCCAGTGGAGCACACCGCGACCTGGCCAGGCGGAACGCCAAGACTGGCCGCGGTCCGCGCCGCGGTAGCCACGGTGTCGCGGTAACCTTCGCTACCGGTGCAGGCGTTGGCGCCGCCGGAGTTGAGCACTACCGCGGCGAGTTCGCCGCCAGCGAGCACGTGTTCGCTCCACCGCACTGGTGCGGCCTTCACGCGATTGCTCGTGAAGACTCCCGCGGCAGTGCGGTGTGGCCCGGTGTTAACGACGAGCGCAAGATCGAGCTTGCCACTAGATCGGATGCCGGCGGCAATACCCGAGGCGGAAAAGCCGGCAGCTGATGTCACGCTCATGGGGCGACTCCTACGAAGGGAAGACCCCGAGTTTCCGGAAGTCCCAGGGCAAGGTTCATGCATTGCACAGCCGCCCCAGCACTGCCTTTGACCAGGTTATCCATCGCAGCTACCGCCACGACACGTTCGGCGTCGGAGTCGAGTGCTACCTGCACGTGAGCGGTGTTAGCTCCGATCGTCGCGCCGGTGCTGGGCCAAGTGTTCTCCGGCAGCAGCGCCACGAAAGGTTCGCTGTCATAGCAGGATGCATAGGCTTCTCGCAGCTGCGCAGCGCCGAGCCCCGGGCGAGCTAACGCGCTGACGGTAGCCAGAATGCCGCGGGTCATCGGTGCCAGCATCGGGGTGAATGAGACGCGGACCGGCTGATGGGCGACCGAGCTAAGGCTTTGGGTAATCTCAGGGGTGTGCCGATGCGCACCGCCCACCCCGTAGGCGCTCATCGATCCGATGACCTCAGCACTGGTGAGGTGCTGCCGAGGTTCTTTGCCGGCTCCGGAGGTGCCGCTGGCGGCCACCACCACAACATCAGGCTCGGCTAGGCCGGCTACTAGGGCGGGGGCTATCGCTAGCGCGGCAGCGGAGGCGTAGCAGCCCGGTACCGCGACGCGACGCGCGTCGAATAGGGCGGTTCGATGGTCAGGCAGTTCAGGGAGACCGTAAGGCCATGCTCCAGCATGCGGGCCGCCGTACCAGCGCTGCCAAGCGTGGGAATCGATCAGTCGATGGTCGGCACCACAGTCAATAACGACGAGGGTCGGTGGCAGTGCGTCGGCAAGCGCCGCCGCATGTCCGTGTGGAAGCGCGAGAAAAACTACATCGTGGTCAGCGAGGGCGTCGGGAGTGGTTTCAGCGAACACCTGATTGTTCAAGTGCTGCAGGTGCGGATGAATCACCGACACGGCCGTCCCCGCGCCGCGGGAGGCAGTCAAGGTGGCGAGCGTGACGTCAGGATGGGTGCTCAGGAGTCGGGCTAGCTCACCTCCGACATATCCGCTCGCACCGGCGATGGCCGCTCGTATTCCCATATCGGAAGACTATACATAGTTTATTATAAGTATGCAAGAACTTTCTTTTTTCCACAGCAAGCAAATCCGACGACCATCCCCTAAGAGTGCGCTTGGAAGCATGTTAGGGGCGTATTTTCATCGACGACAGGGTTATTGGGTTTCCCCTCATGTCCGAAGGAGGCAGGGCTTAAACCTGTTCGCGTTCGCCGTTACGGTTCGTAACATGGTGTCCGCTGCTACGTGGCCCGTTCCGCTTGCCGGCTACCGATCCCTTATAGCCGGAATGCTTATCCGAGCGCTGCTGGGGATGCTTAGTGAAGCCGTGCTGGCCAGAACCACGTTTGGATGAGTGGTCACGCGGGTCTTTGCCTGGGCGCTCGTGTCCGGGACGGCCATACGGCTTTCGTTTCTCGTGCGTGTGCTGCTTACGCTCTACAGCGGCCGTAGGTATGCCGTTGCGCAGCTCGTTTTCGACGGTGGCGGTGAGCTCGTCGGCAGCTGAACTGGCCTGCGCTACAGCGCGTTGCGCCTGCTCGAGGCGCACTTGCAGCTGCGCAACCTCGCGTTGCGCAGCCACTACTGTCAGGCGGGCAGTCGCTGCTTTAGCCTCGGTAACCGACCGGATGCCAACGAGTTTGACCAGCTCTGGAGTGAAGACGCCCTTGACCGCGTGGCGGACAGCTGCAACCCCGGCCTTCTCCATCATCCGGGTTACCGAGCGTTGTTGGTGTGGCAGCGCGAGTGTTACTACCTCTCCAGCTTTACCGGCGCGCGCGGTGCGGCCGGCCCGGTGTAGGTAATCTTTCGAATCTCCAGCAGGATCAATGTGCAGCACCAAGTCGACGTCATCAACGTGAATGCCGCGCGCGGCCACGTCGGTCGCGACGAGCACGTTTACTTTGCCTTCTTTGAACTCCGCGAGTGTTTTGGTACGCACGGCTTGAGCCAGACCGCCATGGATGGCTTCCGCCTGCAAACCGGCCTCTTTCAGCTGCTCTGCGACCCGATCTGCGCCTAGCTGGGTACGGACGAAGGCAATGGTGCGGCTGCCGCGCGCGGCGATTACGGCGCTCAGCATGGTTTTGTGCTGCGGATCAATGATTGCGACGTGATGCTTCATGGTGGTCACAGCTCCACCGGTGGGATCTACCGAATGCGTCACCGGGTCGTGCAGGTACTGCTGCACCAAAGTATCCACGCCGCGATCCAGCGTCGCGGAGAACAGCAGGCTTTGGCTCTTCGTCGGAACATAATCCAGCAGCTCCCGAACCTCCGGCAGGAAGCCGAGATCGGCCATCTGATCGGCTTCGTCGAGTACCACAACTTCCACGGCCGCCAACGAGCAGGCGCCGCGCCGGATCAGGTCACGCAGCCGCCCAGGAGTAGCCACCACGATGTCCACGCCGCGTCTGAGAGCCTGAATTTGGCTGGGCATGGGCATGCCACCGCAGATTGTCTTGCTGGTAAGGCCCAGCGTGCGACCGTAAGGCTCCAATGCTTCATTAACCTGCACAGCAAGCTCACGGGTGGGAGCCAGAATTACGCCGCGTGGCCGCTTGGGTTCGCTGGTGCGACCGGCTAAGCGACTGATCAGAGGTAGCCCGTAGGAGAGGGTCTTTCCTGATCCGGTACGGCCGCGGCCTAGAACATCGCGGCCAGCGAGTGCGTCTGGGATAGTCTGTGCCTGGATGGGGAACGGTGCGGTGAGGCTTCGATCGCGTAGCGCGGAAACCAATTTGAGCGGTAGGCCGAGATCGGCAAAGCTCACCGGTGATTGGGCAGCGTCGGACGGAACATGGACAGCGTGGGACATGCGAGCCTTTCAGGCATAGTGCCCGCTGTCGAAGTGGCCGCGCTGACAGACCCCGCCGAGTTATATGGCGGATAATCGCGGAAAAACGAAAACGAGCTGGTAGCGCAGTGCTATATCGTGCGCTGGATATGAGCTGACGTAGATGTCAGGCTGCTTTGGAGCATACACGGTCAGGTCGGAGTGTGCAGTAACATCCCTCGATGTATGAGGAACACTCATGTCTATGTGAAAGAAGCGGCGTCTTGAAATGACCGTCGAGGGCAAGCGGAGCGCCGCCTATGAGAGCGCTGAGGTTCGGGCCGTTGTCGCTCGAGTTGGCGTGCTGCTGCAGGCCGGCCGTTTTGACGAGGCGAGGCAGCTGCTCGCTTCACTAATCGCTGATGATCCAGATAACAGCATGCTGTGGCAGCTGATGGCTGTTGCCCATTACGGTGCCGAAAAATATTCCGAAGCGCAAGATGCGGTCACTAGAGCTATCGCACTGGACCCAGACAATGCGCACTCTTATCTGCTGTTTGCCAAGATTCTGATCAGCGCGGATTGTGTCGGTGAGGGCATCCAGCGTGCCATGCGCGCAATCGAGATTGAGCCTGACCTAGTTGAGGCGCACGTGCTGGTTTCCACGGCGCTTGGACAGCTGAACTACGGCCGGGATCGTGCACTCTGGCATGGAATGCGGGCGCGGGACCTCGAACCTAACTCCGCGCAAGCACATTACGCTGTCGGGGCGGCACTCATGATCGGCGATTCGCGGCGTGCGGCTAAACAAGCGTATGCTCCACTTCATGCGGCGCTGAGCATCGACCCGCAGCTTTCGCACGTATGGAACCACCTGGCGATAGCCCATCTTCGACGGGCACGTAGCGTGCGGGCGGTCCGCGGTTTCGTGACAGCTCTCCAGCTAGATCCGCAGTCAGAGGTCGCAGCCCACAATCTGCCGTTGGCAGTCTGGTTGCTGGTCATTCGGGGCCGCTGGTGGGCATTAGGTCTCCTCTTCTTCACCGCGCCTACAGCTGTGGTAGCGCTGGAATTAGACGCGGAGTCGGCTGTGGCAGGATCCGCCGCTCATACTGTGGGGGCGCTGCTCATCGCCGGCGCAGCGTGGTGGGTGTTGGTGCATCGGTTGTTGCGGGTGTTTCCAGCAGATATGCGGCTGGCGGCCAAAGGCGTCCTTCGCCGGGACAGGCTCGTGCGGCCCGCCTGGCTCGGGCAGGCTTGGGCTTTGGCATGGCAGATAGCCACGGTTGCGGTTCCTTGGTGGAACCCGGCAATGATTGCGGTGTGCATGTGGGTGAGCATGCTAGGTATGTGGGTGGGAACAGCTATCTCCCGAGTACAGATTGGTAAAGTCCGCAAGGCGCGGCAGGACGAGCGCCATCGGGCATGGTCTGCTGCGGTTTCGGCTCCTCAACCTTGAGTCTGTCTGGCGCGCTTAGCGCTCTTTACGTAACTACAAAGTGTAGGTACATTTGAGGATATGGAAACTATTGGTTTGCGTGAACTCAATCAGAATCCCTCGAAGGCTGTCGCTCGAGTGCGTTCTGGAGCGTCTCTAGTAGTTACTGATCGGGGCAAACCCATTTTAAGAATGATCCCTGAGATCGAGCCAGCCAGCCTGCTTCAATATATGGTCGCCACTGGAAATATTCACGTACCGATCGATCACGGGACACCAACCGTGATCGACGATCTTGCCCCGAACGTCGAGAGTTTGTCCGATCTACTCGTCGCAGATCGACGCAAAGAACGAGATCGGTGATTTATTTGGATTCTTGTGCCTTACTGAAGTTCGTCAAGCGTGAGAAGGAGACGGATTCGTTGCACGCCTGGCGTGAACAGCTTCTGCAAGGAACCGAGCTGGTTACCAGCGAGCTTGCGGGGCTTGAGATTTCCCGTACTTTGCTCCGGGCCGGTGTGGATTATCAGCGTGTTCCTTACGCAGCCGGTCAGGCTCTTCGAGGCGTATACCAAGCAGATATCACCAACACTGTATTAGCCAAAGCGAGAACCTACCGCGTCCCAAAGTTGGGCTCGCTTGATGCGATTCACCTAGCAACTGCAGACTCATTCCGATCAGAGTTGATCGAGTTCATTACCTATGACGTCGAGTTAGCCGAAGCTGCCGCTGAGCTGGGATTTTCGGTAAAAGCCCCCGCCTAAGAGGGAGCTTTGTGCCTGCGACAGGACTCAACGCGCCGCTATCCGTGGGTGACCTTTGCGTTGTAGATGACGACCTCGCCCGCCGCGCCAGGGGAGTCGCCCTTTTTGGGGTTGGACTGGGTATAGCAGCCGGCTTTGAAATAGTAGGTATTTGTGGCGCCGGTGGCGTTGAAATCTAGCTTCTTTTGACCGTTGTAGAAGACGAATATCCGGCCGTTTGTCACCGTCAGGTCCACGGTGTATTGGCTGCCGAGGACGTAGTTGTCGTCCAGGCAGGTTTGCTGTTCCTTGCCGCCATATCTCACGCAGAGGGCGACTTTCCCCTTAGCCGATGAGCGTTTCCCGTCTGCCACGACCTCTATTATGTCGTTTTTGGAGTCATGAATTTGTGCCGTGACCACCTGAGGTTTGACCGGGGGTAGCTGAGTGACCGCCTCGGTAAGCGAGAGGGTGTGAGTGCCGGAGGTGCCGTTCCATGCGGCCTCGCCCTTCCCCGCCATTTCGCGCAGCTCCGAGCGTGGATAGTTCGAGTTGGGCGTGGTTGAGCCGCCTACTTGAGCCCGGAAAACAATGCCGTTACCGGTGTCGTTTACTCGGAAATTCTTGTCTTGGTAGCTGGCCAGCTCCGGATACGCATGCCCGCTGCTTCCGTCGGGTAGCTGCAGTTTCCAGTTGCTGAGATTGAGCACGTCACCGGGTTTCCTCGCGCCAGGGGAGGTGGGCGTCGCGGATGCGGCCGGTGGTGCCGGAGCCGCATCCGCGCTTGCAGGCGGCAGGGCAGGAGCGACAGTACGTTTTGGTGACCCCGTAACTACGGGGAGCACGCCGACATCCTGAGCGGTTTGGCCAACGGCGTCTACCTGCTCGCTGGCCTGGCTGGTGGAGCCTGTGGTCTCCGACGTCACAACTGCGGTACCGCTACCGATGCTGGACTGAGTATCTGATGGCGCCTGATGTGTCGCTAGGCTGGCTATCACCGCGAGCAACCCGGCCAAAGCCTTTATCACCGCCGGCATGATGTTCATCTCGCTTTCACCGCCCAGCTGCCACGCCAACGTGGCCCTTTCCAGCCTAGGTCTAGGCGCCCGCATTCGTGAGGCATAGACCTCAAACCCGGCATAATGCTGACCGGTTGGTCGACCCCGCGGGTAGGCTTAACGGCTTGGTTCTCGACTCCATGGAGCAGCCGTGATTTGCGTGCTCGCACGCATAGTTGTTCCTTCGCCTGGCCGTTAAGATGACGAACGCTAAGCAATGCCGCAAGCGAAGTATGGAAATGCCGGACTAGTGATGTTTCCCGCATAGACGTAGTCAGCACCGTTTCTAACCGCTAGCCTCGTTAACTGATTGGCAGTTTCCGCTGTCTGATCAATACCTAACTATTGGTAAACCCATGTAACCCGGGAGCTTGCGCCGAAGCGGGCTGAGAGGGCAGTGACGTCGCCGATCAGGCGTCGAGGTACTGCCGACCGGTTGAACCTGCCGGAGATAATGCTCACGTAGGAAGGATCTGCCATGACGGCTGTCATCCCAGCTGTAACCACGGGACCCATCACCGGCTCCCGCAAGGTGTATCGAGAGGTCGACGAGCTGCGAATCCCGCAGCGCCGAGTGGAGCTCTCTAACGGTGAGCATTTCGACGTATACGACACCTCCGGCCCTTACACCGACCCCGACGTGGGAATCGATGTGCACGCGGGCCTGCCGAAGCTGCGTACCCCGTGGCTGGCGGGCCGTCCGCCCGTAGCGGGCAAGCCAGCAACGCAGCTCACCTACGCCAAAGCTGGGCAGCTCACTGCGGAGATGCTTTTCATCGCCGCTCGGGAGAGCGTCGAACCCGAGCTGGTGCGTTCTGAGGTGGCCGCGGGACGGGCCGTGATTACCGCGAACCACAACCATCCCGAACTCGAACCAATGATCATCGGAAAGAAATTTCTGGTGAAGATCAACGCCAACATTGGCAACTCCGCCGTGTGGTCATCGGTGGAAGAGGAAGTAGAAAAGATGGTGTGGGCCACCCGATGGGGGGCCGATACCGTGATGGATCTCTCCACGGGCAAGAACATCCACTCCACCCGAGAGTGGATCCTGCGGAACTCCCCGGTGCCCATCGGCACAGTCCCCATTTACCAAGCATTGGAAAAAATTCACGGTGACCCGACCAAGCTGTCGTGGGAGGTGTACCGCGACACTGTCATCGAACAGTGCGAGCAAGGCGTGGACTACATGACCGTGCACGCCGGCGTGCTGCTGCGGTATGTGCCGCTTACAGCCAACCGGGTCACTGGCATCGTTTCGCGCGGCGGTTCGATTATGGCGGCATGGTGCATGGCCCACCATCAAGAAAGCTTCCTGTACACCCACTTTGAAGAGCTGTGCGAGATTACGCGCGCTTATGACGTGACGTTTTCGCTGGGGGATGGGCTGCGGCCAGGCTCCATCGCCGACGCTAACGACGAAGCGCAGTTCGCCGAGCTGCGCACGCTTGGGGAGCTCACGCACATCGCTCGCGCCCACGATGTGCAGGTGATGATCGAGGGACCTGGGCATGTACCGATGCACAAGATTGTGGAAAACGTACGGTTGGAAGAAGAGCTGTGTGGTGAGGCGCCGTTCTACACTTTAGGGCCGTTGGCTACCGATATTGCGCCTGGCTATGACCACATCACCTCAGTGATCGGCGCGGCAATCATCGGCGCGGCTGGTACCGCGATGCTGTGTTACGTCACACCCAAAGAGCATCTTGGGCTACCGAACCGCGACGATGTGAAAACCGGCGTGATCACGTACAAGATCGCGGCGCATTCCGCGGACCTAGCTAAGGGCCACCCCAAGGCGCAGGACTGGGACGACGCGCTCTCAACAGCCCGGTTCGACTTCCGGTGGAATGACCAGTTCCACCTCGCGCTGGATCCCGACACCGCGAAGGCATTCCATGACGAGACGCTGCCGGCTGAACCCGCCAAAAGTGCGCACTTCTGCTCTATGTGTGGACCAAAGTTTTGCTCCATGAAGATCACTCATGACGTGCGCAAGTACGCCGCCGACCACGGCCTGTCCACCGTGGAAGCAATCGACGCCGGGATGACCGAAAAATCCGCCGAGTTCGCCGCCGCGGGGAACAAGGTCTACCTGCCAGTCGTGTAAGCGTGACTCGGACCTCAATGGTTTAAGACGCGGTAGGCTGTTTCAGCGCACCCACGCTTCACCCTGCCGCAGTTCTTCCAGACCAAGGTATTCAGCCGCCAGGTAGCTCGGGGTCACGTCCAATGTGGCATTACGTTGGGCGTTGATGGGCAAAGCGGGCAGTCCACATTGTGGCAGTTAACGTTTTATCCACCCATGCCGATAAGGAAATCCCTGCTGCCGCAGCCTGTGCTCGGGTATCGGCGAGAGTCGCCTCTCGCACGGAAACGGTCAAATTTGGCATGTCACGCACCGTAC
This sequence comes from Acidimicrobiales bacterium, assembly GCA_003243955.1. Taxonomy (GTDB): domain Bacteria; phylum Actinomycetota; class Actinomycetes; order Mycobacteriales; family QHCE01; genus QHCE01. Next base: position 32,783 of record QHCE01000004.1, on the reverse strand, counting down.
TAGAACCCACCGCATGGTGACTACGACACTTATAGGAGATAACGCGCAATGGCATCCATTGATTTCCTGCCAGTGCACTCGGAGCCTGAATCGTTGCGCTGGGACGGTGAGGAACTCGTCGATGTGGTCGGTGGTGGGCGCAGCTGGAGCGTTGACGGCACAGAGCGCGCGGCCTCGCGTAACTATGGGTATCCGTTCGACCGGGCGGTGGTCTCCCCATCCGGCCGTTACGTGGTGATCTATACCGAACGCGACACCAAGGCGCTGGTTCTCGATGGCACACGGATTGTGCGAGAGCTGAACCGCAGCTATTGTCACGCCACCGACTTCGACTATCCGGTGGCGCTCGGCATGCTCCCAGACGGCCGCGAGATCGTGGTGCATTGCCCAGACGACTACAACGTTCTTGAGGTCGACGATGTGGAATCGGGGCAGCGGCTTACTAAGGGTGACCGCGACCCACAGGACGTGTTCCACTCCCGGCTGGCAGTCAGCCCCGACGGAAGGCACGTACTCTCGGCTGGCTGGCTGTGGCACCCAGTCGGAATCATCAAGATCTTCGATCTGCAGCACGCGCTCAGGGAACCCGCAGTACTGGACGGTGCCGGGCTACTGCCGATGTCTCCTGGAAGCGACGCCGAAGTTGCGTCCGCCTGCTGGCTCGACAGCGACCGGGTGGCGGTCGCAACTACGCAGGAGATCTTCGACAATGAGGAGATTAACGACCTCGGGCCAGCAGAGTTGGGCGTCTGGTCAATCTGCGGGGAGCGTTGGCTACACCGCACCCGCGTGGACTATCGCATCGGCACCATGGTTGCTCGCGGCGATACGGTCGTCTCGTTGTACGAGCACCCGCGACTTATTCAGGTAGAAACCGGTACCCTCATTGCGGAGTGGCCCGAGGTGAAGGTTGCTCGCAAAGATGGCAGCTACGGTGTCACGCACGTACCTACTCCAGTTGCGGCGCTGCACCCCGATGGCACCCCCCTGGCCGTCGCTCAGCCTGACAGTATCGCAATTATCCCGCTGCCCACGCCATGAGAAGTATTTCGCAATCATCCCTGGCCTGGCTGTAGGTGCGTTTCACACCGGTCACGCCATCAGCTTCATAGATTAAATATGGTTCAGGCTCGGCACTAATTGTCTGTCGGTTACTGACCCAGTTGACGGTTTCTTGGAGTTGTGGCACTGTCACGATATGCCTTTTGGTTGACGTTGAGCCTCTGACCGTTCCTCCCGCTCAGTAGTTGCGCGGGCCATTGGGTATGCCGCGTTGGGTGACTTTATCCCGCTGTATCCGCTGTACGCTCTGCTGTTTTCCGACGTGGGTTTTTCGCTGGCCCAGATTTCGACTCTGTTCGTGATTTGGAGCGTCGCTAGCGCTGTCCTCGAGGTTCCTACCGGTGCTTTGTCAGATATCGTGCAGCGTAAGCACCTGTTGGTTGTTGCTCCCTTACTCGCATCCGCGGGCTTTTGCCTATGGTTCCTGATCCCAACCTATATTGGCTTTGCGGCCGGGTTCCTGCTCTGGGCAGCGTCATCCACGCTGGTTTCAGGCACCTGGGAAGCGCTCGTTTATGAGGATCTCCATGCCGCCGGGCGGCCGCTGGAGTACGCCACGGTAGCTTCTCGCGCCGCCGTGGCCAGCTGGATGGCTGTCGTTGCGGCTAGCCTGCTGGCGGCGCCGCTGTTTGCCCTCGGCGGTTACGGCGCAGTCCTAGCGGTGACACTGGTGGCGCTCATCGCTCAGGCGTGGTTGGCACTGAGCCTGCCGCGGGTTACGGCTTGCCGTGACGTCGAAGCAGGTTATCTCGCCACGCTTAGGGCAGGTCTCATGCAAGCGATGCGCCGGGGGCGCATCCGATGGCTGGTTATTGCAGCTGTAGTACTTGCCGGTTTGGCCAGCGTAGAGGAATATCTACCGCTATTGCTGCGCGCTGATGGGTTTGGCGCTGCTGCGGTTTCGCTGCTGTTCACACTGTTTCCGCTCGCCGCGGCTGCTGGGGGCGCCGCCGCTCCTGCGTTGCGTAACGTGGCATCTGGAGTGCTGATAGTTGTATTGCTGGTGAGCTCTATAGCGGCAGTTGCCACCGGCCTGTGGGCTCCTGTTTGGATCGGCCTGCCTACGCTGGTGTGCTGGTATGGCTTTGTGGAATGCGCTCGAGTGAGCGCTGGCGCCTGGTTGCAGCATGCTGCCCAGTCGGATGCGCGGGCAACGGTGACCTCCGTAGTGGGGTTCGGCAGCGAACTCGCAGTGATCGTGTTGTTCCTTACGGTAGCCGCTGGGGATGTCCTAGCGCGGTAACAACAGGAACTGAGCTGACTGTTTAGGTAAAGGCGCACGCGGCGAAAAGATGGGAATTACGGCATGAGACCGTGGGCCTATGAACGCTGCGGACAGTAACGAAAGCGCCGATGAAACATCCGAGCTTGTCGGGCTGTTGCGGCAGCTGCGCGCGGGCGGCAAAGATGCGTTAGCGCAGCGCATGGGAATCGATTGGCTAGAGGCGTCGCCACAGCGTCTTGTTGCCACAATGCCAGTGGAGGGCAACACTCAGCCGTATGGCTTGTTGCACGGTGGGGCGTCATGTGTCTTGGCCGAGACGCTGGGTTCAGTGGGCGCGATCCTGCACGCCGGTTCGGACGCCACCGCTGTCGGTATTGAGCTTAGCGCCACGCATCACCGCTCCGTCTCTTCCGGCATCGTGACCGGTGTGGCCACCCCGCTGCGGTTGGGACGCACCATCGCCAGTTATGAGATTGCGATCACCGACGACCAGGGAAGGCGCAGCTGCACCGCACGACTGACCTGCATAATTCGCCCCTTGAAACCTGAGCCGAAAGCTAACTAGCGCGAACGAGATAAACCTGGAGGAGGGGTTTTATGAATGGCGCCGAGAGCGTGCTTAGTACCGCATCAGCCGCGGGTTTAACCATATGTTTTGCCAACCCTGGCACGACTGAGCTTCCGTTTGTCAGCGCACTTGATCAGATACCAGAGATTCGCCCCGTTCTGTGCTTGGCGGAGGCTGTTTGTGCTGGAGCCGCAGACGGGTATGCCCGGCTTGCGGGGAAGCCCGCGTTGACACTTCTGCATCTTGGGCCGGGCCTTGCTAACGGACTTGCTTATTTTCACAACGCACGTCGCGCGGGCACTCCTATTGTGAACATCATTGGAGACCATGCCAGCTGGCATTTGGCAGCAGATGCCCCTTTGACTAGCGACATTGAGGCACTCGCTAAATCGGTCTCCACATGGGTGAGATCAGCGACCTCAGCGCAGGGCCTGGGCAGCGATATCGCAGAGGCCATCTACCACGCCGCCGGCGGCATTGCCTGCCTTATCGTTCCCGCTGACTATCAGGCCGCCACCGTTCACGTGGAAGTGACGAGTCCGCCGCCTAGAGTTCCGCAAGCGGCATCCGATCCCGATATTGAGAAGGTCGCCAAGGCGCTCCTGATGAATGAACCTAACGCGTTGTTTCTTGGTGGCGCGGCGCTGAGCGCCGCCGGACTCACGGCGGCGGGGCGGATCAGGGCTGCCACGGGCTGCACGCTGCTTCATGAGACATTCGCAGCGAGAGTGGAACGGGGCGGAAACCTGCCCAACGTCACGCGTCTGCCGTATCTGCCGGCTCAGGCGCGAGAGACGCTTAGTAGTTTTGCCGCTGTGGTGTTAGCCGGCGCTCGTGAGCCAGTGAGCTTCTTTGGGTACGAGGGACAGCCAAGCTCCTTCATACCCACCACGACAGCTGTTAGGGTCCTAGCGCCAGCTCCCCAAGACTCATTCTTCGATGTGGTAGGAGCACTCGAAAGCCTTGCCGATTTCCTTGGCCGGGAAGACGCCCGTGTGGCGCCAACAAGTGGCAATCTCCCGAAAGTTCCTACGGGTAGGTTAACGCCACAGCGTATGGCGGCGACGATTGCAGCTGTCCAACCGGCCAACGCCGTCATTGTGGATGAATCGATAACCTCCGGATTCGACTACTACAGTCTGTCATTGAACGCGCCGCGACACACCTACCTCGCCCCACACGTGGGGGGAGCGATTGGCCATGGTCTGCCCCTGGCGACCGGTGCCGCTCTCGCGGCTGCCGAGCGGCCGGTCATTGTTTTGGAGGGGGATGGAAGCGGTATGTATACGCTTCAATCGCTCTGGACTCACGCACGGGAGCAGCTGAACGTGACCACTGTTATCTGTGCCAATAGACAGTATCGAATTCTTCAACTCGAGCTAGGCTGTGAGGTTCCCGCTGATGTGGGATCCGCAACGGATACGTTGCTGAATATCGATCGGCCGACCCTGGATTGGGTAAGTATCGCCAGAGGGTTTGGTGTCCCTGCCCGGTCCGTCCAAACCGCACAAGAGCTTGCTGCTGAGCTGAAAAGGGCAATCGCGGAACCCGGCCCCCACCTGATCGAAGCCGTGCTGTGATCGGCAGCTCAAGACACTTCGCCGTTTCGGCGCGACCATGCGGTACTAGAAGTCGTCCGGGAGCAAACGAAAGGCATCGTGTGGAGTGAGCGGCCGGATCATTCGGAAGTGTTTGCGGTCTAAAGTTGCGATGACGTCAGTACGGAAGCGCAGGGCGAGCACTACGTTCATGGCGGCAGTCAAACCGATGCTTGGGTAGCCGCCCATAACCGCGCGGGCGGCAAGAAGGTGGGCGCTGATTTCGGGTATTTCCCATCGACCCGTCGCGGCGCGCGAGACAATGTAGCCTAGAACCGCACCCGCGGAGCTAGGCCCCTGTCGGGTGGCGGTGAGGTAGTCAAGCTCGGTTAGAACGCACGGAGAAACCACGAGATGGCCGACGTAGGCCATACGATTCTTCATGGCTGCATGGTGCTCGTCGTTGTTGTTAAACAGAGCGATCAATGCGGACGTATCAGCGATGGCAACAGGAACGCTAGTCGTCATTGCCGAACCCGACCAAATGGTCACCTACACGTTCGGAAAAGTCCGGATCGCCGTTGAACGTGGGGATATTTTCGTCCTGCCCCATTGGGTCGGTACGGAACGGATAGACCGGCGGATCCTGAAAGCCGTAGGGACGAAGAACGGCTACTGGTTGTCCGTTCTTCGTCACTGTGACCGATTCTCCGTGGGCAACGCGTTCAAGAACCTGCGCGGTGTGTTGATTAAGCTCTCGGATTGTGGCATCCATATAGCTAATGTACTACAGGTAGTACAGGCTCCGCTACTACGAGAAATCCGGGCTCTCAGTGCGGGTGCGCTTGAGCTCGAAGAAGTGCGGGAATCCCGCGAGCAGCCGGGCACCGTCGAAGACCTTGCCTGCTTCCTCACCGCGTGGAATTTTCGAGAGCACTGGACCAAAGAACGCTACGCCGTCCACGTGAATCACGGGAGTGCCCACGTCCTCACCCACCGGATCCATTCCGGCGTGGTGGCTCGCACGCAGTCGCGTGTCGTACTTCGTGGAGTGTGCCGCCTCGACCAGGTCAGCCGGCAGCCGCACCTCGGCCAGTGCTTCGGCGATCACCGCCGAGTAATCCTCGTTGCCCTGATTGTGGATACGCCTACCCAGCGCGGTGTATAGCGCCGGAACAACCTCTGCGCCATGCTGCTCCGCGGCGGCGATAACCACTCGTACCGGGCCCCAACCTTTTTGCATGAGGTCTTGGTATTCCTCGGGTAGATCGCGTCCTTCGTTGAGCACCGACAGGCTCATCACGTGGAACTTCAGTTCAATGTCACGAACCTTTTCCACCTCGAGGATCCAGCGCGAGCTGACCCATGCCCACGGGCAGATGGGGTCAAACCAGAAATTGACCGAGGTCTTGGATGAGGTAGAAGCTGTCATGGCGCGGCAGTCCTTTCTGTGGCCGAAGCATCATTGATGTGCGACTGTGTACGCAGGTGCCTGTGCGGGCGCTCATTTGGATAACTACATCCCGGGCCTTAATGTTCCGCGGCTCGGTTACGTTTTTTCTCACGCGAGACCTGAGACAAACTCGTCGGTCAGGACTGGGGCGCTGTCGGCGAGCTCGACAAGCTGCGCCCAGTCGCCCGCAAGGTCCAATGGTGGACTGCAATGGTCTAACTGCACACTGAGCTCACCAATTGGTAGCGGCACTGAAGCTGCGAGGATGACGAAGTTGCCTCGGTTACCAGCCAGGCAACTTCGCCGGGCGGCGACCGCGGTGTGGTCAAACGTATCTAGCGTAGTGGCCAGCGCGGATCGAAAGAAGTCCAGCGGTGGTTGATCGATGATGTTGAGGATGTAGCACCCGCGATGAGTCAATACTCTTGTTACCTCACTCAAAAACTCGCGAGTGATCATGTGCAGCGGAACAAATCCCGCATCGAACGTGTCACCGATCACCAAGTCGTAGCTGGCGGTATCCTGCTGCGCGGTGATTTGCCGTGCGTCGCCGAGCTGGACTCGGATTCCGTTTCCCACTTCCGTGTCATCTCGAAAACCCAGCTCTTCTCGTGCGGCGCGCAGCACACTGGGATCGATCTCAGCGACCAAACTGCTGCTTCCAGGGCGCCGATGCGCCAGATAACGCGGCAGAGTCAGCCCACCAGCGCCCAGATGTAGGGCCCGAAACGGCCGACCGGGAACATCCCATGTGTCCAGTGCCGCCCCGATGGCTTGAACGTAGGAGAAATGTAGGTAGGCCGGATTGTCGAGATCAACATAGGACTGGCTGAGCGCGCCAATCTCCAATATCCGACCTGAGTCACGCTCGGAGTCTGAAGTGATTCTGGCAGAAAATTTGAGGCTACCCATGGTGCCCCCTTAGCTATTAGTCAAAAGCTGATCCACCGGCGCGTATTCATCGGTAAGTACCGGCGCTTCTCGCGTCAGATTTCGCAGTTGGTCAGCTGTCGCGATTCCCAGCTCCGGAGACCACTGTGCCAAACGCCGAACCAGTTCAGCTCGCGGTAACGGCTGCGCGGAGGCGACGATCACGAAGTTCCCGCCGCTGGATCTATTGAGCTGCGTTACCGGTGCTACAAGCAAAACATGGGAAAACACCTGCGACACCGTGGCGAGCTCGGCGCTAAGGAACTTCAGCGCTGGATTGTCGATCACGTTCAAGACGTACACCCCCTCGCTGATGAGTACACGCCGGATCTGCCGCACGAATTCCCGCGTAGTCAGCTGCCACGGTACCGATACTGAGCCGAACGCGTCTGCTACGACGGTGTCATAACGATGAACCGGCTGCTTAGCTGTGAATACACGAGCGTCGGCAACGGAGGTGGTAATACCGTGGTTGTGATCCTCGTGAAAGCCAAGTTTGTTCCGTGCCACTTCCAGCACTCCGGGGTCGATTTCCACCACTGAACTACTACTTCCTGGGCGCCGCTTAGCCAGATACTGGGGCACGGTCATTCCGCCCGCCCCCAAATGCAACGCCTTAATAGCCGCACCTGGCGGCCGAAATGTATCAAGCACCGAAGCGATAGCGCGAATGTAGGAGAAACGCAGGTAGGTGGGATCTTCCAGATCGGTGTAGGAGTGCAGCTGGGTATCCAGCTCTAAGAATCGGCCGGTGCCGCGAGCGGGATCAGCTACCACTCGGACGCAGTGGTAGCTGGTTTCCACATCACATGTTTGCGGCACCAGCACCGTTGCTACCGTGCTCAGTAGCGCGAACGCCAGTAACCCGGCAGTCAGACCCCGAAGTTTTTTGGCAGACAATTTGGCAGACAATGTCGCCGTGAGCGCCACTCCGACCACCAGCAGGAAAAGACCCAGGCTGGTGAGGATTGCCGTCACTGATAGCAGTGCGATGAGGACGAACCCAGTACCGAACGTGGCAGCGATGCCGCCCAGCGCCCCCACGCTCGACAGTAAGCCCACAATGCTGCCGGTCTGAGCAAGGTTGGTCAAACGCAGCTTTACCACGACCGGACTTACCGCCGACAGTGCCGCCGCTGGAGCAAAAATAGCGACGCCGGCCACGCCCAGGAGCTGTGAGCTCATGCCTACGCCGACCCATTCGCCGACGCCACGCACGATAGGCGAGGTAGCGAGCGTGAGCGCGCCGCCGGCTAGAAACAGCGGTCCTACTAGGTGGCGCGGTGCGTACGCGTCAGCGAGCCGCCCCCCGATCCAAGCGCCGAGCGCGATCGCCGCTAGGGCAACACCGATCACGGTGGTACTCATTTGGAGCGTAAGACCTACGTATGGCGCGAGCAACCGCAGGCTTACCAGCTCGATCACCATTACGGCACCAGAGGAGATCAACACCAGCAGCGCGGCGGTTCTCGACCCGATCACTTTCGGCGAACCTGGCTTGTCGAAGGTGACTGACTCGGTGGTTGCGCGTCGGTCATCACTAGTTACCGCTGGACTGCTGGTCTGGGCCCCGAGGGTTGGTTTCATTTGGCGACGGTTGATCCGGTGCTTTCAACGGAAGCGCCACAATCGGGAAGCTCGGGGCATGGATCTGGAAAACCGCTACCTTTTGGCTAAGCACTTTGGGCAGTAAAGCTGCGCCTTCCCCGCCAAGCATCTCCCAGACCACCTTTTTCTGCACGAAGTCGTAGGCGACTGGCCGGTTATCGTTGCCGTATCCGTACGCTACTCCCTGTGGGCTGATGGCTTGAATTGGTCGATCCGTGAATGCCTCTGGAAGGGAAGCCAGCGCCTTCTTTTCGCGCAGGTCAAAGACGGCGCGGCCAACCACCAAATATCGGCCATCGGCGGAGGCAGCGGTGCGGTTGATTTCGTGGTCGAAATCGACGGTCTCTTTTATACTCAGCCGCTCACTGGCCGCGATGACCTTTCCGGAGCGGAAGTCGTGCAACGCGATGATGCCCGGTCGAGTGTTGTTGCTGATCGGCTGGTCGGCGGTTCCTTCGGGCAGCCACTTCACGATCAAATATCTTCCGCGTACCCCGATCACAGTGCCTGCGGAGGGATCAGCGCCACTGGGGGCGTGATCCTTGCCATCCCACAGCTGTTTTCCGTCTGCTGAGCGCAGACCGAAGCGATCGGTGATAGTTGTTAGGCCTCGGGTCTGGCGAAATGTGACGACCACATTTCCGTCCTCAGTGACGACCACGGGAGTCTCAGCGGCTTCGGGGGCGAACCGGCCCTGTGGAGCGAACTCGTTTCCTTGTGCGGTTTCTGGATCCACCCTCAGGTACTTGACGGGCTCGTCGATGCTGCCTTCCTTGCGCAGCAGCACCTGATCGCCGTCGCGTGCGGTGTCGTTCTCATCGACCGGAGGCTTGAAGTCACCGATTGGGGCCTCATACGTTCGGGGCGGCACTGTGCCTGTGGAGTTGACCGGGTAGAACCGAAGCACGGTGGTGACGCTGGCCTCACCGATTGCGCTGGCCCGCTTGTACCGTTGGGTAGCCACCGCCGCATACGAGCTCGCACCTTTGGTCAGCATGATCGGGTACTTACCTTTGTCGAAGAACTTCTCGTAGTCACCTTCTCGGGCTTGTGCGTCGCCGAGTTTGATGGCCTCGCTCTGCCAGAGCAGGCCACCGTTGTTGATGTCGATTGCCCGCAGCCGGAACCCATCATGGTCGGCACCCCACAGGACCAGCGCGTTGCCGGCTTGCCCGACGCTTTCGGCGCTGTCCCGCCACACACATCCGGCCGGGTCCACTGTGGCGGGGAAGCGCTCGGTCTCTGAGTTGCCGGGATTTTTGTCACAGTCATGTGGTTTTGGGGCTGGCGCGGGCTGTTGGGCCGAGCCAGCGGCGTCGGAGCGGTGAAAGCTGCCTTTGTCGCCGGCTGTGCATCCAGCCAACAGCAGTGCAGCAGCCACTAGCACGGCGACGGCAGCGCAGCGTCTCGGTCGGAAAACCTGAGTTGCGGGGCACTCATCGTTTACTGCATAGGACACAAAAGTGCCTTTCTCTGCTACACAGCCGGCTATTTCCAGCTGTCGAACCATAGGCGGTTGTGCCAGTCATCGAAGGGTATTGCTTGGCCGCTGTAGATCGGGTAAAAGTACGCGAAAGCTACGACAACTAGCACAACATATACCCCCACGAGCAGGGTGCCGGTGAGCCGTCGCGACGCGCGGGCATTGTCGCTCCCTAAGATCATTCCGAGCACAAGCGTTACCGCCAGCACTAGGAACGGCAGCGCTGGGAGCGCGTAGAAGAAATATGTGGTCCGGTCGGGGTAGAGCATCCACGGCACGATGCCTGCCGCCGCGCTGAGCAGAATCGCCAGCGCCCGCCAATCCCGATTTATTGCGCTGCGCCATAAACAGACCGCGCTGGCGGCTAAGAACGTCCACCACAGCGCGGGATTGCCGAGTGCCAATATCCCAGAGGTGCAGGTTGTGGTACCGCATGGCCTGGTTTCGCGGTAGTAGAGCACCGGACGACCCAGATACAACCAGCTGTACGGCGTTGATTGATAAGGATGAGGGCTTGAGAGGTTAACGTGGAATTGGTAAATATCGTACTGGTAATGCCACAGGCTCACTAAGGCGTCGGGGAGGTACCACACGCCAGCGCTGTTCGCCTGTGCCCAGTTTCGGTCCCAGCCACCGTCGGTGGCGAACCATCCGGTGTAGCTGGCCAGAAATGTCCCAAGCGTGATGAGAACGAAGGCCGCGATCCATCCCGTTTCCCAGCCGATGACATCAGTGAGAGGTTGCCGTACTCCCGCGCTGCGCCTGGCCTGCACTTCCCAGACCACGATCAGCAGCACAAGTACCAGTAGGTACCAGATAGCGCTCCACTTCACTCCGAGTGCGCAGCCCAGCATCACGGCCGCCGCTATGCGCCACCATGGCCAGTTCCGCCAACCTGACTCGCGGCGTACGCCGGCACGTAGATCGGACCCGTTCTGTTCTGCCCGCAACAGCTGCGCATGCATGGCGTCACGTCGCTGCTCTCGATCTAGCAGCAGACACGCGAAACTAGCCAGCACAAAGAACATCAGAAAAATATCGAGTAGCGCCACTCGGCTGGACACGAAGTGCAGTCCGTCCAACGCCATTAGCAGTCCGGCTAGGCAGCCGAGCACAGTAGAGCGAAACATCCGGCGGCCTAGGCGGCACAGAATCAGCACGGAGAGGGTGCCAAATACCGCCGCCGAGATCCGCCACCCCAGGCTGTTGTAGCCGAAGAGCCACTCGCCTAGCGAGATGCACCATTTTCCCAGCGGGGGATGCGCCACGTATCCGGGACCGTTGCTTTGGTCGTTGAGCTCGTAACCATGGCCGAGAAGGTCATGGGCATGCTTGGCGTAGAAGGCTTCGTCGAAGATTTTCTGCGGCGGAGTGGCGAGGTTGATCAGCCGAAGTACTCCAGCTAGTAGCGCCACCGTGCCCGCCCAGTACCAGGAGCTGATCACATCGGCTGGTCGCCAGCGGGCAAGGCGCACCAGCGCCGTTTCTTGCGAGTTGGCAAGCGCAACATCGGGAGTTGGAGGATTAAGCGGCTTCTGCGCGGGGGATGATGACACGAAGAAGATGGTACGGGCTAGCTTGGAACAAGTCCGGGAAGCCACCACGGGCCACCGAACTGGTCGGCACAGCTCACGTAAAGTCACTGGAGTGCTGAATTCCGGTCGTCTGGTTGTGGCGGCAACACCGCTTGGCAATCCAGCGGATGCTTCCGCCCGGCTAGCGCTCGAACTAGCTCGTGCTGATGTGATCGCCGCGGAAGATACCCGCCGGCTTCGCCGGCTTGCCGCCGCTCTCGAGGTGACGCCGAGCGGCCGGTTGCTCTCCTACTATGAGGGAAATGAGCGGACCCGTACGCGGGAGCTCGTTGATGCTTTATTAGCTGGCAGCACAGTGCTGCTGGTGACAGACGCCGGAATGCCTAGCGTTTCTGACCCCGGTTATCGGCTGGTAAGAGCGGCGATCGACGCGCCTGGCGATATCGACATCACAGCACTGCCCGGTCCTTCGGCGGTGACTACCGCGCTTGCGCTGTCTGGCTTAGCGTGCGACCGCTTCTGCTTCGAGGGTTTTCTGCCACGAAAGGCCGGTGAGCGTCACAGCAGACTTGCCGAGCTAACCGCTGAGCCGCGCACGATGGTGTTCTTCGAGGCACCCCACCGGCTGGCCGAAAGCCTGGCCGCCCTAGTCGATGAGTTCGGTCAACAGCGCGCCGCGGCGGTCTGTCGGGAGCTCACCAAAACCTATGAAGAGGTTGTGCGAGGTTCATTGGGTGAGTTAGCGGAGTGGGCTACTTCCGGGGTGCGCGGTGAGATCACTCTGGTGGTCGCCGGTGCCGCTGTGCCAGACTGTGGCTCAAATCCCGCCGCCGTGACGCACTGGATACGTCAGGTGGCGCTCCTAGAGCGGCACGACGTGCCCCGGAAGCAAGCAATCGCGGCGGTGGCTGAACTCAGCTCCGCGCCCAAACGTGAGGTGTACAACGCGGTAGTCGCGGCCAAAGGCTCCGCCGAATGACATGAATCCTCCGGTGTTGTGGAGCTTTTTAGGTTCGCTCAAAGGATCCTCCAGCTTCTAAAGCGCTGTGCAGGTGGCCTAACTGGGACACTTTCGGTTTATGCTGGGAGCATGACCCAGCCAGCGCATAACTACGAAAGCGCCGAATTTGATCTCGCGGCACCTATTGAGCGTGCGATCGAGGAAGCCGAGCATGGCAAGGTGATTTACCTGCACAGTCGGCAGCAGCAGAAGGTGGTCATCATGCCACCCGAGCTGGCTGCGGCCGCGCTAGAAGCTCTCGATGAGGCCGAGGTCCTGCGCGTCATCGAGGAACGTCAGAACGAGGAGCGAATCCCGTGGGATCAAGTTAAGGCGGAGCTTCGAGAGCTGGAAGCCAAAGGCCTGTAAGCGTGACTTACGTCGTCCGATTAACCACTTCAGCACGTAAAGAACTCCGCAGGATTGACCCGCAGATTCGCCGTCAGGTTGCAGCTGTCATTACCAACCTTGCCGAAGATCCTCGGCCTGATGGCGTCAAAAAGATGGCCGGACGCGAGCACGTCTACCGAGTTTCAGCCGCCCGCGATTGGCGCGTGGTGTATGAGATCTACGACGAGATTGTGACCGTGGACGTTATCCAAATCGACCACCGTGGCCAGGTCTACAAACAGCGACGGCACTAAACCAGCTGACACTTCCGGTGCGTGTACCGGATAATTCGCCCATTTCTTGCCTACGGATGCCACCTTCTCCGCTGAAGGCTCTTGGTTAATAACCGCTCTAACCTCTCTAGCTGGATCGAAGTGTGAACTTTGCTAGGCGCTCACCTGCGTCGTAGGCCTGCCGCTTGAGCCTGACTGCGTCCTGACATGTCACTTCAGACTTGTCATTGACGAAGGCGAGAACTTCTTGAATGCCAAACAGCGCCTCTTGGACCACAAGCGTGGCACGCAAAGCGTCCTCAGCTCGCGGGTCATTGATATCCAGGTCACCTAGCTGCCGCTGGGCGGCGTAGTCGGCGGCCTCGTAGAGTTGCCGAGCAGCCCAGCCGGCGTCTTGGGGATTGCCGGTCAGATGGGTGCTTAGCGTATATGCAATCGCCGCTGCCCCGTTCTGGCCATAGGCAGTCTCGTCGATCCATCCGGGATCCTCGTCGTCTGGCACGAGCGCTCCAGCGACCTTTCGCCAGCGTGCGAGGTCTTCTCTCGAGACCTCGGTGCCCACTGCTTTCCAGGCGGCATCCAGTGCGGCTCGCAACTGTGCTTGATTACCTTGTCCTGTAAGCGCGGCATATCGTTCATAGAGCGGGAATGTTCTTTCCGCACAGGCTGCAGCGAATGCCGCTTGTCCTTTTAGGGAAACCTGCGATAGTCGGCGAACCAGCTTGGGCTCGTCGTATTCATTCACCGAATCCTCCCGCGAAACACAGTTCGAGGCTTCTACGGGCAAGCTGTTTGTTCCGACACGTTGACCACGAGCCGATCGATCTTGTGTCCGTAGCGTAGCGGTAAGCAACCCAGCTTCTTGCCGTCGGCATCGCTTATCATCCACCAGTTAGCGACATTGTCGCTAGAAGTATTTACTCGCGTATCCGCCCCAGGAAGAAGCCGGACACGTTCATGGAATGAGTCACAAGTGACATCACACTGCTTCAACATGATGGTGCTCGACGTGTCGTTGTGCAGGGTGATCGCGAAGCTGCTTTCAGTGGGGTCGATGCTCGTATGAAAAACGGCTTCTGACACGAAAGCCACCGCGAAGAGCGCCACTAGCAGAAGCTGAATCCCTATCCCCAGAATCCCAACCCCCACAAGCCCTACGATGACAACCGGCCGGGAGGGAAGGTTGCTGTGATCCATAGTTGATCCCACCTTCACTGAACTGAAAATATTACTCCGCCTTCATCCCGTCCACCTGGCAACCGCCTACCTACTCCGGCTCCCAACCTGTCCGAGCTCTAAGCTGTCGGGCTATGACCACCGACAAGCCTCGTCACATCCTCACCGCTGTCGCGTGGCCGTACGCCAACGGCCCGCGGCACATCGGCCATGTTTCTGGGTTCGGGGTACCGTCGGATATCTTCAGCCGCTATCAGCGTATGGCTGGCAACAAAGTGCTGATGATCTCGGGCACCGATGAGCACGGCACACCGATCCAGGTCCAAGCCGATGCTGAAGGTGTGAGCGCTCGAGAACTTGTCGATCGTTACAACCCAGTGATCGCCGAAGATCTGCGGTCGCTGGGCTTGTCGTATGACCTGTTCACCCGCACCACGACCCGCAATCATCAGTCGGTCGTGCAGGAAATCTTTCGAGGTTTGCACCGCAACGGCTACATTTTCCCCCGCAGCGCCCTCGGCGCGATTTCCCCATCCACTGGTCGCACGCTGCCTGACCGCTACATTGAAGGCACCTGCCCTTTGTGCGGTTACGACGGCGCCCGCGGCGACCAGTGCGACAACTGCGGAAACCAGCTTGATCCGGAAGATCTGAAGAACCCGCGCAGCCGTATCAATGGTGAGACGCCAAAGTTCGTCGAGACCGAGCATTTCTTCCTCAACCTGCCGGCGTTTGCCGATGCGCTCGGTACCTGGCTTGCCGGACGTACCGATTGGCGCCCCAATGTACTGAAATTTTCGCTGAACTTGCTCAGCGATCTACAGCCGCGTGCGATCACCCGTGACTTGGATTGGGGGATACCGATCCCGCTACCGGAGTGGGAGGACCGTTCACACAAACGACTCTACGTCTGGTTCGACGCTGTGATTGGCTACCTTTCGGCGTCTATTGAATGGGCGCAGCGGGTAGGCGAGCCGGAGGCCTGGCGCCTCTGGTGGGAGAACGCCGATGCGAACTCCTACTACTTCATGGGGAAGGACAACATCACCTTCCATTCCCAGATCTGGCCGGCGATGTTGCTCGGGTACAACGGCTTGCCTGATAGCGTGCCGGGCACGCTTGGCCGTTTGAGTCTGCCTACGGAGGTAGTATCCAGCGAATTCCTCACGATGGAGGGGAAGAAGTTTTCCTCGTCACGCTCGGTAGTGATTTACGTTCGGGACTTCCTGGCTCGCTACGACGCTGACGCGCTGCGCTACTTCATCACCGTTGCCGGGCCCGAGACCCAGGACACCGATTTCACCTGGGCAGAGTTCCTGCGGCGCAACAACGACGAACTCGTCGCCGGGTGGGGCAACCTGGTGAATCGCTCGATCTCCATGGCGGCTAGGAACGGGGGCGAGATTCCGGTGGCTACCGCGCTCACCGACGCTGATCGTGCCTTGTTGCAGGCCTCCCGCCAGGCGTTCGGTGTGGTCGGCTCCCTATTGGAGCGGTGCAGGTTCAAAGTGGCGATTGTCGAGGCTATGCGCGTGGTGAGCGAAGCCAACCGGTACTTGTCAGATCAGGCGCCGTGGAAGCTTTCGGCGGATCGGCCCGACGAACTGGCCCGTCGCGATACGGTGTTGCACGTGGCGTTGCAGCTGATCGACGATTGTAAGAGCTTGCTCACGCCGTTCTTGCCGCACTCGTCGCAGCGGGTATTTGAACTGCTGGGTGGCTCAGGTGTCTGGTCAGCTCAGCCGCGCATCGATGAGGTCGCCGAGCAGGGAAACCCGTCGTCGCCATATGTCGTGATCACCGGCGACTACGCCACAGAGCTCGCTGTCTGGCAATCGCAACCGATTCCGGTCGGCCGCAAACTTGCCGCGCCTAAGCCGGTTTTCACCAAGCTGGACCCGGTGATCGTCGATGAAGAGCTCGCTCGGTTGGAAACGCGCTGACAATGACGAAGACGCAGGCAGCTGAAACAACTTCGGCATCACGGCCGCCCGAGCCCGAGCCGTTGACGGTTCCGGTGCTGGACAGTCACACCCACCTGGAGATGCAGGAAGCCTCGGTGGCCGATGCATTGTCGGCGGCTGCTCGCGTAGGCGTGCATCGTGTAGTGCAGGTAGGCACGGATGTGGCCTCTTCGCGGTGGGGCGTGGCGCAGGCAGAGCAGCACGCCACTTTAGATGCCACCGTGGCGATACATCCCAATGACGCGCCGCTATTAGACGACCTGGATGCGGAGTTAGCTCAGATTGATGAGCTGGCCGCACAGGAGGTAGTGGTGGGTATTGGCGAGACCGGGTTGGATTATTTCCGAACTACTCAAGCTGGCCGGCCAGCACAGCACGCGGCGTTTCGCGGCCATATTGAGATCGCCAAGCGGCACAACAAAGCGCTGATGATTCACGACCGCCAAGCGCACGAGGATGTGCTGCGGATTCTCGATGAGCGGGGTGCACCGGAGCAGGTGATTCTGCACTGTTTCTCAGGCGACGTGAGCTTCGCGGCTGAATGCGCTCGCCGCGGATACTTTATGAGCTTTGCCGGTAACGTCACGTTCACCAACGCCAAGCAGTTGCAGGAGGCCGCCGCGGCGATCCCAGTCGAACTGCTGCTCACCGAGACCGACGGGCCTTACCTGACGCCCGTGCCGTACCGCGGTAGACAGAATGCACCGTATGTACTTCCGATTACTGTGCGGTATTTGGCGCAGCTTCGAGGCGTGGATCTGAACCAGCTTTGCGCCGCCGTCTGGGCTAACGGTGAGCGAGCATTCGCTACTCGCTAGAGCGCTGCCAATAGATCCCTGCCGGCGTTCTCGTCGCCTTGCCTACCTTCGTAGGCGGCGGCTTCTGCGGCCTTGGCAGATGCTCTATTGGCAGACGCTCTTTCATACACCATTGCCCGGCTGTGACGAAGTTATCCACCGCAATGCCGCAAGGGGCTAAACGGTGGATAACCTGCGGCCTACCCGGTGACCGTGCCGCTATCTTCGGTTGCACATGGGCTAGCTGGGCGTCTGAAAAAGCTCACGAACTTCGCATATGTTCCCGGCGCCGCTTCTGGGTCAGCCATAATTCACTAGTAAGAGTGTTCGGTAGTTGATCGTTCGTAGCGAGGTGGCGCCTGGTCGAGTGTGGCAAGGCGGAGAAGGAGTTCATACCGAGAAGGTATGGGCGACGACGACAACGCCGCCAGGCGAAGCGCCAGGAGACACCGCAGTAGAACAGCATCAATTACCGGGCGCTCTCAAGTCACGGGAGGCATCATGAACACTCTTGATGATCATGTGGTCGTCGCATCGGCAAAAACACCGCACCGCCGGTTCAGCGCCGTGGCTGCTTTTTTTGATGTGCCAAACCAGGATTCTCAATATTGGCTGGCCGATAGCAACGGTGGTGGGGTTGAGCTTCCCGCCGAGTTGTGGGGACTACTGCGCGATGCGGCGGCGGCACTCGCCGGTGAGTGCGGCGTCACCCTAAAGTCTGTCCCGGCCACACTGGGGCTACAGGAAGCGGCGGAGCTGGCCGCTATTCCGCTGCCTACGCTGCTGCAGTGCGTATCCGATGGCTCTATTCCGCTCTCAGAAAGCCTAGTAGGTATCGATGATACCGATACGGTTGCGCTTAGAGATGTAGTCAGGCTGCGCGAGTATTTGAACCGGCAGTGCAGAGCCTCCGAGCGCAGCTTGGCCATCGAAGCGTCGATTCCCCCAGCGCTGCCGCGGGCTGATGAGAATTCTTGGTCACCAACTCGAGAAGCTTCTCCTGTTTCGGCTTGGCCAAGCTATCCAGAGCCCAATGTGAGTGCTTCGCTCATTTCAGCAAGTTATCCCGAACCCACCATTGGACCTTCGCCCATTTCGGCGAGTCCCGCCGCTCCGAGCTATCCCTCGCCTGTTCCAGTGAGTCCGGCATGGAGCGAGCTCGAATACTCCGGTTACGGGGCCGCCCCCGTGAGCCCCGTAACCGGTCCTAACTCCTCGCGCACCCAATCGCCGGGACGGGTTCGGGCAGTGGCGCGGGTAGCGTCGGTGGCACCCTCCCGTGTTTCGCCGCCAATTAGCGCTCCTGCTACGCAATGGGCTGCCAGCTGGGTGGATAACGACTCACGACCATCTAGCCCCATGCCTGCGGTTCCAGCAGGTTCGGCAGGCACAGAGTTGGTAGCGGCTGGAGCTGCGCCGTCCCCGGTGAGTGTTCCGCGGACTTGGTACAGCACTAGCCGGCACTGACCGATGGAGCCGATCGTTACTGCGTCAGCCTAGTAGCTATTTTGCAGGTCACGATGCTGTATTCGCCCGGCAGGTCAGTTGGTGGAAGCATGTGTTTTGGCGAGTTCGGTGAATATTTCGGAGGGTTTCTTCCAGTTGTGTATCTTACGGGGTCGGTCGTTGATATCGGCGGTTACTGAGGCTAAATAGGTGGGGTCGGAGGTTATTGTTGCACCTCTGGGGAAGTATTCACGCACGATACGGTTGGGGTTTTCGTTGCTGCCACGTTCCCATGGTGAGTGGGGGTGGGCGAAGTATACGGTAGTCCGGTCGCGGTGATGGTGGCGTGTTGAACCATTTCTGTGCCGCAGTCCCACGTCAGCGTCCGGCGGATCTGGGTAGGTAGGCTGTGCGTGGCGGCGATCACGGCATCACCCACGGTCAGCGAATCGCGCCCGGTCAAAGGCACAAGGATCGCCGAACCGCGACATCGTTCTATCCAGGGTCGCGACCGCAGGTTTGCCGATGATGTAGGGGGCGGACCGGGGCGCGGTGTCGGGATTGCTCCCGATCCGTTTCCCCGCCCCGCCCTCCGCACCGGACGTGCGACTTGGCATCGCATCCGGCGCTACACGAACTGCCGCTGCTATGCAGAAACAGGAGCTCCTGCGCTGCTGGTCCAGGGTGTAGGAATGTTGCTCGCGCGCCAGCGATACCGAGTAACCGGCACCGTTGCCGCGTCGAACATGATGGTCCTGTCCACTGCCCGACGATTGCCTGGCCTGCCGGTCAGGAACCGGCGGTAGAGTTCCGCCCACGTGATGCGTTTGTGCCGCTTGAGCAACCATTGGGTGACCCGATGCCAGACAAAGGAATCGAGATACCCAAACGTCGCCTTGGCACCTTCACCATGATCGAAAGCAGCGATTTTTTCGACGGATAGGTGTAGACGCTGGCCTTGGTGGTTCCCTTCCTGCGGCGCCGCTGAATGCAGAACCTCAGAAAGTCGAACCCCTCGTCCAGATGGCATACCCGAGACTTCTCGGCGGACAGGTGTAACCCCAGCGGGGCGATCACCTGCGCCACCTCGTCCCAGAGCGCGTCCGCGTGCGCTTTGGTTCCCGCCACCATGATCACAAAGTCATCCGCGTAGCAGACGATCCGATAGGTGGCGCCGCCACGCTTGCGGTGCACATCGCGCCGCTGGGATGTGCGATGCGCATCCCACTTCGCGCAGAAGTGCTCGTCCAACACGACAGTGCGATGTTAGCCAGCAACGGCGAAACGATGCCGCCTTGCGGGGTGCCGCCCTCTGAGTTCCTGATCGTCCCGTCGGCGGACATCACGCCCGCCTTCAGGAACGATTTGATCAGGGCCAGGACACGCTTGTCGGCGATCTGCAGCCGCACCCGATCCATGACGGCCGAGTGCGTAAGTTCGTCAAAGCACGCTGCGATGTCAGCCTCAAAGACCCAATGATAGTTCCTGGAACCGAAGGCGTGAATCTCAGCGACCGCGTCCTGGGCGCGACGTCTGGGGCGAAAGCCGTAACTGACCGGCTTGAAACCCGCCTCAAAGATCGGCTCCAGCTCCAGCACCAGGGACGCCTGAACCACTCGATCCATCGCGGTCGGAATGCCGAGCCTGCGAAGTTTGCTACTGCCCGGCTTGGGGATCAATCGTTCCGCACCGGCAGCGGAGCAAATGACCGGGATTTCAACTGCTCCCGCACCTGCCCCAGAAACTCCACGACCTCGACACCCTCGGCGATGGACGCCGGGCTGACCCGGTCCACTCCGGCGGTCCGCGCACCCCTGTTACCCTCACCCGTTCCCACGCGACGGTGAGAAAGTCCAGGTGATGAACGAGGTTGAACACATCATCAAACCGGCGGCCGCAATCATCGACCGCCCAGTGGTGCAGCTTGCATTGCATCTGCCGTACCCGCCAGGCTGCCCTCGCAGGGTCAGGCCAGGCCTGTTCACCGATATTCATCAGCGTCTCCGTTGGATGCGTGCCGACTGCGTCAATTCGCTGGGGCCCTTCGCCATGCACGAGGCTTTCCCCCGCTCGGACTACTACGACCCCTCCGCCCCACCCGTGTGGCCATCGGCTGACGATGCGCCAACCGAACCCGCCGCCTCTGGCTGAGCGCAACATCTCGGGAGCCTCACGGTGGTTCCCACGTTCACTGCAAACCGATCGGCAGGTGAGGCCGCCCAGCTATGCCCCTGCGATATCGCCACGGTTACGCCGCAGGCTTTCACCGTGGCCTCCGAAATGAGCGACCTAAACCCACCCGAAGTTGCCAACACCGAGGTGTTGGTGCGCATCGCAGACCAGCCCGAATCCACCGGGTTAGAGCTGGCGGGAGACTGAAGAGGCGTTAGAACACTGGTTCCTCTCCTACGCCTTCCTGCCTTGCTTGCCGGGCTCGGGCCATCCAGTAGTACTGGACCGTCCCGGCGTTGTCGGGGCTGCTTGCCACCCTCACCGACATCTCTCAGATCAGGCCGCCCCCAGCTTCGTTACGCTGCTGCGACAGCACAACGGCGAAGGTCTTCCACCTCCACTCGGTTACACAGTGCCTCGTGGCCCACCAAATCACCTTCCCAGTTTCCCGGCACTGCACGGCAGCGACCTCGGCGGGACGCTCGTCGATGTAGATCGGCTGCCGGATCCGCGGCGCCGGCGACCGGCGCCGTCCGCCCTTGCGGGCCTTACGCCCGGTCTGCAGACTGATTAGCTCCCTGGCCAGGGTGGGAACCGGTTGGGCGTAGACCACCGCTAGATCGCCTCAGCAGACACCCGACAAGCATGATCGCCCGGGTAAACAACGGCAACCGGCCAGCGATCGAGGCCGGGGACCAACCATCACACAGCCGCGGCGACCGCTCGACGGCGAACATCTTCGGCCGCCCCCGCGCCACCGACGCCGCCTGCTCGGCGACCACGGCCCGATATTCCTCGCTACCGCCGTGACGGCCGACCTCACGCGAGACCACCCAACAATCACGACCGATCCGCAAACCGATCTCCCTGTATTGCACAGACTCGACCAAACCGCGGGAAATTTCCTCCCGATCAGCCAACATCAACATCGTGCGCACAGCGGGCACCCTGTCCCACCCGACCACCAACATCAAATGCTCCAACCCACTGAACCCAAGGATTCGTTTGGTGTGAGCGGTATCTAGCTGATACGGTCGGATTACATAAAACTTATATCGGCAACATTGAGCTTGGTAAAAAAAGCGTGTCAGTAGATAACGCGGCGAAGATTGCGAAGGCACTTAAGGTCAGCTTATCGGAGTTGTTTAAGGGTTTGTAAACTGTTCGCGGTATACTTAAGAGTATGCTCAAACATATTACTTATACGTTCCCCAGCGATACGTTTGATAGCCAAAACTTTTTCAAGCAACTTATCGGATTGCTTTCGGAGCTTCCCAATGCGCGACTACACAAATATGGCAGCTTCATAATTACTCCGTCGCAGCCTTCGAACGCCCTTCCGATAACAGTCCTTTCACAATCAGGTACCCTGTTCCCTCAGATACATCTTGGCTCTAGCCAAGAGCTATCGCTAGGCGTTGGCAATTTGCGTATCAACCCCGATGTAGCCGCAAATTACGAAATTGACCATACTGGCATTGACCAGGCTCTAGCCAAGCAGGACTCGCTGGGGGAATATTTTGAACTTCACGCCTTGTCGCAAACAACATATCGGCTCCCGATGAGTGAGCTTGTCAAAAGACTCAGAGGTCATATCGTACGAATTGACCATACAGGGGTCAACGTACCGTCTGCGCTTATTTCGGGTGAGAGTTGGGTGCAATTCACGCACAATGTAGCTGGACAGGCAAATCTTTATAAGTATCCCACTACCGATATGTGGCCTTTTATACTGCCAGCAAAACAAGAGGAACACGAAACAGACATTACTCAGTTTCCAGCTGGACGGGAGCCAAAATTTGAACTGGTGTATGACACATATTCTTCCATTCCAACCATCCAAATAGATATTGAGACTGATCTTACACGCCCACAAGTGGAACAACTCTTCCCTGAGCCATATGGCATAAGTTTCCCTGACTTGGCTGATTTCTTCCGTACCGTATACGTCCAGCATTCATGGCCAGGACTCGCCATACGGTTTGATATCCGCTTTAAGTGCGACCAGCCCGGTGATTGGGAGACTGGCAAATGGCTCGTCAATGAGGATGGCCGGATAAGGCAGCTAGAGAACTTTACAGAAGCCGTTAAGATAATGGCCAGTACGCTGCCGATCAGTAATGAAGAACTGGTTAGACGAAGCAGGAAGTAGCTAAAAACTTTTTCGAGATGAGTGTTTAGAATATTGGGTCCATGAAGTATATAGGCGCGTTAAATTTCTTCTTCCTGTATATAATCTGAGTATGGCGAAGACTCTGGTGGACGTTGACGAGGACCTGCTCGGGCAGGCCGCCAGTGTATTGAAGACAAGCACTAAGCGAGAAACCATCAATAGCGCACTGCGTGAAGTGACTAGTCGGCAGGCTCGCCAAGACGAGCTATCGTGGTGGCGGGAGGATCCTTTGCCGGACCTTCGCAATACAGAGATCATGGAGCGGGCGTAGCGATAAATCCACGCTTCTGGCGGACAAAAGCGCGTTAGCGCGACCGCACCCGGTTCCTGTTCGGTACCGCGTGGAACTGTTCCGTAAGCGCTCATAACCTGGTACACGGCAGCGGTTCCTGGCGCGCTGCCCCGCTCAACCTCTCCGTGCGCCGACGCTCGTGAAACACTAGCCTTGTGGCAAACGTGGCCGGTGCTGACGGCGAGAACGGTTCGGCGCCGCCGATTCGTTTATTAGGAAGCTCGGATATCCGGGCTCTGCTGGCTCAACTAGGCAAGCGGCCGACAAAAACGCTGGGCCAAAATTTTGTGCACGATCCAAATACGATTCGGCGTGTGGTGTCGGCCGCTGATGTGCGAGCGGGCGAGTGTGTGCTGGAAGTCGGCCCGGGGTTGGGCTCACTCACCCTGGGCTTACTGGAGGTCGGTGCTGTTGTTGTCGCGGTAGAAATTGACTCCGCTTTGGCCGCCGAGCTGCCCGCAACAGTTGCTCGCCATGCTCCGCATGCGGCCGCGCGACTGGCAGTGATCAACGCCGATGCGATGCAGCCGCTGGTGCTCCCAACCGCTATGGCGCAGCCAAGCCGCCTGGTGGCAAATCTGCCGTATAACGTAGCGGTGCCAGTGCTGTTGAAGTTGCTGGAGGCGCTGCCGAGTTTGCAGGGCGGTTTGGTGATGGTGCAGGCCGAGGTGGCGCAGCGCATAGCTGCCGGGCCTGGTAGCCGGGTTTACGGATCACCGAGTGTGAAACTAGCCTGGTACGCGGCGGTAAGCCGGGCCGGATCGGTGCCTAGGTCGGTGTTTTGGCCGGCTCCGAACGTGGACTCTGAGCTTGTACGTTTCGTCTGTCGACCTGCACCAGAGTTGGAATCTGGCTTCCCAACCCGCACAGAGGTATTCACTGTGGTCGACGCCGCTTTTGCACAGCGCCGAAAAATGCTGCGTGCCGCGCTAGCGCCGCTGCTAGGCGGTCCTATACGGGCGGCCACAGTTTTGGATGCCGCCCATGTGAACCCCACAGCTCGGGGAGAAACATTAGCGCTGGCTGACTTTGTGCGCATCGCGGCGGCGGCGCGATTATGAAAGTCGTCGCTCCAGCCAAGCTCAATCTCTACCTTCAGGTGGGCGATGTTCGTGCGGATGGGTTCCACGAAGTACGTACTATTTTCTCCGACCTGTCGTTACACGATGAGTTGTGGGTTGCTCCCGCACCGGCGTTTCGGCTTTTGCTCACCGGGAACTACGCCGGTCACCTTGCCGCAGACACCAA
Organism: Acidimicrobiales bacterium; assembly: GCA_003243955.1. Classification (GTDB taxonomy): domain Bacteria; phylum Actinomycetota; class Actinomycetes; order Mycobacteriales; family QHCE01; genus QHCE01. The sequence goes on along the minus strand of QHCE01000004.1, from coordinate 8,490 downwards.
TAACCTCGCCGCCCGCGCCGCACGCGCGTTGGCGGTGTACTCCGGGGTTAGGCCCAATGTAGCGCTGACGCTGCGCAAGCAAATACCTGTTGCCGCGGGCTTGGGTGGCGGCAGTGCTGACGCCGCCGCAACGCTGCGGGCCTGCGATGCGCTGTGGCGGTTGCAGACGCCGACTGCTCAGCTGGCTGTGCTCGCCGCCCAGCTTGGTAGCGATGTTCCGTTCTGCCTGCAGGGCGGGGTAGCGGTCGGTGACGGCCGTGGCGAGCAACTGCGACCAGTGCTCGCGCCCCACGCGTTTCACTGGGTGCTGCTGCCTTCTGTGCGTCAGCTGTCGGCATCGGCGGTGTATGCGGAGCTGGATCGACTACGGCTAGCCGGCGGTAATCGGTTTAGCTCCGCGTCTGATGCCACGTTGTCGGCTGCGCTGGCCGCAGTGAAATCGGGAGATCCATCGCGATTGGCACGCGTGCTGCGCAACGACTTAGCGCCAGCCGCGCTATCGCTGCTGCCAGAGCTTGCGCAGACGCTCGCCACGGGTGCCGCAGCCGGAGCGTTGGCCGAAATCGTTTGTGGCTCTGGTCCAACCTGCGCGCTGCTAGCTGCGGATGCTGGACATGCCGCGGAGCTTGCTGACGCCCTGGGGGGCACCCAGGCGAGCGGACTGTATGCGACTCCGCTGGTCGTTCGTAGCGGTGTTCATGCGGAGCCGCTGAGCTGAACATGGGCGACGCGGCTTCTATTGACTACCCAGCGGCACCTACCCGCTTGCCGTCCCCGGCGACGCTGTGTGGAGAATCATGGCTAGGCGTATCCGTTGCTGACGAAAGAGCTCTGTATCCATGTCGCATCTGCCGGCTAATCATCAACTCCGTGGTCTATATCGAACGCTGGCATTTTTAATCGCGATTGGATTCGTGGTTCTTGGCGTCATTGGGTACCTGAGCACCAAGGACCAGTCGGTCTTCTCTCGCCAACCGCAGCGGGTACTCGGACTCACCGTAAATCCGGCATTTGCCGTGCTCGTGCTCGCGGTTGGCGTGGTAGTGCTGGGAGGCGTGCTGATTGGGCACAATGTTGACGTCCGGCTCAACATCGCGGTCGGAACCGCACTGCTATTGATTGCCACTGTGGCGCTGGCACTGCTGCGCACCGAAAGTAATGTGCTGGGGTTCTCGGTGATTAACGTAAATGTGTTCTACGTGGCCGGTTTACTGCTGATCACCGCGGGACTGTACAGCTCCACCACACCCGCGGTGCGGACTCCGTCAGTTTCCCGGAATTAGAATTCGCGAAATTAGGGTTCGCGGAGCTTCTGTTCAATTCGCAGCGTAGGTTTGGCTTTCAAGCCTGAGAGTCCATTCCAGGCGAGGTTGATCAGATGCGCGGCGACCTCACGTTTTTTGGGTTTACGTGCTTCTAGCCACCACTGGCCACTGAGCGCCACCATGCCCACCAGCGCCTGCGAATACAGCCCGGCGAGCTTTGCCTCAAAGCCGCGGGACTTGAACTCTGCCCCCAGAATGTGCTCCACTTGGCTGGCGATATCGCCAATCAAGCTGGAGAAGTTGCCGGTGGAGCTTGGCACAGGAGAGTTGCGCAACAGAATTCGGAAGCCATCGGCATTTTCTTCGATGTAACTCAGCAGCGCCAGCGCGGCCTGTTCAAGCAACTCCCGCGGGTGGTCGCCGGTGAGAGCGGAGGTGACCCGCTGTAGCAGGTGCTGCATTTCTCGATCCACAACAACGGCAAATAAACCTTCTTTGCCGCCGAAGTGCTCGTACACCACCGGTTTACTCACCCCGGCCCGCGCGGCCATCTCCTCGATGGAAGCCCCATCGAAGCCGCGTTCAGCGAACAGATGGCGCCCTACGTCGAGTAGTTGTTCGCGCCGTTGCGTGCCCGTCATCCGGACCCGAACCTGCCGCTTTGCGGCTTCGTCAATACTCACAGCTGCATGATCTCAGGCCATATGATTCCGCGCACCCTCTTCCTATTCCGCTGTCTACTCTGAGACCACGCGTTTGGCCTCAAAACGCTGCATCTGCGGCCACTTGACGTTGTAAACCCAACCAAACTTCTCAAACATCCAAATGAGACGCGCGGACGGATCGATCTGGCCCCGCCCGACGCCATGACGCGCGCAGGTGGGATCGGCATGGTGGGAGTTATGCCACGACTCGCCGAAGCTCAGTATCGCTAACGGCCAGAAGTTCGCGGCCTTGTCATTGGACTTGTACGGCCGTTCGCCCACGATGTGGCAGACGGAGTTGATCGACCACGTTGTGTGGTGCAGCACCGCGATGCGTACTAGAGCGCCCCAAAAGAACGCGGTGAGCGCGCCCTGCCATGACCATGACCACAGCCCACCAATAATCGCGGGAGCTACGACCGAAAACACCACAATCGGAATGAACAGCCGTTCGACTCTACGGATCTTCTTGTCGGCGAGTAGATCGGGGGCGAAACGGGCTTCGTTGGATTTTTCTTTATCGAACAGCCAGCCCATATGGGCGTACAGGAAGCCTTTGGTGAGTCCACCCAGACTCTCCCCGAATCGATGCGGCGAGTGGGGATCGCCTTCTCGGTCGGAGAATTGGTGGTGCCGGCGGTGCGCCGCTACCCACCCGGTGGGCGCGCCTTCAATACCCATACAGCCCAGAGCCGCCAATGTCACCCGCAACCACGGTCGAGCCTTGAACGCGCCATGCGTGAGGTAACGGTGGAAGCCGACGGTGACACCGAACCCTGCAGAGACATAAAAAACGAGAGCTATCACCACGTCGCGCCAGCCAAGCCCCCAACCCCAGGCCACGGGGACCGCGGCCGCTACCGCGAGCAGTGGAATGGCGACGAAGCACCACAGCGCAATCTGCTCAGCTTTGTGCTTGGGGCCGCCGGTAAGGGGCTTAGGCCCACGCTCGGCGGGTGCGGTTGTCGACGCAGTGATGGTGTCCGGCGGAGCCAGGGTGCTGGCAATCGATGGCGGTGGCGTCATGATGTCTCCATGTTTGTGCGTGCGTAACCTACGTATACGCAACCGTAACCTACGCATGCGTAGGTTACGCAAGTGTGTGACACGAATTTTCTTGACCGACTACGGATCAATTCGACCACCGCACCCCATGCGACAATAGAAACGCGTCAATCGGCCGTGGTGTAATCGGCAGCACAGCGTCTTTTGGTGTCGCAAGTTCAGGTTCGAGTCCTGGCGGCCGAGCTGGCGCATTTACAGGCTGTAAGGGGGCCGCTGGTGGTGCAAGTCCGCCCCGCTGCCGTTGTGGTGCTCGCCGCGGGCGAAGGCGCGCGAATGCAGTCATCCACTCCTAAAGTGCTGCACGAACTCGCTGGGCGTTCCCTGCTTGGCCATGTGGTGCATGCGGCAGCCACGCTACGGCCGCGCAACCTGGCGGTTGTGGTAGGCCATGAAAGCTCGCGGGTCAGCGAGCACCTACATCAAGTGATTGCTCCAGAACTGGATCCATCGGTAGTTGCGACGCTGAGCACTCCGTTTCAAAAACAGCAAGCGGGCACTGGAAATGCCGTGGCTGTGGCATGTCAGGCGCTAGCTGAAGAACGACTCGACGCAGGCGAACACATGGTAGTTCTCAACGCCGACACACCGCTACTTCGGCCGCAGACACTGCGGCAGCTGCTGCAGCAGCATGTTGATAGCGGAGCCGCGGCAACGGTAGCTACTTCGGTGCCGCCCAACCCCCACGGCCTCGGCCGGATTCTGCGTACCCCCGAATCAGACCTCATCGGCATTGTGGAGCAGAAAGACGCCACACCCGCGCAGCGCGCCATTGATGAGGTCAGCACCGGCGTCTTCGTCTTCGATACAGCCGCGCTGCGCCGCATGCTGCCGCTGCTGTCCACCGACAATGAGCAGCAGCAGGAGTACCTCACTGACGTGATTGGTCTGCTGCGTGAAGACGCAGACCATGGGCGCGTCGTGCAAGCTCACCGGATCAGCGACTATCGAGAGGCTCTTGGCTGTAACGATCAGGTCGAGTTGGCCGCGCTGCGCACGCTACTGCGCGACCAAATCGCCACCGACTGGATGCGCCGCGGTGTCACAATTATCGACCCCGCAACCGTCTGGCTAGATGTCACCACGCAGCTGGCCCCAGACGTGATAATCGCCCCCAACGTGCAGCTGTACGGCGCGACGTCGGTGGCTTCGGGGGCGCGAGTGGGCCCCGACACCACACTGATCGATACCCGGGTGGGGGCAAATACCAGAATCGCGCGATCTCATGCTGAATCCGCGAATATAGGCGACGGCTGCTCTGTGGGGCCATTTTCCTACCTGCGGCCCGGAACTGTATTGGGGAGCGGCGCGAAGATCGGTGCTTACGTAGAGGTTAAGAACTCCCAGCTTGGCATAGATGTCAAAGTGCCGCACCTGTCCTACATCGGTGACGCGACCGTGGGCGAGGGCACCAACATAGGTGCCGCGAGCGTGGTGGTTAACTACGACGGAGTAGCTAAGCATCGCACCACGATTGGGCAGCACTGTCGTACCGGTAGTAACACGATGTTTGTCGCGCCGGTGAATATCGGCGATGGTGCTTACACAGCGGCGGGGTCGGTAATCACTTCTGATGTGCCACCTGGAGCATTAGCTGTGGCTCGCGGGGAGCAGCGCAACATCGCCGGATGGGTGTTTCGACGTCGCGCTGGTTCAGCCGCCGCCCGAGCCGCCGCGCGGGCATATAAGCAGACCGAGAGGGAAGATCCTTCGCCAGAAGTGACACCGACACACAACGTTATCGGCATGCCCGATAACGACACGACGTGCAACGACCCCGGCGCATAGTGACACATTTCGAGGAGACCAGCCACATGGTGAAGATTCATACGGAGAACCGTAAGAACCTGATGCTTTTCTCCGGGCGGGCATATCCCGAGCTTGCCGATGAGATGGCGACCATTCTAGGCACATCAGTTACCCCAGCGACCATACATGATTTCGCCAGTGGCGAGATTTACGTGCGTTACAAAGAATCGGTGCGTGGCTGCGACGCGTTCGTGGTGCAGAGCATGACGGCTCCGATCAATGAGTGGCTCATGGAGACGCTGCTGATGGTGGATGCGCTCAAGCGTGGCTCGGCGAAGCGGATCACTGTAGTGCTGCCGTTCTACCCGTATGGGCGCCAAGACAAGAAGCATCGCGGCCGCGAGCCAATCTCAGCGAGGCTGGTGGCTGACCTGCTGAAGTGCGCCGGAGCCAACCGTATTCTCACTGTGGACCTGCACACCGCGCAGATTCAAGGCTTTTTTGACGGTCCGGTTGATCACCTCTTTGCCATGCGGCTACTGGCTGAGCATGTGTCCACTAATTACGCTGGCTGTCCGCTTACCGTGGTTGCTCCAGATTCGGGCCGAGTGCGTGTCGCCGAGCGCTGGGCTGACCAGCTGGGGGGAGCGCCGCTGGCTTTCATCCATAAGACACGCGATCCTCGGGTGCCTAATCAGGTGGTCGCCAACCGCGCGGTGGGCGACGTCCAAGGCCGAGTCTGCGTCTTAGTCGATGACATGATCGACACGGGTGGGACGATCTGTCAGGCCGCCGATGTGCTGTTTGAAACCGGCGCCGCGGACGTCATCGTCGCGGCCACGCACGGGGTGTTATCAGATCCGGCGGTGCAGCGGCTAAAGAACAGCCAAATCTCTGAGGTGATACTCACTAATACGTTGCCGATCCCGTCGGAAAAGCGAATGGATAAGTTGAGCATTCTGTCCATCGCCCCTTTGGTAGCCCGAGCGATCTTCGAAGTCTTCGACGACGGTTCGGTTACCGGCCTCTTCGGCGGAGTCAGTTAAGCGCGCAGAGCCCGAACCCGGTTGAATCGTAACGTCTTTGGGTACGTTAAACTCTTCATGTTGCCTGGCGAGGGAGCGGTACGTCTCCGGAATCGACAGGTCCGCACTTCCTAAGTGCCAAGGCCCCGAGCTTACAAGCCGGCGACTGTACTAGCTGTGTTAAGTCGTTTTCAAGGGAGTCTTTTTCGTGTCTGAAATTCGTATCACCGCAACGCTACGCGAGCATGTGGGCAAGGGCCACTCGCGTCGGGCCCGCAAAGCTGGAAAGATTCCCGCGGTGCTGTATGGTCACGGCCTTGAGCCTCAGCATCTAGAGTTCGAGGCGCGCGAATACGCCCACGCCATCAAGCACGGGATGAACGCTCTGCTGTCGGTGCAGATTGGTAGCAAGCTTTCGCTCGCACTTACCAAAGCCATTCAGCGTGACCCGATCAAACGGATCATTAACCATGTCGACTTGCTGGCTGTACGTCGAGGCGAAAAAGTTGAGGTCGAGATTCCAGTAATTCTGACTGGCGACGCCGCAAGAGGCAGCTTGCTCAACCACGAACTCACCACCATTACCGTGGAAGCTGAGGCGACACGTATTCCGGAGTCGGTAGAGGTGAGTCTGGACGGTTTGAACGTGGGCGACCACATTACCGCTGCCGACATCACGTTGCCGGAGGGTTCAGAGCTCATCACCGAGCCTGATGCGATCGTAGTGAACGTACAGGCCGCGCCCACCGCCGAGCAGATGGAAGCCGCGTTGGAGTCGGCCCCAGCTGAGCAGGGCATCGAGGACGCGTCGGAGCCTGAAGGAACTGGCGAGAAGAGCGCCTAGTACAACATGGCAGATAGCCCGGTTCATCTCATTGTTGGTTTGGGAAACCCGGGCCCGCAATATGAGCTGACTCGTCACAATGCCGGATTTCTGGTGCTCGACGAGCTTGCGGACCGAGCTGGTATGAAGCTTACGCAGCGACGGTCGGCTTCCGGAGCCGCGATGCAGCTCGCCGAGGGCCGGCTGGGTGGACCACCGGGGGACGTACATGCTCGCCGGGTGGTTTTGGTCAAACCAATGGCGTTCATGAACCGCTCCGGCGCGGCGGTTGCCGCTATGGCGGCTTTTTACAAGGTGGCTGTGAAAGAGATCATCGTGGTGCATGACGAGCTGGATCTACCCCTGGGCGTTGTGCGAGTCAAGCGCGGCGGTGGAGAAGCCGGACACAACGGGCTGCGATCTCTCAGCACCTGCCTGGGCAGTAAGGAATACCTACGGGTACGGCTGGGAATCGGTCGGCCGATCGGCCGGCAGTCGGGGGCCGATTACGTGCTCGGTCAGCTCTCGGCTAAAGAACGCATCGACCTTGCTGGTCCGATCGCTACCGCTGCGGATGTCGCCGAAGCACTGCTATACCAGGACGTTGTCGCGGTGCAGAACACGTTCCACGCGGAGTAACTTTCTGGCCGCGGTGGGTGTCGCTACCTTACTGCAACGGACAGACACCAGGTACGTCTCCCCTGCAGGGGGGAGGGGGGTCTGCTAGCGCGGATGTCGCTCCAGCAAGAACAAAGGTGGCGGCTAGGAGGAAGGTCGAGACCACTTTGACGGTGCGCTTTCGCGCTGACCGTGAGTGATCGCTCTTCGACTCGCCTGCGGAGGTTGTTGCGAAAACGCTCATGATCTTCTCCCTGGTGCCGACACGCGCACCGTTAGCCCATATTGGTCAACGGTACAAGATCAATGTTGCAGCTAATATGGGCCAAAGAGTTTAGGTTTTTCCTTCAGAAGGATGAGAGCGCCGTGGGCCAGTTGATCGTGGTCGCCGCGGCCATCATCGACGATACGGGCCGGGTGCTGGCGGCGCAGCGGACCGAACCGTCGCGCTCGGCCGGTATGTGGGAGTTTCCGGGCGGAAAAGTGGAGCCCGGAGAGACCGATCACGATGCGTTAGTCCGGGAATGCACCGAGGAACTCGCCATTACGGTGCGACTGGGGGAACGGCTGGGTGTCGACATTGCGATTGCCGGTGGAGCGGCGCTGCTTCGAGTCTGGATGGCCTCGATCACCGCGGGAACTCCGCTGCCTCTCGAGCACAGCGAGCTGCGCTGGCTCGCCGCCGATGAGCTCGATTCCGTGCCGTGGCTACCCGCCGATGCCCCACTAATCACCGAGCTGCGGACTCGGTTGACCACATAGCCTGACTCAGGTTTGAGGTGGTATCCGCCGCAGATATCAGTGCCTTTGCCGCTCGACTCGAGCGCCGATGCCTTCGCCAATTGGACGCGCACGATCATCTGTGGGTGAAGCGCCATTCATCGGGCGTTCTTACGAGGTTAGCCACGGTGGGTGAACAGCTTGCGCAGCACCCGAAACGGCAGCAACACAACGTTGACGATAGTAGCGAGAATGGCGCGGAACGCAGACTTGACACGATTGAGCATTTCGCAGCTTCTTCCCTCGGTTACCCGTCCAGCACGGGGTATCAAAAGTAGCAGACCCACTTGCCGCTTGCTCACTATTTCCGAACCGGGGGAGAGTAAGGATCGGGCTCTAAACGGACGCGCTTAGTTTTTTGGCTGCTGCGCCGCCGGCGCGGAACGGGCGATCCATAACGCCCAGATGAGAAGCGGGATCTGCAGTGGGAGCCGACCGTATGCGACTAGATGATCTATTCCAAG
>QHCE01000068.1 GCA_003243955.1 Acidimicrobiales bacterium | reverse complement strand
CTTGGAATAGATCATCTAGGTGATGGGGATATCACGGGTGGGGTCCTCTCGCTGTGATGAGAGTCGGGTGGTGCTTCCTCAGTAGCCGAGGAATTGGCGCAGGGCGTACGTGTCGAAGGTGTCCTCCATCGCGGTGACCACGCCTTGGCGCAGGGTCCAAGAGTGGATGAAGCTGAAGGTCGCGGTGGCTCCGCTGTGGGCGGTGACCTGACGCTTGCCGAAGACCACGATGCGGTTGCCCGAGGTGATGAACTCCTGGGGCTCCAATCGCAGGCCGGCCATGACCTCGGGGACTTGGGCTAGAAAAGCCCGCACCCCCTGGTGACCGTGCTTGGTGCCGCCGACGCCAAGGTCATTCATGCCGTCAGGATGAATCCAGCGGATGTCCTCGGCGAAGGCGTCGAAGACTGCGGACAGGTCACGTCGGCCGAACGCCGCATAGATGCCCTTGATGATGTCAAGGTTGGTTTCGACCATGAGGAGTCCTTCAGTGTGGTTTGTTCTCGGCGGTTGTACTTGCCGGGCACGGCATGTACCTTCCGTCCAACAGCTCCGATGGGACTAACAATAAGACATGAGCTCTCTATTAGTAAGTACGAACCTTTTGGTAAGCTGCTGATGTGAAGAAAGGTGTCAGGTCGAAAGCGGATCTAACCCAGGGGACAGTTTTTGACCCGAATTGCCCGGTGCGCGATGTACTTAGCCACATCGCCACTCGCTGGGGAGTCCTCATCGTTGCCGCATTGAACGAAGGCCCCCGGCGTTACTTTGAACTCAAGGCCAGAATCGGCGGGATCAGCGAGAAGATGCTCGCCCAGACTCTGCGTCTGCTGACCCGCGACGGAATAGTGGAACGCGACGTCGAGCCCAGTAGTCCGCCGAAGGTCACCTACACACTCACCGCTCTCGGCCGCGAGCTGGCCAACCCACTACATCAATTGTTAGAGCGTATCCAAGCCTGTAACCAGGACGTCACCGCAGCTCAACTCGCATATGATCACGCGCCCCTGTATACCGAGAGCCAGGTGCCACAGTAGTAGAAGCGTTAGCGTTGGAGCTCTCCATAAGTCACCGACCTCACGGGCGTGAGGGAACTATAAGCAAGGCTTGCTCGCCTTTACGCGGTAGACGGGGCAGCTATTGTCAGGGTACGAGTTGAATCTTGCCAGTACGGTCACGTGATGCCAGTAATTCATGCGCACGAGTCGCCTGGGAGAGAGGCAATGGTTCGTTAACATCCAGCCTAATTGCGCCATTATGCAGAAGCGCGAATACCTCATTGGCTCGCCATGCTAATTCAGTGGGATCCGTGATGTAATCGTCAAGCACTGGTCTAGTGAAGAACCGTGAACCAGAGCGAAGTCGACTGAGGTCTAGTGGTGGCACCGGACCACTTGATTGTCCGCAGAGGACCAACATGCCTCGTGCTCGTAGTGATTCCAGGCTCGCGTTAAATGTTGCCGCTCCCACGGAGTCGTATACGACGGTAGCGCCGAGGCCGTCGCTTATGCGCCGCACCTCGGATGCGATGATCTCCGGATCCCCGCCGTGCACCACCGTGTGAGCAGCCCCCGCGTTGTGAACCTGTTCTGCTTTCCGTTCTGACGATGTCACTCCGATCACAGTGGCACCAGCGTGGCTGGCGATCTGGACGAGTAGCTGGCCGAGGCCACCGGCTGCCGCCAACACAACGACGAGATCGGCCTCGCTGACCGGGTATGTGCTGATAGCCAAGTAGTGTGCGGTCATTCCCTGCAGCAATACCGCGGCGGCGCTACGGCTATCGATCTCCGCCGGGATGGCTACTAATCGATCTACGGGGACGACCGCGTAGTCCGCGTAACTCCCCTGAACTCCGGTGTAGGCAACTCGATCGCCAACCCCTAGATCGGTCACGCCCTCACCTATCGCCTCGACTACACCGGCAGCCTCCTGGCCTGGAATAAACGGTAGAGACCTGGGGTAGAGGCCCTCTCGAAAATAGACGTCGATGAAGTTGACACCAACTGCCTCATGTTGAACCCGTACCTGCCCGGGGCCGGGCGTTGGAAGCGGAACCTGAACGAACTCCAATACCTCTGGACCGCCTGTTTTGCTCACCATAATTGTGTGCATGTCAATCCCAAACCCGCATAAATTTATCTATAGCGCCTAATTCAGTGGAAACGATGAGCTCTACCTCTACCGGGGCATTGAGCGGAAGCTCTGCCACGCCTACCGCAGTACGCGCATGTTCGCCAGCATTTCCAAAGACTGCAACGAGCAATTCACTCGCACCATTGATGACGGTCGGTTGTCCGGTGAAGTTCTCTGCCGAAGCAACGAACCCAACTACCTTGACAATGCCTCTCACGTTTTCCAGCCCCACGAGCCCATTCACTGCCGCCAAAGCATTCAGGGCACACTGCCGGGCAAGGTTTTTAGCCTGCTCCGGCGTCACCTCTGCCCCGACTTTGCCTATCTGCAGTAGCTGCCCCTCAACTATCGGAAGTTGCCCAGAGGTGTAGATGAGCTGACCGCTACGAACGGCGGGAACATAAGCTGCCACCGTTGACACCACCGGAGGTAGCGTCAGCCCGAGCTCATCGAGTCGGTCAAACACGCTCATGTGCTACTCCTTCAGCTGATTCAGCGATCGAGGCCATGCGCGGCCCAGCTAACGCCACGTAGTCGACAGTTCTCAGGGCTATTGAGCGATCAAGTCGCCCGGCATTGAAAAAGATCTCCGAAGCTTCCAGCAGGCCTGGATCTACCATCAGCTCCAACTCGGGATGAAAGGAGAATGGCAGGATCGTTCCGCTGGGACTTCCAGATAGCCGCTCGGCAACCTCCTGAGAAGCGAACGCGACGTAGCTTGCCTGGGTCAGTTTTTTGATTGCCGAAAGATCGATACGCCTGTCACCAGGAATTACACCTAGTAGATAGCGCTTGGTTTTCTTGCCAAGCTTGATCATTACAACGATGCACTTGGCCGCCTGATTGAGGGGGTTTCCTCGCATACGGCTGACGAGATCAGTTCTGCCTTCGGGGGCGTGATCGATGAGTTGGTAGCTCGCCTTACCCCTTTCCAACTTAGTTATCAGCTGCTCATAGGCAGAAGAAGCCATCATCGTTGGGATTTCTGGATCACCAATCATTTTGGAGCGCATGCTTTACCTCATCAATCTGTTTCTCATTGCGTCGATAAAAGGTCCACTGTTTAATGCGCGTGCCCTCAATCAGGCCTGCTTGCGCCAAAACCTTCAGATGTTCGCCAGCGGTCGGTTGGCTCACTCCAAGTTTGTTTGCGATGAGAAGAGCGCATACCCCATCTCTGACCAGGTCTCCGTCAATCTGAGGTGCGAAGTGTTCCACTGGATTGCTCAACCATCGCAAGATTTGCAGCCGACGCTCGTTGGCCAGAGCTTTGCAAACATCCAATAGCATGTAGCTAGTTTGCTTAATCCCTAAGTGCTTGTCAATGGCTCCTCGGTTCCATCTAGATGGCGGACATTTCCCCCGGATTACTGGGAGCCCTATCGGAAGAGGTTCTGTTCGGTAGCGATGTCGTAGTGGTCGCGGGCGACCTGAACCTCATCCATGTGACCTTCCGCCCAGCTCTTGATCGCACTGACCACGGGCAGTAGGCTCCGCCCTAGTGGAGTGAGTTGGTAGTCGACCCGTATGGGGACGGTCGGGATGATCGAGCGGATCACGAATCCGTCCCGTTCGAGGTTACGTAGAGTTTGGGTGAGCATCTTCGGACTCACACCCGCAACGGAGCGGGCGAGTTCGCTGTAACGCTGTTCGCCGTCGGCGAGGGCTACGAGGATGAGGCTGACCCATTTGTCGGAAAGCCGTTCGAGCAGTTTCCGGCTCGGACAGGCGTCGAGAAACGCATCGTATTCCTCTCGGGATTGGCGGCGTTGCTCGGCGACAGTGCGGGTAGCCATGGGCTCTCCTTTAGCTTACTAACGCACCCTTAGGTATGTACTTCCCAATGGATAGTGCTTCTTCGTACAATACCTCTGCTACCTCTGCTACCTCTGCTACCTCTGCATTTCACTCGCCAGCCAAGAGAGGAAACGCCATGTTTGCTGTTGTTGTTCGGAAGTACGGGGGGCCTGAAAGCCTCGAGCTCGTTGAAGTTGCTATTCCCGAGCCAGGTCCGGGGGAGGTTCGGATCAAGGTTGCCGCCGCGGCCGTCAACCCAGTCGATATCGCTACCCGGGCCGGCTTCTTCGCCGGTGTGATCGGCGAGCGACCCACCGTAGGCATCGGATGGGATGTCGCGGGCACTGTCGACGCGGTCGGCTCCGAAGTTACTACGTTCGCAGTCGCTGACAAAGTCGTCGCGCTGCTAGACGAGATCGCTGTCGATCTGGGTACCTACGCCGAGTACGTCGTTCTTGCCGCGGGCGCCGTTGCTCACGCACCGACCTTGGTGGATCCGGTCGCCGCGTCAACTCTGCCACTCAATGCTCTCACCGCCGAGCAGGCACTGGACTTGCTGGCTCTCACCGCAGGCCAGGCCTTGCTGATCACCGGTGCCGCTGGTGCCCTGGGTGGTTATGCGGTCACGCTGGCGCACCGTAGGGGACTGCGGGTGTTTGCCACCGCCGCGGCACATGATGAGGTAGCGGTACGGGAATTCGGCGCCGATGTGTTTGTGGCTCGCACCACCGACCTATCCTCGGCGGTACGGGCGGTACTCCCAGGTGGTGTTGACGGAGTGCTTGACGCGGCTCGTATTGGTCTGGCCGCAAGGGATTGCGTGCGAGACGGCGGTTCATTCGTCGCGGTGAACGATCCGGATATGCCTCCGTCGGTTCGTGGGATCACTGTGCAGACGGTGCACGTTCACCATGACGGGAACCGGTTGGCCGAACTTGTGCAGGCTGTTGATGCTGGAACCATATCGCCACGGGTCACCAAGATCCTTCCACTGGCTCAAGCGTCCGAGGCGCACCGGCTAGTGGAAAAGGGTGGGTTGCGCGGCCGGATCGTGCTCGTCCCCTAACCCGCCTCGCTGCCGCCAACCAATGGCACATATCGCTAGCGGGCCGGCGTCCAGTCTGAGCGCCGGCCCAGCAGTGCGACGATCCGGTCTAGCGTCGGTGCGGATGGGTCGGCGTTAACGGCAAGCGTGAATGCGAATCCTGCCCCCCTAACGGCCGGATCATTGGGCACTTGGCCCGAGATCGACAGCGCCGTAGCTAACACCTCGCCGTCAAACTCGGCCGGCGCGCCGATCGCTTTGGCTAGATCCCAAGCATGCACCACCTCGTCCACGAAGTGGAACCCAATAGCCATCGGCGCCGGATATGGGCCCCCGTCACGGATCTCCGGTAGGTAGAACTTCCGATCCATCACGCCGTCCTCGGCGAACGCCTCGTTGACCAACGAGGCTGCTGCAGCATAGGTGCCGTGCAGTTCGTCGCCCACCGGGCGAGGCCGGAACGCCTCAACACCGGTTGGTTCGCCCGAAGCGGCCAAGGCAAACCCGTGGTACTGCCCAACAATATGTGCAAGCAGATCTCGCAACGACCACTGTCCGCACGGCGTGGGATTATCCATTTGATCCGATGTGACGCCGTAAAGGATCTTTGCTGTGACGGCCATCGCACGCCGATCTAGCTCTCGAATATCCATCCCACTCCCTTTGCGCGATCTATGCGACTACTCTACCTACGGATTTAACCGTCTGGAAGAACAGTCAATTTTCGGACTGTAAAGGTTTCTAGGCGATGCTGAGCTCGGCGATGTCGATGGAGGGAACCGGATGACGAGGCGCGTCAAGGTATTTTTGATCGCTCGCTACAACCGAACAATGAGCCCTGGGGCAGTGTGATGCGATGAAGTTCGCAGCTGAGGAAAACAGTCCCTGGATACCGGGCCAGGGCTATCGGAAGAACATTCTGCTGACCGAGCGGGACCTGCATTGTCCCGGGACACTCGTGCAAATTGTTGTTATCGAGCCACGCACCTCCGTCGGCAACCATTTTCACAGACGGACGACAGAGGTATTTCACATGCTCTCCGGTGAAGGGAAAATGACGATTGGCGGAACCGAGGTCGATCTGGCGCGGGGTGACACCATTACATGCGAGCCGGGTGAGATTCACAACGCAGTCAACACTGGCGATGAGCCCTGGCGCTACATCGTGTTCAAGACCAACGTTGTGCTAGATGACAGCGTGTGGCTGTAAGTGAAAGATCTTCTACTGCTGCCCACGGGTGTGCTCGTCGGAATCGTGAACGCTGTGGCCGGCGGTGGTGGCCTGTTGTCATTTCCGATGATGATTGCGCTGGGGTATTCCCCTTTTACCGCCAACATCACCGTCACCGCTGGGGCTTTACCCGGAAACATCAGCTCGGCTTGGGGGCACCGAGTCCCATTCGTGGGGGAGAAGCGCTCGCCTAGCTTGGCTCTTGGGGTCTCTGGAATTGTCGGAGCTCTCGGGGGCTGCACATTGTTGCTTTTGGGAGGTGCCGCAACATTTACGACTGTCGTTCCGTGGTTACTCGTGACCAGCGCCCTGCTCGTGCTTGCCCAGCCTCAGATTGTACGTGCGGTGCGACACCTTTCCGGCACACCAGGCGCCCCTAAGTGGCTCGGCGTGTTGGGTGCGGCCGTGGTAAGCGGATATGGCGGTTACTTCGGCGTGGCGATGGGCGTGATGTTCCTCGGTGTCTTTGGTGTGCTCATTCATGAGCCATGGCAACAACTTAACGCATGGAAAAACGAGATTGCTGTATTCGTCAACACCACTGCTGTCATCGTTTTCGCGTTGTTTGCACACATCGCGTGGAGCGCCGCGGTGCTGCTAGCGCTTGGCACATTCGTTGGAGGATTTCTCGGCGCGCGTATTGCTCGTCGCTTACCGGACCGCTGGTTTCGCCTCGTCGTGGCGTCCATCGGTCTGGTGGCCGCCGCAGCTGTCCTTCTACACTGAAGACCGTATTTGACCGGTAGTGTGGCGGCATGCCACTGTTGCATCCGGCTTACCAGCACAGTTCAGGCCACCAAGATGTGTCGATCAACCCGGTATTCACCCGTGAGCCGGTGCAGATTCCGCGTAATCATTTGCCGCGGGCGGAGCTTGATCCAGACACCGCCTACCAAGTGGTACATGACCAGCTGATGCTCGACGGCAACGCCCGACTGAACCTGGCCACTTTCGTCACCACCTGGATGGAGCCCCAAGCCACTCAGTTGATGACGGAATGCTTCGACAAGAACATGATCGACAAGGATGAATATCCACGCACCGCTGACCTGGAGCTACGATGCGTGCGCATGCTCGCCGAGCTGTGGCACGCCCCGTCGGCAGCTGATGCCACCGGTTGCTCGACCACTGGCTCCAGCGAGGCTTGCATGTTGGCTGGGCTAGCCCTCAAGCGCCGCTGGCAACACGCTCGTAAGGCCGCCGGTAAACCGGTGGATCGACCAAACATCGTCATGGGCGTCAACGTGCAGATCTGTTGGGACAAGTTCGCCAACTACTGGGACGTTGAGCCCCGTCTGATCCCGATGAGCGGCGACCGCTTTCACCTCTGCGCGGCGGAGGCGGCTGCGCACTGTGACGAGAACACCATCGGCGTGGTTGCGGTTTTAGGCTCCACGTTTGACGGCAGCTATGAGCCAGTCGCTGAGATCTGCGCCGCCCTGGATCACCTGCAGACGAGTACTGGGTTGAACGTTCCGGTGCATGTGGACGGTGCTTCCGGGGCGATGATAGCGCCGTTTTCTGATCCCGAGCTGGTGTGGGACTTCGCGTTGCCCCGCGTGGCTTCGATTAACACTTCCGGCCACAAGTACGGCCTGGTCTATCCCGGAGTGGGATGGGTTCTGTGGCGTGACGCCGCCGCGCTCCCGGAGGATCTAGTGTTTCGCGTCAATTACCTGGGCGGGAACATGCCCACCTTCGCGTTGAACTTTTCTCGTCCGGGCGCGCAGGTCATTGCCCAGTACTACAACTTTCTTCGACTGGGTTTTGATGGTTATCGGCGTGTTCAGCAAACCTGCCGGGAGGTGGCTACTACGCTGGCGGAAAAGATCGGTGAGCTTGGGCCATTCCGGTTGCTCACTCGCGGCGACGAGCTCCCCGTCTTCGCTTTTACCCTCGCCGAGCACATCAGCGGTTATTCGGTTTTCGATGTCTCGGCTGCGCTGCGCGAGCACGGCTGGCTGGTCCCCGCCTATACCTTTCCCGAGCACCGTACCGACCTGGCGGTGCTGCGCATCGTGGTCCGCAACGGGTTCACCCATGACCTCGCCGACCTGCTACTGGCTGACTTACTAGCCGAGCTGCCCCGGCTGGAGCGCCAATCCAGCCCGCAACGAGGTACCGGATCCAGCTCCTTCGCCCACGGTGCGAGCCCTATGGCCAAGCAACTTGTTAGTCCGGCAACGCCACTGAACATGACCTCTACTTCGTCCGGGTATAGCCGGAATAGCCGGAATAGCCACAGCGTCCTCGCGATCCTGTTCGACATCGACGGCACGTTGATTACCACCGGTGGCGCCAGCGGAGTCGCCTGGCACCGGGCGTTTACCGATCTCTATGGAGTATCGGCCAACGTTGACGAATTCACCTCTGCCGGCATGACCGATCCCGAGGTCGCTCGCTTGACCTTCACAGCTGTGATCGGCCACGATCCCGACCCACGTGAGCTAGCACAGCTGCTGGCCAAGCGGCTGGAACATCTACCCGCCGCGGTGGCCGAATCTACGGGCTACCGCGTGCTGCCGGGCGTGACGGAGCTACTGCCTTCGCTCGTTCAGCGGGGCTATCTGCTGGGGCTGACTACCGGTCTCGTCGAGTCCGCGGCGCACATTAAGCTTGTCCGCGGCGACTTGAACACATACTTCCATTTCGGCGGGTATGGATCGGATTCACCGGATCGCACTGAGCTGACCCGGCGGGGTATCGGGCGAGCCGGCACAGTGCTCGGTACGCCCGTGGACCCCCGCCATGTCTGGGTCGTCGGCGATACACCACTAGACATCGCGGCCGCGCACGGTGCCGGTGCTGTCGCGATTGGCGTTGCCAGCGGCGGGTATACCGCTGAAGCGCTCCGTGATGCTGGCGCCGATCACGTCTTGCGCGCTCTCACCGACGAGCTTCCGCTGCCTCGAGACGATTCCCCTTGCTGAATCACCCGGTGAGTAGAAGATGCGCGATAGGGCATCTGCCAGACCGTGTATACGGATATCCGAGGTCCTCTGCGTGCGGGTCTGTAACCATCTGATGCTCTGGCCGCGAACCTCCATAGGATGTGGGCATGGCTCAGCTTTCGCGCATGATTGAGGTACCGGACGACTCCGGGCTTCTTGGCGTTGTCGACCCCGACGCCTACGCGACATTTGTGAGTGAGAACTGGACGCTGGAGCAGTTGTTCGGACACTTCCGGTCTGAGATGAGTAAGCGGACGTTGCTGCTGTGGGGAACGGGTATGGAGAACACCTGGCATGTTGAGATCACCGACTCCGCTAATTCCTCGCGACCGTCAGGATTTCGCCGCACGTCGGGTCCGATCCGCGTGACCAAAGGACGGCTGCTTCTGGTCAACTACGAGACCTTGACGATGGCCGCCCAGTTCGTTTATGTGTCGCTTCCCGAGCCATACCTCGTCGATCTGCTCGTGGATGTGCCCAGCGGTGACTACTCGTGCGAGATCGCGCAGCTCGACGAGCCTGACACGAGCGATGACGACTCCGGGGATGCGGCGGGGTTCGTCCTGAAACTGACGCCCGGCCAGGAACATGAACCCTGGTCCGCTCCAGCTTGGTTCGAGCTCGACGGGTAAGGCAGCTTTCGGTGTAGCGTCTGCCGACATGGGAGGTGAGATCCTGCTGAGAAGGGTCTTCATCGACTTGCGCCAGCTCACACTGGAACAGTCGGCGTCGCCTGGTCGGCCCGGATTAAATAACATTGCCCACCGCCCTATACTTCGCGCAGTGCCGCGCCAGAACTGGGATGACCTCCCCGACGACGTCCGTGCAGCCGTCAGCAAGCACACCGGGCTGGTTAAGGGAGCCAAGTCCGCAGTCTCTGGGTTTAGCAGCCAGATCGCCGTCACCTTGGACACCGTAAACGGCCGCGTCTTCGTCAAGGGGATGCGGCAGGATCATGCGAGGGCATGGACGCAACAGTGCGAGGCGGTTGTCAATCCGCACGTTGTACCCATCGGGCCGAGGCTGCTCTGGCGCGTTACCGCGGATGGCTGGGATCTGCTCGGCTTCGAACACCTCACCGGCCGTAGCGCCGACTTTAGTCCGGCGTCGACCGACATTTTCCTCGTCGTCGAAGCCATGGCGGCGCTCGGTCGCATTCCCTGCCCCGATGTGGAACTCAAAGATGCCGGGCAACGGTGGGGCGCCTACCCCGCAGACGCCGCGCTACTCACCGGTACCGCGCTCCTGCACACCGACTGGAACCACACAAATGCGCTCATCACTGGCACTGACGCGGTGTGGCTCGTCGACTGGGCCGCGGCGACCCGTGGCGCCGCTTGGATCGACCCGGCATGCTGGGTCGTCTGGCTCATCTTTGCTGGACATGCCCCCAGTGAGGCCGAACAGTGGGCCGCCAAGGCGCCGGCATGGTCCACCGCACCCGCCTCGAGCCCTCGACCTCTTCGCCGCCGCCCAGGCTCGCGGCTGGCAGCGCATCGCAGACAAACATCCCCATGCATGGACCCACCGTCTCCGTGACGCCGCCGCCCAATGGGCTATATACCGGACAGGCCGGTCAGCGCTCACCTAGCGTCGCAGCCCTAGTGCTTGTTTTCGTTCGATTACCGCTCACGGTTTTCTTCAAACCGGTAGCGTGTGAGGCGTCAATTTTTCGTGGAAAAGAGCGGATGGGTTGTGAATGTGAATATAAGGCAAACATTGCGCAAGTTCGGTATTGCGGGTAGCGCAGCGGTCTCTGCCGCCTTATTGGTGACAGTTTTTAGCGCTGCCCCAGTCTCCGCAGGCACTGCTCCTAGTCAACCAGACCCAGCGGGGTGCACTTCAGGACCCACTGGGGATGGTGGGGTCCAAGCACTATGTAAGACAAATGTTTATCAACTTTCCGTCACATGCCCTAGTCTGGCCAACTCCAAGAAGGTACCAATAGACCAGTTTATTCCCGCATCTCATAATCATGCAGGTGGTGGGGATCTTTATGTTAATAGAGGAGACAACCAGCACTATGACAGTGTCATCTGTTACGCCGGGGACGTCCAAGAATTTCACATAGAGCCCAGATAGAGGGTGCGGTGGGTGGAGGCCGGGTGATTTGCGGAGATAGCGACCAAAGGTAGAAGCCATGAGTCACGGTCTCGATCCTGAACGCCTGGCTCGGATTCTGACCGAGGCGTATCCCATTGGCGGAGCCAGGTGCAAGCTCGAATACTCGTTCGTCAACAATATTTACCTCGTTGTAACCCCAGCTGAACGACATGTTCTGAAAGTGTATCGCCGCAACCGGCGATCTCCGGGCGAGATTGCTTGGGAGGGGGACCTGGTCCAGCACCTGAAGGTCCGTGGCGCACCCGTGGCAGGTGTACTCGCGCGTCGCGACGGCGGCGTTGTGACGCGTTTGGATATGGGGGAGGAATCCCGTTACGCGCTAATGTTTGCTTACGCTCCCGGCGCTAAGCCTTTAGCGCCGTTTACCACGGATCTCTACCATCAAGTGGGCAGAGCCGCCGGACTTTTCCATACAGCTGCCGTGGACTTCACCAGCCCTCATTCTCGATCATCGATGGGTCTGCTCGCGCTCATTGATGAACCGCTCAAGGCCATGCGACCGACGTTGATGCAGATGGGCAATGGCCATTGGGAATATGCATCCAAGCTCGCGGTGCGGTTAAGAGCGGCCTTGACTGAGCTAGCCAGCCAAGGTTTGGACTGGGGGGTGTGTCACCAGGATCTGACTCTGGACAACGTCCATGTCGACACCGATGGAATTGTCACCATCTTCGACCTCGACTCGGCCGCACCCGGTTGGCGGGCACTCGAACCTCAAGGCGCGTACCACGCTGCCCTCAGTCAGGGAAATGACCACTGGGATGCCTACCTAGCCGGATACGGTGAGGTGCGGCCGCTTCACGAGATCGACGTGGCTGCGATTCCGTACTTCGTGCTTGCCTATGCCTTTGGCGAACTCGCCTGGATTCTGGGCAAGACATCTGGGTCGACGGCTGTAAATCGCGATGGCGAGTTGTGGAATCAACGCAATGAGGTTGAGAAAGCGATGGGCAGCAGTGGATGGTGGCGCCAGTGGGAGGCCGACCATCTCTCGTGGTGAGAGCCTATGCGTTGGTGTGCGCCTTGAGAAGTTGAACGGCGGCCGCTCGCGCATCCAGACCGGCAGAGGTGCC
This sequence comes from Acidimicrobiales bacterium, assembly GCA_003243955.1. GTDB lineage: Bacteria > Actinomycetota > Actinomycetes > Mycobacteriales > QHCE01 > QHCE01. Next base: position 12,619 of record QHCE01000068.1, on the reverse strand, counting down.
GCCGTCGATAGTGGTAACCACACTGGCTCCCTCGATCAACAAAAGCAGTTGCCGGGCCAATGCCGGGCGGTCGGCAATGTTGAGGTCACACATCCGATCTTCGAGAAGCGCGCGGTAGCGGGTCAGGTGGCGACGAGCGATCGCGGCGATTGCCGGATCGCCGCGGGTGTCAGTGGTGGCATTGACGACCGCGCATCCGCAGTACCCGGGTTGCGCGAACCAGGTAATCAGAAGATCAAATACCGCCATAACCCGGTCAGGACCAGCGGGTGCGTTTGTTGTTTCGCGCTCCAGCCAGGCGTGAATACGGTCGCTGTGCTCGCTGAGCATGGCTTCGACAAGCTGGTCTTTTGAGGGGAAGTAGCGGTACAGGCTGAGCTTGGATGCGTGGGCGCGAGCAACAATCTCATTGACACCTACGGCGTGAACGCCCTGCTCGTAGAAGAGGGCGGTGGCTGTGTCCAGTATCCGCGACCGCGTCGCGGCTGGGCTGGGCGGACCAGCGATAGGCATACGCGCGCCCTCTCGGTTTGGGGGATGAATGCTTCTCATCTTACAGTACAGGTCTGTACTAAGACAGTACCGAACTGTACTGTCTTCTTTATGAATGCAATTCAGATAAGGTCCGCGCCGCTTCGGAGGCTGTGGCTGGCGGTGTTGTGCGGCTACCTTGCCCTCGGTGCGACGTTGCAGGAGCTGCCCACCTACATGGCGGGGCGGTTCGGGACCGGACCGGCGCTGGTGGGACTGGGGGTCGGGGCGGCGTTTGCCGCTACTGCGGTCACGCGTCCGTTCGCGGGGCGGGCAGGTGACTCGGGACTCGCGCGGCCGGTCGTGATGGCCGGAGGCGTGATCACCTCTGTCGGTGCGATCGGACACTTACTTGCGCCCAATCTGGCTTTGCTGATCGCGGTCCGGTTGATCATGGGTGCGGGGGAAGCTGCGCTGTTCTCCGGTGCGCTGCCCTGGGTGTTGTCGGCGACATCGTCTGCACGGCGAGGACGGGTCGCGGGCTGGTTTGGCTTATCGATGTGGGGCGGGCTGGCCATCGGGCCGGTCCTCGCTGTTGCCGCGCATCAGCTCGGCGGCTCGACCGCGGTGTGGAGCCTTGTCATCGCACTCCCGCTGGCCTCAACCGTTCTGATCGCCTCGACTCGGCGTGTACCTCGCCAGTATGGTGCTCCACAAGTCAGGGTTCGCTCATGGCGCGATATTGTCCCAGCCGGAGCGGGGCTGCCCGGTCTCTACTTGGGGCTGGCCGCTTACGGGTACGGCACCTTGACTGCGTTATTAGTGCTCTACCTCACCGATGATCGCATCGGGGGACAGAGCATGGGTCTCACAGTGTTCGCGATCGCGTTTCTGCTCACTCGAGCTGCCGGTAGCCCGCTGATCGACCGCTACGGGGGGCTCACCGTCGCCCGTCTTGTGGTCCTTGCCGAGATTGTGGGCCTGGTGCTGCTGGCGCAAACCCACACCGCGGCTGGGGCGCTTTTCGACGTCTCGATTACCGGAATTGGCCTTGGCTTGGTGTATCCGTCTGCCGTCGCGATCACCCTCACTCGTGCTCACGCTCTGCGCTCCGGAGCTGCGGTCGGTGCGATGACGTCCTGTTGGGATCTCGGCATCCTGGCCGCGGGTCTGCTGGGAGGCGTGATCGCGGTCCATTTCCATTACCCGGCAGCCTTTCTCGCTGCCTCGGTCGCCGGCGCCGGAGCCTTGGCTTTGACGTTTGCAATCCGCGGATCCGCCCGCAACACCACTGATGCGGGCTCTCAGACGCTCGCCGCGTTCACGCCGCCTAGCGTGTCGCTGTGCGCCCAGCCAGATTCACATCACCTGGTTGCTCTGTGATTCGTCCAGTATGTCGCATGCCCACTTTGGTCACCGCACGTTTTGGCCCTACCCTGGTGGCATGTCCACAGATACAGATGCCCCAACAGCCAGTGCTGACGACGCGGCGTTCGTCTACCGAGAATGGGATCGCCGGACGCAAGCCCACGACATCGATGCGTTGCTCGACTTGTACTTGCCCGAGGCGATCCTCGAGACTCCGCTCATCCCCCGGATCCTCGATCAGGAAAGCGGGATACTCATCGGTCACGACCAGATTCGGCCGTTCTTTCAGCGTGGAACCGATAAGCGGCCCAATGAACTCGTGCGTTGGTACCGCACCGGTCGCTACCTTTTCGATGGGCAAACCCTGACCTGGGAGTATCCTCGGCACACTCCCACAGGCGATCAGGTCGATTTGGTAGAGGTCATGGATCTGCACGGTCCGCGGATTGCTCATCACCGCATCTATTGGGGCTGGTTTGGAACACCCCTCTTGATGCCTGCACGGCAGCAAGTACCCTGACATCCTCTCAGTGGGGGCCGTCCAACGGATCCTTTTACGGGTACTGCCGGCGCCAAGGTTATCAATCGTGTATGCCGAAAACATCACGCAGGCCGGCGCGGCCTGTATCAGTGATGTGGACCGCGCGGGTGGTCTTTGATCGATGGACCCAGCCGAGCTCGATGAACCGGGCGAGCAGGCCGCGACCGACTCCGCCGGCGAGGTGGTGCCGCTGTTCGGACCAGTCAACGCAGTAGCGGATGACGGGGCGACGCGGCGGGAGCACGATCCCGAAGCCGGCGAGGAATGCGTACCCGTCGGCGGTGAGCCGGTAGTCGACGTCGTGGCCATAGCCGACGCGTTTGTCGTGTTCGGCCTGGTCCGGGTCGAAGGTTCCATCCCCGCCGGTCAGCTGCTCGGCGTCGAGCATGACGCGCATGAGGGCGACACCGAGTCGTCCGGCGAGATGGTCATAACAGACCCGACCTTCCCGAAGCGCATGGGCGCGGGTTCCTTGGCGCAGGGAACGGATTGGTTGAGCGGGGGCCAGCTGGGCAAGGACCTCGATGAGCTGGCCGACCTTCGGACCCGAAAGCCGGTAGTAGCGGTTGCGACCATGCTGTTCGACTGTGAGCAACCCCGCCGCTAGGAGTTTGCCCAGGTGGCTGCTGATAGTAGCCGGGGTGACCCCGGCCTCGGTGGCGAGCAGACTTGCCGGCAACGCTCGGCCGTCATTGAGGGCCATTAGTACCCGACAACGGCTCGGGTCGGCGAGCAGTGAGCCGACTGCGGCGATATCGGCATCACCGCGGTTTCCTGTTCCCGGAGCCGTCGTTTCCGGACTCGGAGGTGAGGCAGCCGCAGTGGACATAGTTCCATTCTACTTAGATTCACTTCGACGACCGCCGAAGCGTAAACGATCTATGGTTGCCCCATGAGCGCAGCAGTTGAGCAAAGGGCGGCACCGAAAGACACCCTAGGCCGGTCCGATAGCTGGAGCAACCAACGCCGGCGGAGATGGACGCTAGTCGCGGCCAGCTTGGGCTTCGCGGTGATCCAGCTAGACGTCAGCGTTGTCAATGTGGCGTTCACCCCGATCGGAGTGGCGCTGGGCGGTGGCGTTGCGGGATCGCAGTGGATAGTCGCTGCGTACACGGTGGCGTTCGCGGCACTGATTCTGACCGCAGGTGCGCTGGGGGACCGCTGTGGTGGGAAAAGGATGTTCATTGCGGGGTTTGGAATCTTCACCGTCGCATCGGCGATGTGTGGGTTGGCGTTCAACCTGGAATTGCTGATTGCGGGCCGCGTGCTGCAGGGAGTAGGTGCGGCGATACTGGGAGCCTGTTCGCTGGTTTTGCTCAATCACACCTACCCTGAACCTGGTGAGCGGGCCCGTGCGGTGGGTTTGTGGGCGGCGGGAGCTAGCGGAGCCTTGTCGGGTGGCCCGTTGGTGGGTGGTGTGCTGATCGCCACGCTGGGATGGCGCTCTATTTTCTTCATCAACGCACCGATCGGACTGGTCGGAATCTGGCTCACGGCCCGCTTCGCCGCCGAGACACCGCGTTCCCGTGAGCGTGGTGTAGACCTCTGGGGGCAGATAAGTGTCGTCGTTGCTCTCATGGCGCTGGCGGGTGCGGTGATTGAGGGTGGCTCGCGCGGGTTCACCGATCCCGCGGTGCTTGCGGGATTGGCTGTAGCTGCGATCGCCGGGGCGGCATTTGTCCTTATGGAGGCCAAGCAGCCCCAACCGATGCTGCCCCTGCGACTGTTTCGCGTCTCCACGTTTAGCTCCACGGCCGCTATTGGACTGCTGGTTAACGTCGCCTTCTATGGGCTGATTTTCGTGTTCAGCCTGTTCTTTCAGCAAACGCAGCATTTGTCGGCGTTGGCCACCGGTCTAGCGTTCGCACCGATGACCGCGGCAATCCTGGTTGGGAACTTTGCCGCGGCACGTCTGGCTCGCATTGCTGGTGCACGATGGGTGATCGGTATCGGGGCGCTGCTGATGGCCGCCGGTGGCGCCGGGTTGCTCGGCGTCGCCGCCTCAACACCCTACTGGACGATCCTCGCCCAGCTCGTGGCGCTTGGACTTGGCCTCGGGCTGCTGGTCCCAGCGATGACCTCCGCCTTATTGGGCAGTGTGGACAAGTCATTCTCGGGAGTGGCATCGGGCACGCTGAACACCACACGCCAGATCGGTAGCGTGATCGGAGTAGCACTGTTTGGTTCGCTGACGGCCGGAGCGGGTCTGATATCCGGACTGCACCTGTCACTAGCCATCTCCATCGGCCTGGTCCTGGCAGTGGCCGCGCTAACTCCTCGCATCGGAAAAAACGCGCCCGCATGACGGCTTTGAATGGTAATCCACCTAAGCCCGACTTACTGAATTTGCTGCCGGAGCCGCTGGCTTATGCGTGAGCCAGCTACGGGAATGTCCTAGTGCTTGATTAGCTCCCCTGCGGTAACGGGGGCTGTATTAAAACCCGCATCGCGGCTTGCGGGCATACTGTTAACATGCGCGATGTGCTGCCGGTGAGTGTCTCGATCCCGGAGGCCGAGCTGCGGTGGCGCTTTTCTCGAGCGAGCGGGCCGGGTGGCCAAGGAGTCAACACCACTGACTCGCGGGTCGAGCTGGTCTTCGACGTGAACGCCAGCGTGGCATTCACTCCAGCCCAACGGGACCGGATACTGCAGCGGTTGTCCGGACGGCTGGTGGGCGGGCTGTTCACTGTAGTCGCCGCCGAGCACCGTTCTCAGCTACGCAACCGGGAAGCCGCGCGAGTTCGACTCGCCGCGGCGCTCCGGCAAGCGCTGGCCCCAGATCCTCCGGAACGTCGAGCGTCCCGCCCCTCCCGAGCCGCCCGCGAGCGGCGGCTGGCCGACAAACGCCGCCGAACGCTCACCAAACGGCTGCGCCGCCCAACCGAGGACTGAGTCGCCTCGCTGGTGTAGAGGGTGGCTTGGCCGCGACCGCCGACTTTTACAACGTCAACGAATAGTTGCTGGTCGTGGATCTCGTAGATGACAGTCTCCGCTACGCAGTCGCCATTGGTTGCGGCTACTGCCCTCCATTTAGCAGCCTTTTGGATACGGGGGGCGGGGATTTTCTGCGGGGGTCTCAATTGCGGCCATGATCCGTCGCCGTAACGTCGGGTCAAGCTGCTCCTTGGCTGAAACTCCAGTGGCCCCGGTTTGCTGCCCACTCGATGAAGCATGCAACTGCGGCCAAATATTCAGGGTTCCCGGCAAGGCCGGCCCGTATAGCCGGCAACAACCTCCACGACACGCTGACTTATACGGCTGCCGGGAATTGCATTTGATGGTCACCGAAATCGGCGGCCAGGCGTAGCTTTCCGCCCAATGCTTCAACGTAGGAGCGGATAGTGGTCAGGGCCATCGTGTCGGGATCTCCGTGCCTGTTTGGCTGCGGAGCTAGGGCGGCCCACAGCCAGCCCACCATCGCCATCACTGATGACGGGCCCCTCATCCTCACTGTTTCGTAAGTTAGCTTGTGAGGCTACGCAGTTCTGCGAGCTATGCCGTGTTGACGACGCCGACGAGGAACGCTTGGAATTCGTTGTCTAGCCGGACGCCGTAAGTGAGTTCTCCGCTGGGGTCGCCGCCTTCGTTATCGCCGCCAACGTTAGCGATAACTGTGCCTTGATGGGTTAGGGGGTTGTAGTTAGTCATAAGCGGGGCGCCGCTCACGCCATCACCAAAGCTTTTACCGCAGTCGGCCTGGAACTCGTCCTTATGGCCGTTCACCTTGTGCACTCTGGCATAGACTTGGCAGTACAGGGGGCTGGGGCCGTTGATGGGGTAGCCGATGGAGGAGATCACGCCCGAGATGGGGGCGTTGAGTTGGTAGTTTTGGCCGCCGACTACGTCCTGAATGTTGCGGTCCTGGTTGTTTTTCTCAAGCACGAGTAGTGCGGTGTCGTAGTCGGGGTTATGGCTAATGTTGCCCCGCTTGGGCATGAGGTGATACGAGGCCACTTGCCACACGCCGTAGGGTGTGGGGTTGGTGGTACCGGGGCTATATCCGGGAGTGAAGCTGAAGGCTGAAGCCCCCGGATGAACATAAAAACCGTCAATGGTGTGTGCCGCAACAAGGACAATGTTTCGCTTCGGGGTGTTAATCACGGTGCCAGTGCTGACCGGGCCGTAACCCGCCACTGATACCACACCGACTGTGGGGATCGCGCTGGTTGGAAAGGATGGCTGAGGGGCCGGGGCGGCGGCTTCGGCGACCGTTGCCGGCAACAACATCAACATCGCTGTAACGACGCCAACGAACGCACCGAAACGTTTACCTAACATGGGGGTCTCCGCGGTCTTTAAGGGCTTAAACATTTGTCAGCCCAAGAGGATCATACCGTGTCCTGCTTACCACAGGCCGGAGCTGCCCGCACGCGCTTCAGCTTTTAGGGCTTCTAGAAAATCTCGCCCGCTTGCTGTGGTGTTGGTGCATCTGAGATCTGAATCTATCACACATGCCATACGTACTGTGCGTATGGTAAAATAGACTTATGGTGAAAACGACGATGTATATCAGTGAGGAACTTAAGCAAGATATTCATCTGCTGGCGCAGAACAGAGGGACCTCTGAGGCCCAAGTCATGCGTGACGCATTGGAAAAAGAAGCGGCCACCCTACGCCCAGATTGGGATCTTCTACCTTCCCTGGACTTGCCACATATGCAGCCTATGGCGCATGAAGATGAGTGTTTCCTCACCGGTTTTGGTGCTTAATGATCATTGCCGACACCTCGGGTCTTTTGGCTCTGACGCACACCCAAGAACCGCTACATGCGCGGGTTAAGGCTTTCGTGCGTACCCTCCATACGCCTCTGGCGGTGAGCCCTATGGTGCTCGCCGAATACGACTACCTTCTGCGGACGCATGCCGGACATCGCGTGGCACGTGAGGCGATCTCGCAATTGTTGGGTAGTCGCTCTCTAGAGATAGCGCGATTGAACGCCGAAGATGTTCAGAGTGCCCTCAATATTGATATCGCCTATGCCGACCTGGGTAGCGGCCTCACCGATGCAAGCCCGATCGTGTTGGCGCACCGCTACGGTACCCTGGACCTGCTCACGCTGGATGAGCGGCATTTCCGTGTCATGGCGCCGATCGGCGACGGAGAATTTCGCCTATTCCCTGCCGACCTGCCCTAAGTTTCTTGTGAATGGAAGTTCCTGGTAGGAGAACTATATATGGGGCGATCGACTCCGCCTTTGCGCACGAGGCTGTTGGATATCCTGCTTTGGCTCTATCGAATTCTGGTTGGTTATCCACGGCGGAACCCGCTGACGTTTGGGTATCTGATGTTGCTGGCCGCCAGTTGGGCGCTGCTGCGGTTCGTGCTGACTCCCGCGGCCGGGCACCGGCTGCTTGAGGCGATCAGCACGAATCTGGATAATTTGCCGCATCATCCGCTGCTGGCGCCGTTCGGCAGCTTGCTGGTAGTGGACACCTCAGCAAGCCTGCTGTTCTTGACGCTAATCGTGGGCTTCGGCGTGGCCTGTTGTTTCGCCGTGCTAGAGCGTCAGATCGGTGCGGCCCGGGCGATCTTCCTGGGGGTCACCGGTCATCTGGCGGCCACTTTAGCCAGCCTCGGCTTGATTGCGCTAGCCCTGCGGCACGGTTGGTATCCGTCCGAGGTCCGGTCGGAACTCGACTACGGTGTCAGCTACCTCGCTACCACCGCCGCGGCCGCGGTCACCGCATTGATCCGGCCCCTACTGCTTGCCGCTGGCTACGCCCTGATCATGCTGGCTCTGCCGTTCACCAACACCATCTGGTACGGCTGGCTGCCGGACTTCATTACAGTCGGACACCTCTGCGCGGCTTTGTTCGGCTTGGCCATGATCGGCTACGTCCGTGCGGCTAATACAGCCATGCTTTATCGATTACACAACACTAGCTGCACTGCGAATCGCTGTTGCCGCGATCTCCAGAATTCGGCCTGACCAGATTCCGAGACAAATGAAACGCTGATCGACTACTCTTGCTACCAAGGGCTCCATCATGCGCTATGTGTCTTAGGCAACGTTTCGTCTAGCTTGGCTTTGCTTGATGCAATAGCGCGCCTGGCGCCGCCCCACATGTAGATGTAGGAGGAAACATGGGCATCATCGCTTGGATTGTTTTGGGCCTTATCGCCGGCGCAATCGCCAAAGCTCTTATCGGGGGGCGTGAGCCAGGAGGCGTAATTGTCACGGTAGGTATTGGCGTCGTTGGTGCAATACTGGGAGGTTTTCTGGCATCAGCTCTCTTTGGGGTGGATACCACGCGAGGTTTCTTTAACATCTCTACGTGGCTCACCGCCATTGTAGGAGCCTGCATCCTGCTAGTTATTTATCACATGGTCACTGGGCGTGGCAGACACCTCACGCGTTGACGGCCAGAGCAGAAAAATTACAGAAGCGGTGGTGATGTCAGGGAGAGAACGTAATTCCCCAGACATCACCACCGTTTCACATGGAGCAACGATAAATCACGGGTTCGCTCATACCCTGGAAGCCAGGGTCATTGCCTTAAGCGTGCGACTGTCCCGATCTCCAGTGCAATGTAGAGGTCGCCGTCAGGGCCGAATGTGAGGCCGTGTGGTTCGGCATCTGGGTGAACCATAGAGCGTCGTCAGGACCTGTGACGATGCCGAACGGACCGCTGCTTGGAGTCGGGACCCTGAACGACATAGTGTCCCCGGCAGTGCTGATCCGGCCAATTCGATGGTCATGAATCCGGGTAAACCACAGCGTCGCATCGGATCCTGGTATGATGATCGACGGCCCGCAGGATGTGGGGTCGAGCGGATAGTGGTCGAGATGGCCGTCGAGCGTCATTCGAGACAGCTGCCCGGTGTGGACCATCGTCAACCACAGTGCCCCATCAGGGCCGGTAGTGATGTCGTATGGGCCCGAATCGGGGGCGCCAAGCGGAATTTCGTAGATCGACGGCCGGCCAGAGTGTGGCATCGGATTCCTCCTGCGAGTGCTGTGTGGTAAATCAGCTCAGCCGACGGTGGCGCTTGTCGGGTCGGCGCCTGCGTGTCTGTCACTATCTGATCCAGACATCGCGTAGTGGGCGCCGCGCCATCGCTGTCGCAGCCTACGGTCATGGCTAACGATGACAAGCGCGCCGGTGTAGTCCTCCAGCGCGGCTTCCAACTCCTCGACGAGGGCGAGGGATAGGTGGTTGGTCGGCTCATCAAGCAAGAGGACATCGCTGGAGTTGGTGAGTAGTCGCGCAAGGGCCAGGCGTTGCCGTTGACCCGCGGACAGCTTCCCGACAGGCACGGTGAGGTGGTTGCGCTGAAATAGTCCAAGCGTCAGCAGCCGTTCGACGTGTTCACCGGGAGTACCTTCCCGTCCGTGGGCGAACGCCGCCAGCAACATCTCACTCGGCTGACCCACGGCGACTTCCTGGGGGAGGTACCCGATTCGACCTCGACGGGTGACCTGCCCGGCGTTCGGATCGAGGTCGCCGGCCAGCACGCGCAACAGGGTGGTTTTGCCCGCACCGTTGGGTCCGGTGATCAGCATCCGCTCGCTCGCCTTAATGGTGAGGCTCATGGGAAGCAATCGTGCGGCGACCTCGATGTCCAGGGCATCGAGCACCACACCTTGTAGGTGGCTTGCGTGCAGCGACGGCGCGAAATGCAGGGGCTTAGGCGGGGGCGGGACGGGTTTGGCCAGCCGACGACGCAGTCGTTCTTCGGCGTTGCGGACCCGGCTGGCCAGCGACTGTTGCACCCGGCCGCCAGCCCGGTTATAGGCCATTTTGTTGTGATCGGTCATTGCCCGGGCCGGCGCCACATGGCGCGCGGTGGTCGCGGCGGCCTCGCGAAGCCGGCCGACATCGGTCTGCCACTGCTCGTGGGCCTGTGCCCAGCGCTGCCGCGCCGCTGCCTTCTCGGTGAGGTAGCCGGCGTAGCCGTTGCCGTAACGGACGACGGTGTGCCGGTCGGCGTCCACCTCGATCAACGTGGTGGCGACCCGTTCGAGGAAGACCCGGTCGTGGGAGACCGCCACGGTTGTGCCTCGCCGACCACGTAAGTACTCCTCCAACCAGGTGAGGGCATTGTCGTCAAGGTGGTTAGTCGGCTCGTCCAACAGCAGCACCTCCGGTCCCGCCGCAAGGACCGAAGCTAGGTGCAGCCGGACCTGTTCTCCCCCCGAGAGGCTGCCCAGGACGCGGTCGCGGCGCAGCCGGCTCAGGCCGAGGCCGTGCAGAGCCTGCTCGACTCGGACATCAGCCTCATATCCGCCGCGCAGCTCGAAGGTCGTCATCAGATCGCCGTATTCGGCCAAACAGCCCTGGTTACCGCTGGCCATCACCAACTCCAAGTGACGCATCCGGGCCGCGATGGCCCGCAGGTCACTCAAGGCTTCGTCAACTACTTCTTGCACGGTCAGATGCGGCGGTAGCGATGCGTCTTGGGCGAGATATCCCACGCCGCCATCGGCGGAGACGATGAGCTGCCCCTGGTCTGGCTGCTCGCAGTGGGCGAGCAGGCGTAACAGGGTGGTTTTGCCGGACCCGTTCTCGCCGATGATCCCCGTGCGCTCTCCCGTTGCGAAGGAGCACGTCACCTCGTCGAGGACGAGCCGATCGTGATAAGACTTAGTTATGGCGCGAACAGTGAGTTGCGTTGACATGCGGTACTCCGAAGCACAGTGGCCGACACGGCCGATAGGGCCGCAGGACGAATGAGCGCTTCACAGGAGCACCGGCCACCTCCACTAATGCGACAACTCTTGCATGAGAATGCTAGCGCGACATTGTGAGAACTGGCAAATGTTTAAGGTCCCGCTCGCCGCCGTCTTCGCTACTACCGTGCTACTACCGTGAAGGTGTATCTACCTCGACACCTTGCAAGACGCGTCGAACCAGATGCATAGCGACGGTTACTGACCGATCTCGGATTTCGGCGCGGTCGCCGGGTAGGACTGGATCGCTGGCTAGGTGAGCGCCGTCGCTGGTAGTCACGCAGATGCACACGTAGCCGACCGGCTTGGCGTCAGTGCCCCCGCCCGGGCCCGCTACGCCGGTGATCCCAACGCCAACATTGGCACCCACGCGGTGCCGTGCCCCGTCAGCCATGGCCCGAGCTACTTCCGGTGACACCGCACCGTGCTGTTCAATCAACTCGGCGGGCACACCCAGCAGCTCGGTTTTGGCGGTGTTGGAGTAGGCCACTACACCTCCGGCAACGTAGTCTGATGCTCCCGGTCGCGCCGTGAGCCGGGCGGCCAGCAGGCCACCAGTGCATGATTCGGCCAGCCCGATCCGCCTTCCACGCAGCAGCTGGGCGAGCTGGTCATCCAGGGATGTGCCGTCCGTGGAAAACACCTGGTGGGTGTGTTGCATACGGATCGCTTCGATCAGCGCGCGGCGGGTCGCTTCGGCTCCGGGTCGATGTCGGATATCTATAACCAGCTCAGCGTGCCGTACGCACGTGGTGATTTCCATCGGTGTGAGGTCTAGGGTCTGGCTCACCTCCCGCAGTGTCACCGCAATCTGGGACTCTGGCAGTCCGAACAGGCGTAATTGTGCGGACTCATAAGGCCGGGCGTGATCCAGCACTGCCCTGGCAGCGGGAGTTGCTACGGCCATAGGCCACATTGCCTGTAGTTCTCTGGGCGGCCCCGGAAGCACAATCACGGTTGGTCCGTTCTCGATCGCTAGCACCAGCCCGGGCGCTGTCCCCACTGGGTTGAGGGTTTGCGCGCCTCGGGGCACCATCGCTTGCTTACGGTTCGCCGCTAGCAACGCCTCGGAATCGAAGCTCGACCCGCGGCGGAACCGGGCAAGAGCGCTGGCGATCTGTTGCTCCACCGCTGCATCGAGCTCCAACCTCACCCCGGCGAATCCAGCGACCACTTCAGCGGTCACGTCGTCCGCGGTTGGGCCCAGTCCACCACTGGTCACGACCAGGTCGATGCGCTGATCGCCGAGAAAACGCAGCGCCGCGGCCAGATCCTCAGGTCGGTCCCCAACGCAGAGCAGGTGGGCCACTTCCACACCCAACTCGCCCAACCGCTGCGCTAGCCATGGACCGTTGCGATCAGTGATCAAGCCACTGAGCAACTCCGTACCCGTGACCACAATCCCAGCTCGTACTTGTGTGTTCCCGCTGCTCGCATACATGACCTTGAAACCGCCTCACCTCGGCCGCTTAGCCAGCGCTTGCCCGTCAGCATGAATTCGTATATCACAACCGAAGAAACGCAGGGTAGCGCTGCCTGTTTACCCGGGCCTGTTTCACTAACGGTGT
>QHCE01000027.1 GCA_003243955.1 Acidimicrobiales bacterium | reverse complement strand
GTGCCGCACTGGCTCAGTACGCACGTTAGGCTGGCAGGAGCAGGGAAATGCACAGCCGTACCCGAGAGGCAGGCCCACTATGGGGATCAAGCCGTGGCACATCATTGTTCTGGTTGTCGTTATATTGGTGTTGTTCGGCGCCAAGCGGCTACCAGACGGCGCCCGCGCTATCGGGCGTTCGCTGCGCATTTTTAAATCAGAAACCAAAGGTCTGATGGAAGATGACGTTCGCGGCAAGGCTGAGGCGCAGACCACGTCAGAGGTTGAGACTAATCAGCGGCCAGCACCGGGCCAGTCGGGTCCGGCTCCGCTCAGCGGTGACGTGATCGACCCGGTTCACCAGCCCCACAAACAGGCCTAATTCCGCGCGTGGTCAGTATTCGACGTCGGCGAACCGAGCATGGTACGTCAGATCCATCGGCCCGAATGCCGTTTATGGAACATGTCCGCGAACTGCGGCAACGGCTGCTCAAAGCGTGCTTAGCCATAGCGATCGGGTTATGCATCGGGCTGTTTTTCTCCAAATCCATGCTGCACTTCATTCAGCAGCCGTATTGCGCTCGGTTCGCGAAACAGTGCGTTTTCACGGCACAGTCACCACTAGAGCCGTTTGTTTTGAACCTGAAGGTTGCGCTGTACATCGGGCTTTTACTTGCTTGCCCGATCTGGCTTTACCAGCTGTGGGCATTTGTGGCGCCAGGTTTGCACCGTAGAGAGAAGAAATGGTCGTACGTCTTCGTCGCGGTGGCGGTGCCGCTGTTTCTTAGTGGAGCCTTTCTCGCCTACTTTGTCGTTGCGCGCGCATTGGAGTTCTTGCTCATCCAAACCCCTGAGCTCGCCGTAAATGTCAACCTCAGTGGATATTTTGACTTCGTCACCGGAATGTTGCTGGTGTTCGGTGTCGGTTTCGAATTTCCGCTGGTGGTATTCATGCTCAATGTAGCGGGGATCGCCAGCGCGAAGAAGCTGTTGGGCTGGTGGCGGATCACGGTCTTTTTGATCTTTGTCTTTACCGCGTTTGCAACGCCCACTCCTGATCCATTCGTCATGACGGGATTAGCTGTCCCCATGTGCCTGCTGTACTTCGCGGCCGTTGGTGCTGCCGCGCTCAATGATCGCCGGCGCTCCCGACTACGCCGCAAGGATCCGCTTAGCCAGCTCTCCGACGACGAAACATCCTCGTTAGACGAGGACGCGTCCCTCGAGGAAGAGGCGGTAAGCAGCACTACTGGAAATGAGCGCAACCGCCAGGACGATGTGACCTAGACCGTTGCCGCTGTGCGGTTACCGTCGTCGACGCCGCCTACCGCTCGGGGTGTATCAGCAACCACGGCCCGTGTCGTTTCGGCATCTTTAAGCGCACGTAGCTCTTCGTAGGTATGGTCCTTGCGGTCTGGGCCTTGGACGAATGCTTTCCGGACCGGCGTTTCTACGATCTTCCCCGTAGCCGGGTCTACGGCAGTTCGCGTTACCGGAGCTACCGGCCACGCCCGTGTCCTACGCACAAATCCGCGTTTCACCTCGCCCCGAGGTGTAAAGCGGCTGCCGTCCGGCAGATCAACGGCCCTTTCCTCGGGAAGGTAAATGATATGAGTGGGGGTTGGGGGCAAAGAAGGGCGTCTTTTACCACGTCCGCCTGACCGCTGAGGGGTCGAGCTGCGAATCCGGGCCCGCTCCTGCTGGCAGTAGGCGTCGAATACCCGCATTAGCCGCAGATGCATCACCTGACTAACGTCAGCAAAGACTGGCACGCCAGGCGGCGCCGTGTCAGCCTTGGGTGGCACCTTCTGCTCGGGTGCCGGGGCAGGTTGGGCCTTTTTGATCGCGATCACCTCATCCCAGGTGTCGGCTCGAAGCAGCTCGGCCTGCCGGAACAGCAGCGGTGGTACCTGGGTGGCGGGGCGCATTTCATGAGCGATTTCGTCCAGCACCTCTAGGCCGTATGCAACCCGCAAGCTGTGCGGATCGTGATACACCGAGAGTCGTATGCCTGCCGCTGTTTCCTGAACTCCCTGTTCGTTGGTGAATGTCGTTGTCAATGGTCCCCAGACGATTGCTTTGATCGCGCTGAGTGTGCCATCAACTGCTTGGGTGTACACCGGCCGAGGAAGTAAGAGATACCCGGTTTCGGTAGGGAGATTAAACGGCACTGGTGCGGAGTCTGGGTCCGTCTCCTGCATGGATGTTTCGAGCTCCCGCAGCGCTGCGGGTTCAATGACATAGAGCGGTGCTTCTTCTAGCCGGATGACTTCCTGTGGAATTGCTGCGCGTGCCAATGTTCGAAACGTCGGGTTAGCGGCAGCATGGGCGAAGCATTGACGCATCCGTTCTAGTATGTCGGCAGAAATTGCCTCAGTAGTGACCTCGGCACTTACCTCTCCGGCAGCGGCTACCTCAGCGGCGATAGTTTCGTCGTGGGTTTGCCGGAGCAGTTGCTCAACGTACTTTGTCATGAATTCGGAGCCGCGCATAAGCCGGGCGGTCTTTGTCCGCAGCTCGTTGGCGGCGTCGGCAGCATGTCGTGGGTCCCAGCGGGTTCTGGAGGATTTGGATTTTTTGACCACGGCTTTCAGCCTACTGGCACGTCTACCACATCTACGACATTCAGCAAGAGTCTGCCGATGTGCGGCGCTGCCGCTTATCGAACATGGCTTCCCACAAGGTTCTGACTACAGCTACGGCTTCACTGAAACTGGCCGCGGCTAGATTGAGTTCGGCGGCCATCGCCTCGTAACGGTCTGGCCAGCTCACCGGGAGCGATGGGAACTCGTCGGGGAGAATTTCATTCCGTTCTGCCCATACGGAACGAACTGACTCAACTGCCCGTTCCGGATCCACCAACCCGTGCTCATTCAATAGCACCAGATCGACAAGGTCGCGTACTCGAGTGTTCTCCCGGTCGGGGAACTCCTTGAGCATTCCGTGGAACTTCTCGGCTACGTGCCGATCGACAGATACGAGCTCAACCTCAGGCGGTTGAATTCCAGCGAAATCCAAAAAGTTTGGTAGCACCATGAAGTCTGTTTCATCGAGCTCATATAGCCGCGGGGAAACGTCAACTTGCATTCCGCCAAAGGGCTTCCCAGCTAATTGAGCCGCTATCGAGGCGCGCCAGGTTGCCTGTCCTTGGTTATCTTCCATTAGCCGTTTAACCGAGCCAACGCTTAACATAAATCCGTCTTTGTCAGGATCGATGGAGAGCGCCTCAATGAGCCGTGCTTTGAGGTCTCCGCTAGCTTGCACCGTGGCTCGCAGTCCGAGGTCGAGATCTTTAGTGAGACGGGCTTCGTCTCGAAGTCGCACTTCAAGGGCCATGCCGCCTTTTACTACCCATATGCCAGGTTCGGCTGCATAAAGCCGTGTAATTATCCGTTCGAACAGCACTCGACGTCGCAGTCGATCAAGGCTGACACCCGTTGTTTCTGACTGAGTCAGTAAACGCTGGCTAAGCGCCATGCGCAGTGCTTGGGGACTTGCGTATCTCATAGTGCGCTGACGCTAACAAGTGCTCGTTCGATGCGTAGTGCGGCTCGCAGGTCGACTTCCTCGGCCCGGGATCGTAGTTGGCGTAACGTAAACACGCCTGAGTCGAGCGCTTCCTGAACAGCCCTTTTTAACTGGTCTTCATCGGCCAAAATGGCGGCAACATCGATAAGAGATCGGATGACAGTTGTCACTCTGAAGCCGGCGAGTTGCAGTATGTCTTTGTCCGGCACATCGTTGTGATAGAGAGTGACTGCCGGGTTCTGCAAAGAAAAGCCAGGTGGGACCGTGAGCCGCAACCGAGATGACTCAAGTTCACTGATTCCGTGAACAGCCAGTGCGCTCTCGTGAGATACAACAGCTTGCCCACCCGACCACAACGTCCAGCGAATCAGGTCATCATGTAGTTCAGGGATCCACTCGACTAGCCGAAACATGCCTCGATTGAGGCGCACCCAATTACCCGCATGAACGTTATGTGCCTGAGCTTGGTAGGAATAGCCAATCTTCCTAGCTTGAGCTGCGGTGAAGTACCCGCCTTGCTCAGCCGCCAGCTGAAATAGTTGATGTCGCAAATCTCTTCGAGAGGCAATCACAGTTAAATGCTACCCGTGAAACTACAGTTTTACTGTAGTTTCACGGGTAGCAAAGCCTCCAAACTTAAGTTTTTCTTAAGTTTTCTGCGAAGTTTTCGACACCACATCGACGACGTTCAGTAAGAGCCTGCCGACTCTGAGCCCATAACGTTTCGCGAGTTCGGTCTGTAGTGCGGCGGGAAGCGCGATGCTGATTGCTGGTATGACGCTGCCGTATTCAACCGCGATCGACAGCTCTACCTCGAGTGGGCCGGCAATGGGCGTGCCGGTGGAATCTCGGCGCGGTTTCACTCGGCAACCACGCGCTCGCACTGATGGAATCTGGTCCGCCACAGCTCTTAATACCGCCGCGATCTCGGTTTCGGCCAGCGGGTCGCCGGTCTGGGTCGGGATGAGTCGGCCTCGGCGCGGTTGCGCACGTGTATCACGGATAATCCGCCGAGCCAGGGTCGCCGGAGGTCGCGGCTGCTGCGTACGCATGGCGCGCAGTCCTGATTCCAGCCCAGTTGCACTCACATCCATGCCCGCATCGCCTCCGCAAGGTCAGTCCTAGCTCGGGCGAGTCTTCCGCGCACCACAGTTGGGCTCACCTTGAGCACCTCGGCAATCTCGGGATAGCTCATGTGGTGGAGCTCGCGCAACACCCAGCACGCCCGCTGGCCAACGGTGAGGCTGTGTAGCGCGTTTCGCAGTGCGGCAAGAGCGGCCACGCCTTCAGCATGCTGTTGGGGGGAGTGACTTTCCGGAGCAACGAGGGTCTGTTGAAGATCAGCGACATCAACAGTGTGCTTTTGTGCTCGAGCCGCGTTCGCACAGCCATTAACCACGATGCGGTACATCCATGAGCTAAAGGAGGCGGCTCCTCGGAAGGCGCTAATTCGACGCCATGCCGCGAGGAATGCCTCCTGCACCACATCGTCTGCGTCGTGCGCTGAACCCATGATGCGCAGTGCCAGGCGGTAGGCACCGGCGTGGTGCCGCCGGACTAGTTCGGCAAAGGATTCGCTGTCGCCGTCACCCGCTCGCGCAACCAAGGTCACTTCATCCAGCTCGGCTACAGCGGCGCGGGCGGGGGTTGTGTGGCGGACTCGGCGTCGAGGCGCCAGCGGAGCCGCCGCACACACTGCCGGTGCGCGAAGTGGCATGATCGCACCAGTCCTTTCCCCGCGCCGGCGAAGCTATGTACATGATGGCAGAAAGTTTCTTTACGAGCGTGACACATGCCATGTGAGACGCGTCTAACTATATAGATGCATGCATGGGACTGATGTACACGTTATGTACGTAGCAGAAAAAGGATGAGTTTTATGGCTGAACGCATTTCACCGGCACGAATCACCAGCAAGAACTCCCAAGCAGCCAAGTCTCGCGCGGAGCCCAAAAGCGCTGAACCCCAGAACGCAAGTGTCGTGTCCGCGACTTCAGCTCGCAGCATAACCGAGCCAGGACGCACCGATCTCGCTGCCGACCTTGCCGCGGGAAAGGGCCGAACCAGCATTGCTGATGTGGTAGTAGCAAAAATCGCTGGCATGGCCGCGCGGGAGATTCCGGGTATTCACGAGCTTGGTGGAGGTGCCGCTCGCGCATTTCGTGCCATTCGTGAACGAGTTCCAGGCGCTGGCCGAGCTTCCGTTGCGCAGGGCGTATCGGTGGAGGTCGGCGAGCGTCAGGCCGCGATTGATTTAGTGCTGGTCATCGAATACGGCGTCTCCATTTCTGATGTTGCTCAAGCGGCGCGCGAGAACATCATCGATGCGGTGGAACGGATGACTGGCCTTGAGGTTGTTGAGGTCAACATTGCTATCGATGATATCCATCTGCCAGAGCTCGATGAAGAAGACCACGATGACGGGCCCCGCTCCAACGGGCGCCGGCTCGAATAGACTCCCCGCCGATAGCCATGAATGAGCGTACGGGACGCCAATTATTTCGCGAATTCGTGCGAGCTCATCATCCCGACCGTGGTGGTGACCCCGAAGTGTTTATTGCTGGCTTGGCACGGTTTCGGGAGCTAGCTGCCAGCCATAGCACCGACGCTGCCAACGAGTTAGCTCGACTACGAGAGGGCGGTACGGGCTATCTCACGCTGTACAAACGACGAGGTTTGTTTCATCAGCTCTGGACGGATGTGTTTACTGCCGTGTGTGGCACGCTCCAAACTCGCCCGTCGCGGGTCGAATAGCTCGTTGATTACTGTCGCGCCAGCCTAGTTATGACAGGCAACGGCAGGTAAAGATATAGCAATGGTGCACTCGTAGGGAGATGCTGTGAAGAGGTCAACCATCGGACTGGGTATTGGCATGGCGCTGGGTTTTGCGGCAGCGTTCGGTGGTTTCAGCGCTTTCTTGCTGGTCGCTGGGCTGGGCGCTATAGGTCTACTTGCCGGCAAAGTACTCGACGGGGAACTTGATCTAAGTGAGCTGCTGTCCTTCCGAGGTAGACGATGACCCAGGTGCGTTTGGCGGGAATGGCGGCACCTTCTGGCCAACGGGGGCGCACGAGCATCTCCGAACGGGTGTTGCGCAAAATAGCGGCGCATGACGCCGCGCGGCAGCCAGGTGTGTACAGCGTAGGAAAGGTGCGCGCCAAGAAACACGACCATCGAGACCATTCCGCGCTCTCGCTAAGAGTCGAAATGAACCTCACGTTGGCGTATCCAGCTCCAGCGGCAACTACTGCGCATCGGGTGCGGGAGCGCGTCATCGGTCAGCTCCGGCGATTTACCGGCTATGCGGTTACGGCTGTGGATGTGGTGGTTTCCTATGAGTTCGGGTAGCGCGGATTGGGTTACCTCGCCGCGACGCTGGTCGACGCGAGCGCTGCCCGCGTGTCTTCTAGCAGTGCTGTTTCTCGTGGTCAGTGCGCTATTGCTAGTTGATGTAGTGCACCGCGTTCTCGGCGGGCGGCACAGCTCGTGGCTGCTGGGCCAAACGGCGGTGCTGGATTGGCTTGCCCAACAGAGGTGGGATGAAGCAGCGACTCTGATCGCAGCTGGATCATTCATGGCCTGCGGTGCGGGTCTGGTGTTGCTCGCGTTACTGCCAGGTAACCGTGATCTGCTCCCGATGCGTTCTTCGGACAAGCTTATTGTGGGATACGTGTCGGCATCCAGCGCTCGGCAAGCTTTGCTGACGTCCGCGCTGCATGCCGGTCACGTAGTCTCCGCTCGAGTGCGACTGTCCCGGCGCAGGGCCACAGTCAGAATTCGCTCGGCTGCTAGCGAGCGCAGCGAATACGATGTGGTGTTGAACCAGGTGAAGGCGGCAGTGCAACAGCGGTTCGAGGGCTTTGGGCTGGCACGGCCGAGACTCGTGAAGTTCACGGGAAAAAAGCTCCGAGAGCGGCCCATACCTGCGGTTCACACTCCACCTATCGAGGTTCCCGAGCAGACCGTGTCCGGGCAGGCGCCCTTCAGCGATGAGGACCGGGACACAGAATGAGGCTGCTGAATCGCTTTAATATCCTGTTGCTCGGCCTCACGTTGAGCGCAGTCGGTGCCGTGATGATCGCGCATCGCGTGGGCCTATGGGGGCATTCCGGCGACGTTCTACTGCCCAGTGATGTTCTGCTCGAGCTGCGAGCTAACCGCTGGGCGATTCCGCTGGTAGCTGTCGTGGCGAGCACTGTGGCGGTCTGGGCGGCATGGCTACTGCTGGCCAATATCACTCCGCGTTCTGGGCTGCTGCGGGTTTCTCGCCACGCCAAGGGCGGTACTCAGATTCGTAGCTCATCACTGTTGAAAACGTTGCGGGAGGACGTGCGTGCTGAGCTGGAATGCAGCGAAGTTAGCGCGAGCATCGTTGGGCGGGCGGGTCGACCGCAGGCCAGTCTGTGGGCGACACTCGATCCGACGGATTTCCCCAGCGAGGTTTTACGTTCCATCGCAAGTGGTCCAGTATCGCGGCTTCGCGCGGCAACGGGTGATCCTGAACTTGCAGTTTCGGTACATCTTCGCCTACTCCATCAAATCGCTGCTACGAACTCATTGCCATCAGAACCGCCAAACTGAACGCCAGCGTTGAAGCGCCGCACAGGCAGCCGGCAGCTAGTGGAGCTAGCAGTATGCGGGTATGCAACGAGAGGGCACTAGCCTAAAAGATGTGACCAGTCCCGCAGAGCTTTACTCCCAAGCTCGCAATCGCCGCGCTTACCCGGTGCTCGCGGAGTTCGCTAGCGCCGCCGCGTTTCCGCTTGATGATTTTCAACGGGAGGCATGCCAGGCCTTGGAATCGGGCTCAAGTGTGCTGGTCTGTGCCCCCACGGGGGCTGGGAAAACTATTGTCGGAGAATTCGCGATTCAGCTCGGCCGCCATCAGCAGCGTAAATGCTTCTACACCACACCCATCAAGGCGCTGTCCAACCAGAAGTACCACGATCTCGTTCGAGTGTACGGCTCCGAACAGGTAGGTCTGCTGACCGGGGACAATTCCATCAACGGTGATGCGCCAATCGTAGTGATGACTACTGAAGTACTCCGCAACATGCTGTATGTAGGCTCGCAGGCGCTACTGGGTCTGGGATACGTCGTGATGGATGAAGTGCACTACCTGGCCGACCGATTCCGCGGTGCGGTGTGGGAAGAGGTCATCATCCACCTGCCGGAATCAGTCGTTTTAGTGTCCTTGTCGGCCACGGTGAGTAACGCTGAAGAGTTTGGTGACTGGCTCGTAACTGTGCGGGGCGCCACCCAGGTTGTGGTCTCCGAGCACCGCCCGGTCCCGCTGTGGCAGCACATGCTGGTAGGCAAACGCATGTTTGACTTGTTTGCCTCGCCTGATGACAGCTCGGAGCGTTCACTGGCAACTAAGGTCAATCCGCAGCTGCTACGGCACACTAGTGAGGCGCTGCGTCGGATATCTACGACCAGTTATCCCCGGTCTGGGTCGCGACACCGACAGGGGCGCGGGGGGCCGCAGCATCGGGTCCGCGCTAATGGCATCCCGAATCGGGCCGACGTGATCGCACGCCTGGATAGGGAAGGTTTACTACCTACGATCACCTTCATTTTTAGTCGAGTTGGTTGTGACTCAGCGGTACGGCAGTGCGTGCGCTCCGAGCTTCGGCTTACCGACGGACCCGGCCGGGCTGAGATTGCACGCATCGCGGCTGAGCGCACCAGCAAGCTCAGCGCCGAAGATTTGCAGGCGCTGGGCTACTGGGAATGGCGTGAGGGGCTGATGCGGGGGTTTGCCGCGCACCATGCGGGAATGCTTCCCGTATTCAAAGAAGTGGTCGAGGAGCTCTTCGTCGCAGGTTTAGTTAAAGCGGTTTTCGCCACCGAGACTCTCGCCCTCGGTATTAACATGCCAGCGCGCAGTGTAGTGCTGGAGCGGCTAGTGAAGTTCAATGGTGAACAGCACGCCGACATCAGCGCGGGTGAGTACACGCAGCTCACCGGAAGGGCAGGCCGCCGCGGTATCGATGTCGATGGCCATGCTGTTGTTCTATGGTCGCCGGAGATAGACCCGCGCAGCGTGGCGGGACTGGCATCCACCCGAACCTACCCGTTGGTGTCGAGTTTTAAGCCCTCCTACAACATGGCCGTGAATTTAGTCGCCACCATCGGCACCAGCGCGGCGCGAGCACTCCTGGAAACCTCCTTCGCCCAGTTCCAAACCGACAAATCTGTGGTGGGGCTGGCGCGCCAGATCCGCCGTAACATCGACGCCATCGCTGGTTACACCGAAGCTATGCACTGCGATCGTGGCGACTTTGCCGAGTACGCGCAGCTGGGGGAGGCGATCAAGCAGCGCGAGAAGGCTTTGTCCCGCGACTCCACAGCACTTCGCCACGCACGGCTCGCGTTCTCACTGGAGCAGTTGCGGATAGGCGATGTCATCCAGGTGCCGGGCGGCCGGCGGGCTGGTCTGGCTGTGGTGCTCGAGGCAGGTAGCGAGCCGTTGCGCGAACCTCGGCTGCTGGTACTCACCGAAGATCGTTGGGCGGGCCGGCTTTGCATGGCTGACTTCACTGATCGTGGCGGTGTCGACGTAGTCGCAATCTGCCGGGTCACAGTTCCGCATGGTTTCAACCATCGGTCACCACAGCAGCGTCGAGATCTAGCCGCATCCTTGCGTAACGCAGTACGCAAGCTCGACCCCGTAGATCAAAAATCCGGGCGTTCGCGATCCCGAAAGCCGGCCGCCGATGACGACGAGCTAGCGCGTCTACGAGCAGCACTGCGTAGTCATCCATGCCACAGCTGCCCACAACGAGACGAGCACACAAGCTGGGCCTGGCGCTGTGCTCAGCTCCAGGCAGACACCGACAAGCTCCAGCTGCGGGTCAGTCACCGTACGAGCTCTCTGGCGCGAGAATTTGACCAGGTATGCGCAATCCTGCACGCGCGCGGCTATTTGAAAGACACCTCCCGCCGTCGCGCGAACGACGATGCGAAGCCGCTCGATTCGGGGGAGCCGAGCCAGGTCACGGTTACTGATGCGGGACGGCAGCTCTGTCGAATCTGGAGCGAATCGGATTTGCTGGTTGCCGAATGTCTCCGGCTTGGTGTGTGGGACGCGCTCGACGCGGCCGAACTAGCCGCGGCTGTTTCGGCGTTGCTGTATGAACCCCGAGGCTCCGATGCGACACCTATCCCCGTGCCTTCAGGCAGGCTGTCTGTGGCCTTGGAGCGCACGGCCAAGCTCTGGGGCGAACTCAACGACGCCGAGTCTGAGCGTGGTCTCGGCCTTACCAAACAACCTGACGTCGGCTTCGTTCGGCCGATTCTGCGTTGGGCACGCGGCGAATCGCTGCAACGGGTTTTGACAGCGAATATCGAAAGCAGATGGCGCGCGGACTCTTCGAGCGCTGAGCTTGCGGCCGGAGACTTCGTCCGATGGGCGCGCCAGGTAATTGACCTGCTAGACCAGGTGTGGGCAGTTGCCCCGGCGAACAGTGCACTGCGATCCACTGCCTCAACCGCGCTGGCGGCGGTACGCCGCGGCGTGCTGGCCGGTCGCACCGATGGAGACGCCAGCATAGATATCGCCGGCAAGGAGTAGAGCCTAGAGCTGACATCCAGCGGTGTCGCGCAGCAAAATTCAGCCACCAATACTCCACCTGTGGATAACGGGAGCGGTGGTTGACGTTGAGCGGATAGTGTGCGGGGTATGAGTTTTTTGGGGCCTGGTGTGCAGTTCAAGTTGCCGCGTTCGAAGGCTGTGTGGCGGCAGGGTTGGTGATGGCGTGGTCGGCTTCCGACGCTGTTGTGTGTTGTGGCGTTGGTGTTGGCGGTGGTGGTGCCGCTGGGTGTGGTGTGGGCGTTGCATGAGCGTTCGGCGAGTTCGCATTCGCCGAACGTGAGCGGTGGTAGGTCGGATACGCCGGCGCCGGGTGTGTCGGGCCGGCCGCGGGAGCAGCCGCCGGTGCTTCCCGATAAAACACGCGAGTTTTCTCGGGCGGGGATTGAGGCCACGATCCGGTTTGAGATCGATGCGATTAATTATGCGCAGCGCACCGGTGACCTGGACCCGGTCCAAAGGGTGTATGACACACCCACCTGCCAGACCTGCAAACTTTTAGTAGAACGTTTTTCGGCCACTCTTGTTAACGGCACACACCTTGTCGATAGCGAATATGTGGTAACGAGCATTCAGTCGCTTACTGGCATTGAGGTGTATCAGGTTTTCCAG
>QHCE01000077.1 GCA_003243955.1 Acidimicrobiales bacterium | reverse complement strand
GGTGCCGCTGGGTGTGGTGTGGGTGTTGCATGAGCGTTCTTCGAATAGGCATTCTTCTGGTGTGTTCGATGGGGGGTCAGATACGCCGTCATCGGAGGTGTCGGTGGGGCCGGGTCGGGCGCGTGAGCAGCCGCCGCAGTTGCCGGATGCGGTGCGGCAGTTTACTGCCAAAGGTATTGAGGCCACGATCCGGTTCGAGATTGACGCGTTCAATTACGCCCAGCGCACCGGCGACCTTGACCCGCTCCAAAAGGTGTACAACACGCCCACCTGCAAGTTCTGCAAACTCTTAGTAGAGCGGTTTTCCGCGGACCTTGTTAACGGTAGCTATTTTGTCGATGGCGAGTACACGGTAACGGCGATTGAGGCATTTCCTGGCATGGGCCGAGATGGGGAACGTATTGGCGACGCTATCGTTGCGGAAACGCAGCCTAAAGAAGCGAAACTGATCGATAAAGACGGGAAGCAGTTTAAAAATAGACCGGCGAACTCCTACGCTAAAATTCGTTACTCGCTCAGCTTCAGTGCCGGCCATTGGGTCATTCAAGAGGAGTATCCGGGGGAGAAGCAGTGAATCGTAGGCTGACTGTGCTATTGGCGTTCTGCCTGGTCTGGGTCATGGCTCCGGCTGGTGCGGTTTACGCGGCTGATCCTACGTCACCGGTGAGCGTTACCGGATCAACCCAGGATCGAGATGA
Source organism: Acidimicrobiales bacterium (assembly GCA_003243955.1). Classification (GTDB taxonomy): domain Bacteria; phylum Actinomycetota; class Actinomycetes; order Mycobacteriales; family QHCE01; genus QHCE01. Next base: position 24,327 of record QHCE01000077.1, on the reverse strand, counting down.
ACTTCGTATCGATGCGAATCGGCCTGGGTCTTCGGGGAGCGCGCCTTCTGGGCGTGTGCTCGTTTCGGCTGAGCCGCCGAAGGAGCGGGTGACGGTGCGGCCGTCGTGTTCGGTCACCGCCGCAGCCCCGAATGCGACCCGGTTTGTGGACAACTGTGTGCCGGATAAATGCGCTAACGGGCAAGACCAATATATTCGGATCGTCGAGGATCTGCAGAAAGGCGGCAGCACGGTCAGTCTTTTCTGCGGCGCCCCTAAAACCGATCCGGGTGTCCTGGCTGTGCAGGAGTTTTACCGGGCTCCAGTGAAGGTTTCTGTGCCGACGGTTGCTCCGCAGACGACGACGTTTGCTAACTTCCCGAACATTTTTTGGAGTGACGTCCAGGCCTATGAGGAGCCCACAGGTATCACTGTGGCCAACGTACGGCTGAAATTTGTGCCAGTGTCCTACCGGTGGAGCTTTGGTGACGGTGAAACCAAGACCACCACCGATCCAGGTAAGCCCCACGACCCCGAGCTCACCAAGGTCATTCAAGACATTGAGAAAAACTATGACCACACTCACCGCTACGCCCAGACTGGCACCTTCGACCTGAAGCTCACCGTCATATTCAACGGCCAATACTCCGTCAACGGAGGCGGCTGGACTGACATCACCGGATCAGTGCAAGCCACCAGCCCAGCCCACCCTCTCACCGTCAAACAAGCCCTCGGACAACTCATCAGACCCCGCTAGCACCGGGGCAGCAAACCATCTATGCCACGAACGTGACAACAAGGTCGTTTTTGCTGGCGGAAAACGGCCCTACTGTCACGCTCGGTAACACCGAGCCCGTTTGGTCTTGCCCGCGGGTTTTCTGCGATGGGTTAGGCGTCTTGGCGGTGGCCATAGCGTTGGCGTGCGGCTTCTCCGGAGGTACCGATCAGTGATCCTATGAGTGTCCATGGGTAGCGTTGCTCACGTGCGCGCTCTACGGCTTCCTTGACAGATCTTTCCGCATCAGAGCGAGATAGTATTGCCGCGCGCAACTCGGTGAACACTGCCAGGTCTCGTTCATCCCCGGCGGACGGTTCGTAGTCCTCAAAGCGGCGAGCAAGCTCGTCTGCATGGTCCAAAATCTCTTGCACTGTACGTGGCATGGCTATCACCTCATAAAAACTTCTTGCGCGCTTTCATGGCATGGACAATAACTGGAGCTATGTCACCCTCCACTACCCCGACTTCGTACACAATCGTCGCTTCGTTTACACCGATGATCATGGTGAATCCCTCGTCGAGGTCAAATACCCGGATCGGATAGGCGTAGGTATGAAGCATGTCTTCGTCACTGACCCCGTGCTTGCGGGCGCTGGGCGCGATGACTGGCTCTACGCCCACAGTCACAAGTTAGCTTGCTAAATGCGCAATGGCAAGCTAACCTGCCGTAGTTTCACAATGAGTTCGCCGGAGCCCTCGTCGCATCTGCCGGTTGTGGATAACTCAGGCATTGGTTGAGGTGATTCGGTTAGGGTGCTGGGTATGAGTTTTTTGGGGCCGGGTGTGCAGTTGAAGTTGCCGCGTTCGAAGGCTGGTTGGCGGCAGGGTTGGTGGTGGCGTGAGCGGCTTCCGACGCTGTTGTGTGTTGTGGCGTTGGTGTTTGCGGTGGTGGTGCCGCTGGGTGTGGTGTGGGCGTTGCATCATGGTGACAGTGATCATGATGGTTCGGGTGGGGGTTTTCCTGGTTCTGGCTCGCAGGTTTCTCGTTCTGCTGGGCCGGTTCGGCCTACAGAGTCGCCGCCGACGCTTCCTGATGTAGCGCATACGCAAACCACCGAAGGTATTAAAGCTACGGTGCGGTTCGAAATTGCTGCGATCAACTACGCACAACGAACCGGCGACCTGGAGCCGGCGAAATCGGTATACAATTTAAATAGCTGCAAGAGCTGTAAGCTGCTCGTAGAAAAGCTATCGAAATACTTCAGTGAATATGGTACGTATGCTGATGCAGACTACAGCATTAATTCAATTGAAGCCGGAAGTTTTCCTGATGACCAAGGGAACATTACAAAATTTGCCCAGGTATATCTGGAACAGCTGAAAAATCCACAGCTTATCGACAAAAAAGGAAAAATCTCCAGCGAGATTTCACGAATGCCAAAAAGCCAATTCTTTTATAATTTCGAATTCATCGGCGGAAATTGGATAATTCAGGAGATTAAGCCAGGGGCAAAGAATGAAACTTAAAACATTCTATTTAACTTGTGTGGTTTTAATCGTATTCTTTCTGGTGCCTCCAGAATTAGTGCAAGCAAACCAAGGTTCAACCGATGCTCAAATTGCTGGCAAAGAAGGTGCACGGGATTCAGTTGTTACTGAAGCCCAGTTGAAGAAGCCTGGATCGAATTCACCTGATATTGGCCCTTTCGTACCGGTGGTGCCGCCGAAGAAGGTTTCTATTGTACCGTCGTGCGATATTGGTAATCAGGCTTTCAATAACGCCAAGCCTGGGGCTTCGTGTGCGAATGTGCAGTGTGGCAATGGTAAAGACCAGTACATTAAGATCACCACTGATACTAAGGATAACTCTACAGAAACCGCCATATTATGTGGGTTGCCCGATAACAATATTGAGGCTCAGGTGATCAAGGAGTTTTACACCAACACCGTGACGGTTTCTGCTCCGGCGGTGTCTCCCTCGGCGGCGACGTTTGCTAACTTTCCGAACATTTTTTGGAGTGATGTTAAAGCCTACGAGCAACCCACCGGCATTACTGTGGCCAAGGTGGCAATCAAGTTCATCCCCGTGAAATATTTATGGGACTTCGGTGATGCAGAAACCATGACCACCACCGAACCCGGGAAACCCTACAACCCCGCCCTGATCGACCGCTTAGAAGACATCGAGAAAAATTATACGATCATCCACCGCTACCACAAAACCGGAGTATTCGGCATTAAACTCACCGTCACTTTCAACGGCGAATACTCCGTCAACGACGGCAGCTGGCAGCCGATAGCAGGATCCCTCCAATCCACCAGCGTGACCCACGACCTCACCGTCAAACAAGCCCGCGGACAATTCATCACCACCGAATAACCGTTCATCCAAAAACTTCACCGGGCCAGGTTTTCCGTGGCGGCCACAAGTTCGTCTACCGGCGTGCTTCCGTAGGAAATACGCACATATGGAGCTGGCGGTTCGGCGGGAAAATATGTTTTTCCGGAAGCTATTCGAACCCCCAGCTTGGCTGTTTCACTGACGACGCGGTCTTCGCTACTTCCTTCCGGCAACCGGTACCACAGGTGAACCCCGCAGGAAGGAAGTATGTGAAGTGCCCAGTCTGGACGCTGCTGCGCAAGGGCGGCGATAAGCACGTCCCGCCGCCGTGCAAGCTCTTTACGCACGCGGTGAAGATGCCGCTCCCATGTTGGTGAGGTGAGTACTTCCCCTGCTACATGTTGCAGCAGCGAAGAAACAAAAAAGCCTTCCGCGGTTCGTGCGGAACGCAGGCGCGCGATTGCCGGCCCTCGTGCGATCACGGCCGCAATGCGTAAGCCCGGACCGTTGTGCTTGGTGATGGATCGGACATAGACGACGTGGCCGCGTGGATCATCAGCAACCAATGGGGTGAAGTGAGAACTTCCGAAGTCGAGATCCTTTGCGCAGTCATCCTCGATGAGGAAAGCGCCGCGAGCTTCGAGTAGCTCATGCAAATGCCGACGCCGCTCATCGCTCAGTCGGCTCCCCGAGGGGTTCAACCATCGCGGTTGGGCATACACTAACCGGGCACCTGTACGGGTTAGCGCTTCACCCAACAGGTCCGTGCGTATCCCGTCTCGGTCGGCAGGGATACCGCAAGGTACAAGCCCTGCTGACTGCACCGCTAGCAGTGTTCCGTGGTACGTCGGCGACTCGAGCAGCACGGTGTCTCCTGGGCGGGCGAAGCTCCTAAAGCACGTGACCAGCGCCGTTTGCGCACCCGGTGTAATGAGTACATTTCGAGGATCAACCCCTGCGGCGACTTCTTGCGCGAAATACTGCCGCAGTTCATCGATACCTTCCAACGATGGACGCGACCACGAACTTGGCCGGCGCGCTGCCCGACTAGCGGCTTGAGCTAACAACGCGGTTGGTTGAAGGGTCTCGTCCAAATAACCCGATGAGAGGTCGTAGACGCCAGGTTCGATGACAGCCGTTCCCCGCTCGGCTGCGTCGGTGTTCATCGACGCTTGGCCGAGAGCTAGCGTCTGCCAACTGTAATCGGCGTGTTCGAGCACAGTCGGCGGTCTGCTGGTGAAGGTTCCCGCTCCGGGCCTCGTGGCAACCAGTCCAGCGCGCGCCAGTTGGGCGATTGCTTTTTGCACTGTGACCGGACTAACTCGGTAGCGCTCTCGCAGCTCTCTGGTGCTGGGCAACTGAGTTCCGGCCGGATGCGCGGCCACAAATTCGCTTAACTGTGCGATCAGCCTGGTGATAGCGCTATCATGAAACATGAGAGCTAATGATAGCGCTACCCACGCCGTATGGATAGCGGCCCTAAGTAACTGCGAGTCCGTCCTTCCTATCAGAAGGGCGGCGCTGTGATGGATCAGATCTCGCTGGAAGAGCTCGCTGGCCATATCGGCGGGGAGCTGATGGGCAGCACGACGTTGACAGTTCATCGCGTGGCGGTGCATTCGGATCAGGTGCGGGCCGGGAGCGTGTTCTTCGCCCTTCCGGGCACTGAAGTCGATGGCCACTCCTTCGTCACCCACGCGCATGCCAACGGTGCGGTTGCCGCTGTGGTATCGCGTCGAAGAGTTGCCGATGTTCCCACGGGCTTGCTTCCGCTCATTTTCGTCGACGATCCGCTGTACGCACTCCAGGAGCTTGCGGCCTGGTGGCGGTCACAGCTTCAAGGACCAGTGATCGCGGTAGTGGGCAGCATCGGGAAAACCACCACCAAAGACGCGCTGGTACACATGGCAACCAGCGCCGGTTATGTGTACGGCAGCCCGGGGAGCTACAACAGCCAACTAGGTGTGGCCTTGTCTCTGCTGGGCTGTCCGCGCGACTGCTCTATGGCGGTGATTGAGGCCGCGGTAACCCAGGTTGGCGAAATGGCGCGACTACAGGACATGGTCCGGCCAGACCATGTCGTGTTCACCAACCTCACCCAGCGACATGCGTCGGCGTTTAGCGATCGTGCGGCTCACTCCCGAGAAATTTTGTCGATGGCCGCCGAGGTTAGAGGGTGCGCCGGCACGTCCCTATTGGCGCACCCTCCTAATGCCACAGGTTGGCTTTTGTTCGGCACATTGGACGATGAACTAGCGTCGATCGCGCAGGAAACGAGCAAAGCTGATCGTTTGGTATGGAACGGCCCTAATAGGGTGCCGCGTTTTTCCGCACCAGAACGCACTGACGACGGTTTAGCCACTCACGTCGTTTTCCCCGATGGCACAACTGGGGAACTCTCAACCAGGGTCGTGGGCGTTGAAATCCTTTACGATGTCGAGCTTGCGATCACTGCCGCGTGGCTACTCGGAGTTGGCGCCGCAGCCGCACTCTCAGCCGCTCAGGCATACATCCCGGTGGCTAGTCCAGCGGAGATTTGGCGATCACCTGGTGGTGTGACGCTTGTCCGAGATGTAGCTACCGGTGACTCACTTGCCTTAGAGAGCGCCTTGCGGACGGCTAAACAATTTCTAGGTAGTAGCAACCGAAGTAGTAGCGGCCGAGTAGTTGCGGTGCTCGCCGATCCCCTGGCGGCCTGCGCGGCGGCGGAAGCTCGTTCCCTCGGCGCGACGCTGGCAGGGACCGCCAACGCTGTGTGTGGCTTAGACCTCCCGGTTCATCGTCTGATCGCGGAGTCAGTTCGCACAACAGACGCAGATCTGCCCATCAACCTCTTCGAGAGCACCGATGCACTACGTGAGCACCTACTCCTCACACTGCGTCAGGGGGATGTGGCGCTTATCGAGTCGGCGCGGGGCGCGGCCATGGCGGACGTTTCGCGCACGCTGATGGAGGCTATGGCAACGACCCGGCTCAATATCGATCTCAGCGCTATTGAAAGCAATGTCGCAGCTGTTCGGAAGCTGATTGGCCCTCAACCACATTTGATGGCGGTGGTTAAGGCCCGCGCTTATGGCACCAGTCCGGTGCACGTCAACTCATGCCTACGGCTTCAGGAAGCTGGCGTGGATTTCCTCGGTGTCGCTGCCGCCGATGAGGGAATAGACCTTCGTCGCGCCGGCGTTAGTTTACCGATCCTGGTGTTGCTAGGGGCGCCGGAGGAGATCGAGAAAATGGTGCTGCACCGGCTTACTCCACTGGTCTACTCGATAGAAATGTTAGACGCCGTTGCCAAGGTTAGCGAGCGGATTGGCTCTCCGTTGTCGATCCACTTTGAAGTCGACTCCGGCATGCACCGGACCGGCCTTTCCCCCAAGGAGGCACTCCATGCCTTGCGGCGTATTCGGGATTTGAAGGACGTGCGCTTAGAAGGTCTGATGACCCATCTAGCCTGCGCAGACATCCCCGAGGAGGACGCTCGTACCCTCCGTCAATTGGCGCTTTTTGAGGAGGTCTGTAATTCCGCTGACGGTCTTGGCTTTACTCACATCATCCGTCACGCTGCAAGTACCGCCGGCACAATTCGTTTCCCGCAAGCCCGCCTCGACATGGTGCGGATTGGGCTTGGACTGTTTGGGCTACATCCTTCGGCCGCCACGAAAGACTACATCTCCTTCGTTCCTGCCGTGAGCCTAGTGAGCCGCATTGTGGAAATCTACGATATTGAGCCCGGCGAACGAGTCGGCTATGGCGCAACATTTCAAGCCCCGGCGCAGGGAACTCGAATCGGTGTCGTGCCGGCCGGATATGACGATTGTCTTCCGCGAGCGTTTTCTAACTTCGGCCACGTTCTTGTCGACGGTAAGCGCTGTCCCATCATCGGAAACATTTCCATGGATTCCATGACCGTGGATCTCAGCAACGTTCGGCACGCCGGCGTAGGCAGCGACGTAGTCATCTACGGGCGCCAGGGCGACGTGGAGATTTCGATCGAAGACGTGGCCACGGCTATCGGCACTATTGCCTGGGAGCTGATGACGCTGGTCGGCACCAGAGTGCAACGCGTTTTTACCCGTCACTGATGCTCGCAAGCCGCCGATACGAGATTGGCACATGACGAGGTTGGAATCTAAGGAAAGGTAAGAAACTCATGCTGAAAGTCGCGCTAGTGCTGGGTGGGCCCTCCCAAGAGCGGGCCATCTCGTTGAACTCGGCCCGGTCGGTCGCCGACCACCTCGAAGGCGACGGGATTGTGCTGGAGGAGATCATGTATTTCGATCTGCGGACTCGGGCCTATTCCATCTCACGCGCTTTGCTGTACTCCAATACCCCGTCAGACTTCGACTTCAAGCTTTCCCATACCGCCACACCACTAAGCCACGATGAGCTGGCCGCTCGGCTTCGTTGCTGTGATGTGGCGTTTCCAGCAATGCACGGTGCGTTTGCCGAAGATGGCGGTATTCAGTCGCTTCTAGAGGAAATCGGCATTCCGTATCTCGGTTCTGGTCCAGGCGAATCCGCTGGAGCGTTCGACAAGTTCAGCGCCCATAACACTCTGCTGCGCGCCGGAATCACAGCCATCCCATCGCACGTCGTGGAATCAACTGATCCCATTTGGAAGACACGTGAGCGTCTAGCAACGGTCTTCTCCGACAGCGATCGGGTGGTGCTCAAACCGGTGCGAGGTGGGTCGAGTATCGATGTGCATATCGCCCCGAACATCGATGTCGCAATGACGGTTCTGGGCGATATGTTCGACCACCATGAGCGGGTGCTTATCCAACCCAAAATGCGAGGTGCCGAATTCACGACCATTGTTCTGGACAACGGCAGTGGTGCGGTTGCTCTAGTACCGGTGGAGATCGAGGTCGGGAACCCTTCCCACACCGGCGATGCTAATCGTGTCAGCCATGCCGGTTATACGGATGAAATCTTTGACTATCGGCGTAAGTACCTCGTCAGCAACGACTCTTCCTATCATTGCCCACCTCGCTTTTCTGACATGTTGATCCAGCAGATACGGAACGTGTCCGAGCAGGTGTTTTCCGTCCTCGGGCTGCGTGATTTTGCCCGTATCGATGGCTGGCTGGAGGCCGATGGCAGCGTTGTCATTGCCGATGTCAATCCGCTGAGCGGTATGGAGCAAAACAGCTTTCTGTTTATTCAGGCCGCGCAGGTGGGCATGAGCCACCGCGATGTCTTACGTCTGCTCGTGCAGCGGGTCTGCGCACGCTCGGGTATCGAATTTCCGGAAACACCGACGCTCACCACGCTCTCCCGCAAGCGTGTCGGCGTTATTTTCGGTGGTGACACCGCTGAACGCCAAGTGTCGGTGCTCAGCGGCACCAACGTGTGGCTCAAGCTTCTACACTCGAATCGCTACGAGCCGGTGCCGCATCTGCTCGATCCCGACGGGACCGTATGGCGGCTCTCGTATGCCGCGGCACTCCGCCACACCGTCGAGGAGGTGGCCGCGAGTTGTCGCGAAATCCTGACTGCCGACGACAGACCACAGAGTCTCGCCCCCGCTATTCGCGCCCGGCTTGGTCTCGCGCGATCACAGCTGAACGCGTTGCCCGAACTACCAGAACACCTCACCATGGACGAGTTTCTGTCTTCTTACGATCTGGTGTTCCTCGGCTTGCACGGTGGTACTGGCGAAGATGGCACATTCCAAGCCGAACTCGATCACCGCGGGATTTCCTACAACGGCTCTGATGCCCGAGGCTCTGCCGTTTGTATGGATAAGTACGAAACCGGTCGCCGCCTAGCTGGCCTAGAAAGCGAAGGAATTCGAGTTCCGCGGCGGATCTTGGTGCCGGTGCCTTCATCGGTATCCGCGGTGTCGGTCGATGTCATGTGGGCTCAAGTGACAGCTGCCTGCGGTACGGAACACGTCATAGTCAAACCTGTGGCCGATGGTTGTTCGGCGGGGGTGGTGCCGCTCGTGAACTGTGCTGAACTCGCGATGTATCTCAAACACACAACCTACGGTTCGCCCCGAATAGCGGGGGAGACGTTCACGTCACTGGCGGCGGATCAAGTTGTTGAGATGGCAACGACTATGCCATCACACCTCATTTTCGAAGAGTTCGTGGAGACCGACAGCATCACAGTCGTCGATACCACCAATCCAGCCAACGGCGCGAGCCAGCATGAACCGGCCCGGCTTGCCTGGGGACAGACCTGCGACAGCGGCTGGATCGAGGTCACTGTTGGCGTGCTGGGCGCCCAAGGGCAGATGCGCGCGCTGTCTCCCAGCGTGACCATTGCCCGGCAAGGTGTGCTCAGTGTTGAGGAAAAGTTCATGGGCGGTACTGGGGTCAACCTCACCCCACCTCCGACGGCGCCTTTAGGTCTCGTGAAGCCGGAAGCCATCGATCGGGCACGACGCAGCATCGCTGTGGTCGCAAACAAGCTTGACATGTCGGGCTACGGCCGGATAGACGCATTCCTGCACCGTGAGACCGGAGAGATTATGGTCATCGAGGCCAACAGCCTTCCTGGCTTAACTCCCTCCACGGTCTTGTTTCATCAAGCCTTGGCCGAAGATCCGCCGATCTTCCCGCGGGCGCTTTTAGAAACGCTCCTTGATCTAGGGAGTTCTACTGGCAGCTCGTGAGGTTTAGGGCCTAGGCGGGGCGGAGCCGGCGGCTATGCTGACACAATGCTGGCACAATGCTGCACGTGGTGGCTACTCTTGCAGAGGGTTCGATTGCCAGCTTACGTGCTGAGGTGACGGTCACTTTGTTGGATTGTCAACTAAGCGCTTGCGTGATCGATAGGGCGCGTGTGCAAACTTCTCCGGAGGCTTGATGAAGGGCATCGCCTGGCGTGCGACCGAGCTGTCCGATATGGCCGTAGGTGTCTGCCTGCTCGCCGGTATAGCAAACGTGGTCATGCAGCTCGCCCGACCTGGCGTGGGCTATGGAGTGGTGGAAAGCAAGGTCGACAGCGGTAACCTGCTCAAGCACCCCATCAAGCGGACCCGAACTACAATCACCTATCTCGCGGTCACCATGATGGGCAGTGAGTCCGAGCGCGCCAGCTATCGCAAGGGTGTGAACAGGTCCCATGCGAGGGTCCGCTCGGACGAGAGTAGCCCGGTTTCCTATAACGCCTTCGACCCCGACCTGCAGCTGTGGGTCGCGGCATGTATCTATCGAGGGTTCCAGGATGTCTACCAGCTGTTCGGCACTCCAGTGGGCTCCGCGACCTGGGAACGGCTCTATCGGGAGTCCTCCTTCATCGGCACTACCTTGCAGGTGTCACCCGAGCGCTGGCCGGCCGACCTTGAGGCCTTCGAGCGCTATTGGAAGCAGGAGCTGAATAAGGTCTCGATCGACGACACGGTCCGCGGCTACCTGACTGACTTGATCATGCTAAAACCCTTCGCGTTACCGGTACGCCTACTGTTACGCCGCCTCAACCTGTTTCTCACAACCGGCTTCCTGCCGCAGCGCTTCCGTGAGGAAATGCGGCTGAACTGGACCGAGCGCCAGCAGCGGCGCTTCGACCGGTTGATGAAGTTGATCCGCGCCGTGGTGCAAGCCAGCCCCCGGTGTTGCGGGCCTTCCCCTTCAACGCGCTGATGGCCAACCTTAGGTGGCGCATTCGGACTGGCCGACCAGTGGTCTAACGAGGTGGCGCACGATAAAAATTTTTTGCACAAGTTCTCTTAACTTGGCAAAAACACGCTGCCACTAACCTGGTCGCTTCATCGACGATGATGGCAGTAGCTTACAATCGTGCGCCATGTCGTAATCGCCTGCCGGGTCGAGTGGATCGCCAGGTTAGCGGGCGAAGTCGGCAGCGGAGCTGACACAATGCTGCACGTGGTCACTATTGCGCTGGCACAACAGGAAGATCTGGCGGCGATCTGTGCGCTGCACTTGCGCACATGGAAAACCGCTTACTTAGGCGTTCTGCCCCAGGCTCGCTATGACGAAGTCGATGCCCAGCTGCTTGCTAGTCGATGAAAACCAATCTTTGCCGCGCTAAACCCGCCACACCGCTGCGTGGTGGTCGCAGAGGAAAACGGCAAACTGATCGACGTAGTCAACGTTTCTCCGTCCAGCGATAGTCCTGCCGACGTCATGGAGCTGGCGTTTTTGCATGTCCTGCCAGAGCACCAGGGTCGTGGAATCGGTTCGGCTTTACTAGCTGAAGCGCAGCGGATCGGACAGTCCGGTGGGTTTCGCCATGCTGTCGTGTGGGTTGTGGACAGCCATTACGCGGCTCGAAACTTTTACGAAAGACGTGGCTGGGTTCACACCGGCGAGTCGGTAAGGCGCACCGGAAGTGGTTGGTCTGTCGAGGAGCTGCGCTATAGGTTGGCGTTTACCGAGGTGCGGCCAACGAAATAACCTTAGGCGAGACCTGTGATGAAGCCGTACTTTAGATAGACTGCATCTATGTAGACGCTACCTAGGTAAATGGATTCTAGAATGAATGATTTTGTTGGCCGGTTGGGCGAGCTTGCGATCCTGCGTAAGCGTTTGGAGCGTGTTTCCTCGTCAGGATCAGGTACCGCTGTCGCTATCCGGGGGCGAAGACAAGTCGGCAAATCTCGGCTGGTTCAGCAGTTTTGCGACCAGTCGGGAGCACCTTATCTGTTCTTCACGGCCATAAAAGGGGCGTCGCCCACGGAGTCCGTCAGCACGTTCTGCGCTGATCTCCGGGAGTCTACGCTCGCCACTAACCCAGAGCTTGTGCCAGCGCTGGAAACAGGAAGCTGGCTCGACGCTTTCAAGGTGCTTGGTGGTGTGCTACCAGACACCCCATCCATCGTCGTGTTGGACGAGCTGCCATGGCTGGGTGAGCAGAGCGCGTTGTTCGATGGGGCTTTGCAGACAGCGTGGGAGCGGCTGCTGAGCACGCGTCCGGTGCTGTTGCTTCTGCTAGGTAGCGACGTTCACATGATGGAGCGTCTCACCGCTTACGATAGGCCTTTCTTCGGCCGGGCAGACACTATGATCCTTGGCCCGCTCAGCCCGGCCGAAACCGCTGACGCGCTTGGACTAGACGGCGCGGATGCTCTCGACGCGCATCTGGTGTCTGGTGGACTTCCCGGCATCCTGCGCAGCTGGCCGCACGGGACTCCGGCGCTGCGATTTTTAGAGCAAGAGTGCGCTGATCCCGCGGCAGCCCTATTCAGCGTTCCGGAGGCGGTGCTGATGGCCGAGTTTTCCGCGTCCGATCAGGCCCGACGTGTTCTTGAGGCGGTGGGCAGCGGGGAGCGCACACAGGCCAATATTGCCGCGGCGGCAGCTGGGCGGCAAGGAGCGATACCTTCGGGGTCGTTATCGCCACTGCTTCGTCGCTTGGTGGAAGAAAAGCGCGTGCTCGCCATTGACGAGCCGTTATCGACCCGGCCGGGCAAGCCTGCCCTCTACCGGATCACCGATAGTAATCTTCGGTTTTATTTGGCGGCGCTTCGAGGTGCTCACGAGCAGGCACGCCGTGGCCGCCCTGAGGTTGCGCTCCGACTTGTGCAACGCCGATGGACCTCTTGGCGCGGTCGCGCGATCGAGCCGCTGATCCGTCAATCGCTCGAACTGGCCTTGGGTGCGGGCGGTTTGCCGTGGCCGGATGTGGAAACGGTTGGCGGATGGTGGAATCGTCAGTTCAACCCGGAGGTGGATCTGGTGGGAGCCGATCGAGCTCCCGTGGCACGGCAGGTGTTCTTCGTCGGATCGGTGAAGTGGCTCGGCACGCCGTTTGACGCCCACGACCTCGGTGAGCTGAGTAAAGCCGCAGCGCAGGTGCCTGGTTTTACCTCCGGCACTACTGGTTTGGCGGTGGTATCGCTGTCGGGAGCTACTCCTGGGCTGGGACTCGGTTCGGGTGACCTGCTCTGGGGGCCGGACGATGTTGTCGCTGCCTGGCGGACGACGAATTGAGGTAGCCGTGTTAGGTGAGGCGCTACAAAATCTTTCGAAAATAGTCGGCGCGATGCTCGTAGCCGATCGCCTTGTAGAAACTACTCGCCCGCGTTGTCGCCAGAGCCACGAGTCGGGCTCCGCGCTGACGCACTCGATCCTCGAAGTCGGCCATCAGGTGTGAACCAGCCTTCGACCGGCGCCGCTCGGGGAAGACGGCGAGCTCCTCGACCCAAGCAACCGAACCATTGGCAAAGAAGCTCGGGTGATCAAAACCAAGGAGGTAACCAACAATCAGGCCGGAGATCTCGGCGACGAGCAAATGTCCGCCGTTCGACTCGAGGATGGTCTTGTAGCTCAGCATAAAGGCGCGGCGGTTGACATCAAAGGTGATGGCCATCATGCGGGACAGCTCGAACACGGCATCTGAGTCCTGAGCGGTGGCGGAGCGAATGAGCGGTTGTCCTTCATCGGTCACTGTTGCGATCCTATACAGGCTGAGCTCGGACCTGGAACATCTCTACCCTGCGCCATTGGTCGCCGTGTGATTGCATGGAAGGGCGGCCGAAAAAGCGGAGGCATGGCAACGTGCGAGCGGTGTGGATCGGCACGACATTCACGTCTTCCAGCGTGCGGCGATGACATGTGGGCCGGACAGCCCGATATCCAGCGCTACCACGACCATCGCCTGCGCACCCCTGTGATGCAGCAAAGGGGGCAGGCCATGACCCATGTGATGAAGCGTGCTGCTGTGCCACGGTCGACCAGCTCGTTGTTCTGGAAGTCACCAATGGGGTCGGTCATCCATCGAGAGGTATTCTTCCCATTCAAGGTCTCGTCCCGGATAGACGACCGAAGAGAATGGCCACGCTGTGGACAGCCACGTATGCACAAACCGGCCCAATGAGGCGTCGAAGCCGTTAGTGGCTTCACTTGCCCGAACCCAGTAGAAAACCTCCGCGTCATATCCGACTTTCCGTGCTGGGCTCAGATATATGCAGCCTAGGCATACCGTCTCGTCCAGATTGGAGACGGTGTAGGCGAACGAAGACGCCCATTCGTGTTCGCGCTGGTGCCATGCGAGGTCGATGCCGTTTTCTTCCAACGTCATTTCCTTGTTTGGCCATGAAGAATGTGGGCCGAAGATGCTTTGCAAATGTTCGATGCTCGTTGACCAGGCCCCATAGTCGAGCGCCGCGTCAGTGAATAGTAGTGGCCTGACGAGAAAACGTTCCGTGCTGACCCGATCCGGGATAGCAAATCCAGGCGAGACCATTGATTTGTGGTGGGGCATGCCCGCCATGCTAGACGCGTTGGTGGCCTCGGTAGCCCCGAAGTAGAAGCCACCGGCCGCAGTGCACGCGGCATCGAGGAGGTAGGTCTTGCCCTGGCGGCGGCGACCGGAGACCGTCCCCAGAGTCGCCCCGAGTTGGGGATCAGACGTGCGTGACAGTCTCTAATGCAGCGTTAGGCAGCTAGTCGCTCGGTTAAAGTCTCATTGATCGTGACCGAAGCGCCTGGGAAATCGGCGCCGCTATCGGCGGTCAGCATAAGCCGAACCGCTAGGGCATTTCCGAGTTTGTGAAGTAGCTCCGCGCTCGGGTTCATCCCACCACCTTCGAGACGGGCGATTGCCGACTGGGTTGTTCCCATCCGCCGCGCCAGTTGAGCTTGCGTGATGCCGGCTTGACTACGTAGGTCGTAGACGAATTGGGCAAGATCGGCACGTAACCGCGCGTCATCAACGCGCCCTTGAAAATCGGGAATGTGCTTAGCTCGATCTTTTCTGAGATTGCTCCAGTTTTTCGTAGCAGTATCTGTCCTCATTGCGTCTCCGTTATCCTGATAATCAGGTTAGTTCAGTATGTTTTTGTTCGCATCTCCGTTTAGCCAATCGTGCTCGTGACACTTCGTGTCGCTCGTTGTTCCGTTGCTTTCGAAAAGTCGTCAATAAAACGATGCGCTTTCGCGCCCCGAACCAGTATGTAATCCTCCGTGCAACGCCACCGCAGATGTATCGAAGTTCGAACAGCCCTTCCCCCCAGAGCTCGACTACGTGGCATACGCACAGCGTTACCCTGTTCGCCCAGTCGGTCGAGCATGTGAGCCGTCTGCACGAACTCCTCGTCATCGAGTAACTGCAACCATTCCTCGACCTCGAGTTCCATTTCAATCGACCATGTCACGGTACAAACTATAGCCTATAAGCTATATGGCGCAGTCCTCGCCACTCTATATGAACGCATGCCAGCTGAATATGAGCAAAAATTTTCCATGCGGACGGCGTCACTCGCACGCGACGCCATCGTGGTCGCGGTCAAGAGCGGCTCGGTAACCCGGTTGGCCGATGTGTAGGGGTGCCGCCCCCGCCGCTTTGGCCGCAGCGCAGTTGCTGTAGTACACAGCGCCGCCGCCGCTACCTGACGCCGGTGCTTTCGTGGATGGCGCTGACTGCTGCGGTGCAGAGCTGGATTGCGGTGAAGAATTCTGCGATTCTGCTGCCGGGGGAGTTGAGGGTTGAGCCGGAGCTGAAGGCGCGGGAGGCGTAAGGCTTCCGTTGCACGGCCCGCCCCACAGTCCTCGTTTGGCGTCGCTAGCTTGCTTCTGCGCGGCGGTGAACTTGTCCAGAAGCTCCGGTAGTTTCGCGTTGATATCGGCTCTGACCGCTCCTGCCTCAAGGGCCGCTACGCCATAGTTAGTGCCGTCGGAGAGCACGGCATGGGCGTCAATGCCGGCCCCTTTCCCTGGGTCGGTTTGCCCGGGCGAGATAAACAGCTTTACTTTCTTCCCGCTCAGATTTTGCTCAGCGAACTTTCTGGATTCCTCTGCCCAGCATTGCCCGCTGCTGGCTACTGGAGCTGTGGTGCCGGAAATGTGCACCAGTCTCGTCCCGTCTGCCATCGCTACTTCGATGGCGTCCCCAGCTGAGATGCCCGTCACTTCGCCCTCACCAATCAGTCGGCCCGGTTCGGCGATACTTACCGACGATTTGGGTGGTTCGGCGGCATGTTTAGTCGACTTTTTATCGTCATTGTTAGAGACGAGCGCACCTATGCCTGTTGCGCCGCAGCAAGCACAGAGGGCAAGAACCAGAAGGATGCCGAGGACGCCAGCAAGTTTTTGTTTGGACGTGAAGCGATCTAGTCCAGACTTGGGAGGCGCCGCGCCAGAGTCGATCGGAGGCTGAGGGTCTGGCGAGGCCGATGGGTGCTGCTCCGTGGGATCGATGGGAGAGGTCACGGCTAGTCCTTCAGTGTGTTACCGACAGTTGGGATGCGAAATCCGACAACTAGCTATAGCCACACAAAGCGGAAACGTTACGCGTTCTCGATAAAACTGTATAAATCGGTCAATGCGGTCAGTGTCTGGCTGGGAACGTCAGCAAGAAAACGCGCCGTGCACCTGGCTAAGCCGAAGACAACCTTCAAGGATCTAAGCGGACGAGTGACGGATTTAGGGTTATTACGGTCTAGTTCGTCGGGCCCTACTTGCGCAAGGAGGGTAATCGCTCCAGGGTTCCTACTCAGATCAAGATCCGGCCGCACCAGGAAGATTCAGTTAAGAGTTTTGTCCCTGCCGGTAGATTACCGCCGCCGTCCATAGCCTATTGCGAGGGAAGCAAAGCAAGTGCTGACAACTGATAACATTAAAAGGATAGAGCGGGGTTTCAAGGTTTTGATCATGATTGGCGGAGCTACAGCCAACTGCTCGGAGAGCCGTCTTTAGTCAACGGCGATACTCTGGTGTACTTCGATGGTCAAGCAGCTCGCATTGTGGCTTTCCGGCTAGGTGACGTTGAGTGGCCCTATGATTCGCAAGAGATATCAGGCCTTATAGCTTCGCTGCCCCCTGAAGCAGAGCTGATCACGATCTCAGGAAACCTCTCCACGGACGTGGCCAGTCAAAGGGGCGTAGCCAATCTAGAGAGCATAGCTGGTCTGCCGTGGCGGGAAACGTTTGATTCACAAGAACACGCGGCGAAATCGGGGCTGCAATCTTTTGCCAATTATACGATCAATGCACGTTCATTCGATTACGCCGACCAACTCACCGCTGAATTGCGGCGCAGAAAGGTTGTCAACTCTGGTATAACCACTAAGGCTTCTCAACCGAAGAGCCTGTCTGCTAGGCAGCTTTTTCTGATTGAAGAATGGGGCAAAAATCACTCTGAGGTGACGCCGGAGAACTTAGCACTAGCGGCCGCGATGAAGGCGGTGGTTTTGCACGACGATGTATGGGTAGTCAGCGCCACCAAAGATGATGTCGAGGTCGGTCTCGGAATTCTCACCCAGTATGGGGAAGCCCTTCAGTTCATCCAAATGTATCCCCAACGCGGGGTACCTAACGTGGGCGACGCTCTCATGGATGCCTCGATTCAGCTCGCCAAAAAGCGAGGATGCCACACCCTGAATATGGGTCACTCAGCGATCCCTAGTTTAGAATATTTCAAGCGCTCCTGGGGCGCTAGACCCGGCGGACCTGAGTTCTGCGCGTTAACCTTCGGAAACGAAGCAGCCTGGCAAGCTGCTTCGCAAGGGGCACTCTTCTGGCATCAGCGCGTAGCTCTACCAGCATGGCCTCCGGCGCTCCTGGATACGCAGAACACCGTGCCTCAAAGCGTTGGCTTAGGACGCACTCTTGCCGAGCCGCCTGGGGTGACAACGCCCAGGACTACCCTACTTCCGGGATCCCCGAGCGGACGTCGTAGCCGTTAGTGCATTAAAAGCCGACCGTTCTGTAACACTTAGGTTTCATCCGCAAAATGCCAAGTGTTGTGTGTAGCGCCAAACCGAACCACAACATGTAGTATTGCGGTACCGCTAGCCGAGTGGCGCACTATCGTCGTCTATACCGCCAGAAGAGATGTCACAGGCCTGCGGCATGCTTGCTGTATCTCGTCGCGGGGACGCCGCTTCCGCTACTCGTCCCGGCCGCCGTTTCATCCGTCGCTAGTCGCACCGGAGTCGCTGATGACCACCTCGCTTGCCACCTCATCCACTGTGCCCAGCGTGTCCGCCGCTCCCCGAGCTGACGGTCCATCCTTGGGTACCACCACGCACGTCATACGGCGAGATGGCACCGTCTCGCCCTATGACGCCAGTAAAATCTCCACCGCCATGACCAAAGCCTTCCTCGCTGTTGAGGGCGAGGCCGCTGGCGGCTCGGCACGGGTCAGAGAGATCGTCGCCGAGCTCACCGAGCACACCACTGCTGCTCTCTTCCGCCACTTGGGCACTGAGCAGGCCGTGCACATCGAGCAAATCCAGGATCAAGTTGAATTAGTGCTGATGCGCGGCGGTCACCACAAAGTCGCCCGTGCCTACGTGCTGTATCGCGAAGAGCGAGCCAAAGCCCGCGATCGTAAACTCTCGCAGGACCCGACCGTGGCTCAGGTAGCCACGATTCACGTGCGAGGCGTGGATGAGCAACTGCGTCCGCTGGACCGGCAACGCGTCGCGCTGGTTATCAATGAGGCTTGCGAAGGTTTAGAAAACGTCTCGGAGGCGGCGGTACTCGCCGAGACGCTACGCAACCTCTACGACGGCATCAGCACTGGTGAGCTCGAACTAGCGCTAATCATGGCCGCTCGTACGCTGGTGGAGTCCGAGCCTAACTACACATATGTCAGCGCGCGGTTGCTCATGGATAAGCTGCGGCGCGAGGTGCTGAGTGCGGTTTCAGCGTCGATAGGGCGGGCCGGTGGGTCATCTGCCAAGGCCGCAGGAGCCGCCGCCTACGAAGGTAGGCAAGGCGACGAGAACGCCGGCAGGGACGTACCGGCCGGCCTAGGCGGTCAGGCCAGTCAAGCTGAAATGACTGACCTCTACGGGGAGTACTTCCACGGGTTCATCTCCCGCGGGATCGAGGCGGAGCTGCTCGACCCAGCGCTTGCCAGCTTTGACCTCGCACGGTTAGGTCAGGCGATTTTGCCCGAGCGGGACCTGGACTTCCAGTTCCTTGGCCTGCAAACGCTGTACGACCGTTATCTGCTGCATGTTCAAGGTGCTCGCATTGAGTTGCCACAAGCTTTTTTTATGCGAGTGGCAATGGGCCTGGCGCTACGCGAAGACGACCGAGAAGCGCGAGCGATTCAGTTCTACCAGTTGTTGTCCTCGTTTGACTTCATGTCGTCCACCCCCACACTGTTCAACTCTGGAACCACGCGCGCCCAGCTGTCTTCGTGTTTCCTCACTACTACGCCAGACGACCTAGACGGCATTTTTCAGGGCATCAAGAACAACGCGCTACTAGCTAAATACTCCGGCGGCTTGGGCAACGACTGGACGTCGGTGCGCGGTATGGGCGCCCACATCAAGGGCACCAACGGCCAGTCCCAGGGGGTGGTACCGTTCCTCAAGATCGCCAACGACACGGCAGTCGCGGTCAACCAGGGTGGCAAGCGCAAAGGCGCGGTATGCGCCTACCTTGAGACCTGGCACATCGACATCGAAGAGTTTCTAGACTTGCGCAAGAACACCGGAGATGACCGCCGCCGTACCCATGACATGAATACCGCCAACTGGGTGCCCGACCTCTTCCTGGAGCGCGTCGAGCAAGACGCCAACTGGACGCTGTTCTCGCCAAACGAGGTTCCTGATCTGCACGATTTGTACGGCTCGGCCTTCGCGCAGCGGTACGCCGAACACGAAGCCGCCGCTGCTCGAGGCGAGATCAAGGTGTATCGGACGGTGCGCGCAGTTGATCTGTGGCGCCGGATGCTCACCATGCTCTTTGAGACTGGGCATCCGTGGATCACTTTTAAAGATTCATGCAATATCCGTTCTCCACAGCGCCACATCGGTGTAGTGCACTCGTCTAACCTGTGTACCGAGATCACGCTGAATACCTCCGCCGAGGAGGTGGCGGTGTGCAACCTGGGTTCGGTAAACCTGGCAAATCACATCACCGCTGGCAGGCTGGACACTGCGCGGTTGGAATACACCGTAACCACCGCGGTGCGGATGCTCGACAACGTGATTGACATCAACTACTACACCATTCCCGAGGCGCGCACCTCCAATTTGCGACACCGGCCGGTGGGTTTAGGGCTCATGGGGTTCCAGGACGCCTTGTTCGAGCTGCGGGTTCCGATGTCGTCGCAGCAGGCCGTGGAGTTCGCGGACTCCAGCATGGAGCAGCTCAGCTACTTCGCTATTACCGCCTCTTGCGCCCTAGCTGCCGAACGCGGTCGCTATCCGTCCTTTGACGGCTCGCTGTGGAGCCAAGGGATATTACCAATTGACTCCTTGGAGCTGCTAGCCAAGGAACGCAATGCCGCGATCGATGTGGACACCACTACCCGACTGGACTGGGGCGCGCTGCGCGAGAAGGTGCGAACCGTGGGGATGCGCAACTCCAACGTCATGGCCATCGCGCCTACCGCGACCATTTCCAACATTTGTGGTGTGGCGCAGTCCATCGAGCCGTTGTACCGAAACCTGTACGTTAAGTCCAACATGTCCGGCGATTTCACTGTCAGCAACCCCTACCTCGTGCGCGACCTGAAGACCCGCGGCCTGTGGGATGAAGTCATGATTAGCGACCTGAAGTACTTTGATGGCAGCCTTGGCCCGATTGACCGCATTCCGGCCGACCTCAAAGCGCTGTATGCCACCGCGTTCGAGGTCAACAGCTCCTGGCTGATCGACGCTGCTTCACGTCGTCAGAAATGGATTGATCAAGCACAGTCGCTGAACCTCTACATGGATGCGCCAAGCGGTCGTAAGCTCGACGAGCTGTACCGCCACGCGTGGCGAAAGGGTTTGAAGACCTGCTACTACCTGCGCTCGCAGAGCGCCACCCACGTGGAGAAAAGCACGCTGACCGGTACCGACGGCAAACTCAACGCCGTTGCCGCAACCGCGTCTACTGCTTCGGTCGCAGAGGTGCCCTTACGGCCTGAAGCTGCTACGACCGAGGCTGCGTCATGTTCTATAGACAATCCGGAATGCGAAGCCTGCCAATAGATGACGGCTCACCCGGCTTCACGCCAGAGCAAAAAGCTAAAAACTTAAAGGAAGTGAGAGTCGTGACTGAAACTTCTGTGGAAACCGCCGAAGCCACTGGGCTCGGTGAGATCGACCGTTCCGGTTCGCGGGTCAGCGTCGACGACAAGGCAATGATCAACTGCCGGGCTGATGTCAATCAGCTGCTGCCGCTGAAGTATCAGTGGGCTTGGGAGAAGTACTTAGCGGGCTGCAACAACCATTGGATGCCCACCGAGGTATCCATGCAGGCCGACATCGCGCTTTGGAAGTCACCAGACGGACTCACTGACGATGAACGCCATGCTTTAAAGCGTAATCTTGGCTTTTTTGCCACGTCGGAATCGTTGGTGGCCAACAATATTGTGCTCGCGGTATACCGCCATCTCACCAACCCCGAGTGTCGGCAGTACCTGCTCCGGCAGGCATTCGAAGAAGCGGTGCACACCCACACATTTGAGTACATCTGCGAAAGTCTCGGCCTGGATGAGGGCGAGTTGTTCAACATGTATCGCGAAGTCCCCTCCATCACCGATAAAGCCGCGTGGGCACTCAAGTACACCCAGAACTTAGAGGACCCGAACTTTAAGACCGGTACCCCCGCGTCTGATCAGGCATTCCTTCGCGATCTGGTTGCCTTCTACGTGGTATTTGAGGGCATGTGGTTCTACACCGGATTCGCGCAGATCCTCTCGCTAGGGCGTCGCAACAAGATGGTGGGCGTCGCCGAGCAGTACCAATACATTCTGCGGGACGAATCCATCCACTTGAACTTTGGCATCGATGCGATCAACCAGATCAAAATCGAAAACCCACACCTGTGGTCGGAGAAGTTTCAGTCCGAGATTTCCACCATGCTCGCTGAAGGTTGTGAGCTAGAGGTGGCCTACGGGCGAGACACCATGCCTCGGGGCTTGCTGGGTCTCAATGCCGAGCTGTGTGAACAGTACATGCATTTCATCACAAACCGTCGGTGCGCACAGCTCGGGCTGGGGCCCGTATTTGGGCTAACGGAGAACCCGTTTGCGTGGATGTCGGAGATGATGGATTTGAAGAAGGAGAAAAACTTCTTCGAAACTCGGGTCATTGAATACCAAACCGGGGGCTCGCTCGCCTGGGATTAGCCTGGGCCTTGGTACCTACGGGTTGCTCTCAATGCTCGCCGCGGAGTTCAGTAAGCCACTGCTCAGATGTGCGGCCGGTAAAGTTGCTTCCCAGTTCCGGTAGGTCCGCCACGTCGAATGGCCGTTTGGCTTGCCGAATGATCCCCGTCGCTATCAGCTGGTCATAGCGATCGGCTCAGTGAGCACTAGCGGAGTTTAACGCATCTCCCAGATAGGCTCAATGAACGGTTTCCTAGACAACTGCTTCGAACATGGCAACGGTGCCGGCCAGGCGGAGTCGGTAAGACCTGAAAGACGCGGCCAACGCCTTGTCTAGCACATCGAGGGAGTCCTCAGTGTTACTAAAAATGCCCTTGCTGTTGTAAATCCGCATGAGTTTCCGTCCTAACCAGCCTTGTTCTACCCCGCGGCCCAGGATGGTGCTGCCAAAGACCTTCCCACCTGGCTTCACCTGATGTTTGAGGTGATCAAACAGCGCTGTTTTATCATGGAGAGCACCAGGAAGACAGTGGAGCAAGAAGTTAGCTGCGGCGGAGTCAAAGCGGGCTACCTCCATTGGCAATGGCTGTAGGGCGTCTGCCTGAATTGTTCTCGGGGAGTATCGCTTGATTCGGCGAGCAGCGCTCCGAAGGCTAGCTAGGTTGCAGTCAACCAAAGTTATTTCGGGGCGCGGTACCGGAAAGGTGGCGTGGTCGAGAAAGTAGCCCGTGCCCGGCCCCACATCGAGATGCGACGCGCCCGTATTCCGGTTGTAGAGTGCCAACATTTCGACAGATGGGCATCGCCAGACGAATCTGCAACTCAGGTGTACGACTATTAAGTCGTACAGTGCCAGAGTGAATGGCGAGTAGACAGCGGCACTAGTAGGCAGATCGCTCTGAGTCACAGAGGACATTATGGAGGAATTCAAATTTAGAGCTGATATAGGGTTTGGCGCTGTCTATTGCAGTCCCGCTGTGAAAGCTGCGTATGGATAGAGCCGCTATGTCCTATATGTACAGCGGTATGGGGCTGGTAGCGACCGGCGCGGGAAATGCTAGCGAAGCTTACCCGGGTCAATACTAAATGGAAATGGTTGATCGGTAGCCCACTGGGCACCAGGTTGAACAACTTGACGTTCTAGGTAGCTGCCGTCGGAATTCTCCAGCACCGTGAGGGTTTGTGCAGCTGGATCGACGATCCAGTACCAGGCAATGCCATCGGCGGCGTAGTCGTGCCGCTTAAGTACCAGGTCTGTGCCAGCGTTGCTAGGGGAGAGCACTTCCACGACCAGCACCACGTCGGAGACGTCGAATAATTTGCCTTCCCGAGTGGTAGCTGCCGCGTGCACCACAACGATATCCGGGATGTACATGGAACGGCGGAGCTGGACGCCGGCTCCGGTGGGTATGACCGCAAGGTCTTTAGGTGCGCTAGCCCGCAATGCCCACGCTAAATTCGCGGTGATCACTACATGTGGAATAGCCGGTGCTGGCGTCACAAGCAGGCTCCCATTGGTGATTTCATACCGATTTCCGTCGTCGGGAAGCCGTTCTAAGTCCTCGACCGTCCAAGGACGGTCATTGGGTAGAAGTTCAAGCGCGCTGCTCATGGTGATCAGGTCTCCAGGTTGGGCTGGGTGGTTCCAGCGTAGCTTGCCGGGAGCGCGCTGCCTAGCAAGTCGGCTAGACGAGTAGGTACGCAGATTTGTGTAGTTGAAGTGTCACTGTTTCTTCAACCACGGGTTGTACCCTCTTCTGCTTTGTCTGACATAAGACTTATCCAATCGCCGGCTAGCGGGATTATCGGAGCTTGTCTCACGTTGCGTAGAAATCCGCTAGATGCTTCTCGCCACTCCAGCAGCGATACTACAGCTGGGGTTACTTCGCGTTTTACAATTTCGCTCACGGTTTCGCACGCCCGATACATCTCGTCAAGGTTTGGCTCACCAACAATCAGAACATCAATGTCCCTGGGTGCTTGGCCGGATTCGCCGAGCTGTCTGGCCGCGAATGAACCGTAGATTGCCGCCGCGGTGATGCCCGACACCGACTTGATCTGATCGCGGAGCAGCCGCTCTGCTACGAAAGCCTGCTCGATGAGACCTAGCAGGCTTCGTAGGAAGGGGATGTTGTGTTCGGACGAACGCGGCGCAGATTTCCTATTCGCTCTTCGGCGAGCAGTCCGGCTTTGATGAGTCGCCCGACTTCTCGGTGAGTTGTCGGATAGCTAACATCAGCTTGTTTCGCCAATTCGTCGATGGAAAGTACTTCGCTTTCTGTGGCAAGAAAAGCCCTGGTGGGTTCAGGGGGTTGGTGCA
>QHCE01000001.1 GCA_003243955.1 Acidimicrobiales bacterium | reverse complement strand
CCTTGGAATAGATCATCTAGGCCCTGGGAGACCCAAGGGACCTAGGCGCTAAGCCCGCGCTACACGCCGCGGCTACCCCTGCCGTTGGCGGTGCCGTTACCTGCTAGGTGCGCCGCCGAAGCAGCGCGAAGCTCGTCGGGGATCACCGACTCCGTAAGCTCGCTGGGAAACCGCAGCGGAGCCAACGGTGGCGGGGCTTGCTCGGCATCTCTAGCGGGTTGATCGCCACGCGGCGAGGGGGGAACCGCGCCGGCCTCAAGCGGATCCGCAGACGTTTCACCTGTATCAGTGTCGCCAACGCCTGACTGTTTGTGCCGCAGGTGCGCAATGGAACGCGACTGCCGCCCAGGTGTGGGGGTTGTCCGAATAGCTGGTCGAACAAAGCGGCTCTGCTGCCGGCCGGACGTTCCAGAGAACAGTTCATCGGCCACCGCATGGTTCATTGCCCCAACGCTGATGTTTCGGCCTTCCGGCCAAGGCTGATCTTCACTAGAAGCGTCGCGGCTCGGACTAGCCGAAGGTGGTGTGGACGCGTGATTGGCTTCTGGTTTGGGGCTGCGGGGCGACGGCTTGGGGGTCAACCGACGGCTAGGAAAATCGCTAATAGCCGACTCGACGATCGGAGCGTCTATTGCGCTTGGTGCTGCGGCTTCCCGCCGCGGATGGACGAATGCATCAAAGACTGCAGAGGCCTGAACGTCAGAGGAAGCACCTAGCTCCAACAATTGGCAGCCGCGATCATCGGTGTACATCGCGGCACGAAGCACTGACACTGGCGCGCCAGTGTCAGTGAGGAAACCCAGAGCGGCCTCGGCCGAACTAGTCATCGCAGTTGCCACAATTACTAACTGCGGGGTGCGAGAGCCCGATTCTGGCGCAACCGGCGAAGTGGTTCCGCTGAACTCCTGCCAGTCTTGCCAAAAATCGTCACTTTCCCGCCAGTAACAGCTGGCGAGCTCGCTGACGGTTACGCCGCATGCCCAGCCAACCTGCTCTAAGCAGAATGCCAAACCAGCGGAATCAACCGTAGCTCCGGCGTACAGCACCACGATTTCACCCTGCTCGTCTAACGCGACGATAGCCGGGGCATCCGCGTCGCCATCAGCACTGCCCCGAACAACTGGCAGCACCTGCCGGCCCACAACAGCCGACAGGTCTGACCACAACGCCTCCATGAGCGCCTCGGTAGCCTCCACGTGAGACACTGACTCACCAGTGACACGTCGAAATGGGATCAAACCTTGGGCGGAGACACGAAACAACGACATGGGCTTCCTCGATTGGTGCTGAAACAAAATTACTTCGAAAGAGCTAAGCTGCGGGTGAAACGTGGAACAGCAGCACAGGGGCACCAGCGAGTGCGTCTAGAACGGCTTCAAAGACAAGGCGGCCTGAGGCAGACGCCGCTGTAGATGAAGTCAGAGTCAAACTGCCGGCAGCGTAGGCATCAGGGGCTCGAATTGACCAAGAAGAACGAACAAACATGGTGCACGACAGTAACCACGTTTTCGTGCTCACTGCCACCCCGCTTCCCGCGCGTCTAGCAGATTCTTAATAGAGTTACATAACAAGCTAAAGAGCTCCTAGCTGGGCTTTACATTGCCATACAGCTCATGCCCGTTCTGCGGACACAAAAATTGTGTCCATGTTGCCGACTTCACCCCGCTGCGGTTCAGTACGCTATAGACAGCACGTCCCTAGCCCTCGTAGCTCAGTGGATAGAGCACCAGACTTCTAATCTGATGGTCGCAGCCGCTTTAAATCGACTAATAGCAGTACATACGTTATGTCTATGAGTCGGTGATAAAGCTTGGGCACATTTTGGGCGCACATTATTTTCTACAGCTGGATTTCCAAGATTCCCCAAAAGCTGCATAGACAGCATTAGTTCGCCTCCACGCAACTAATGCTGTAGCAACACCGAGGTCGGTCTACGTGAGGACGGTGCGGCTCTATGCCGACGGTTCGATGCGGGTCGTCATGCTCTAATTGTACGTATCGAGCTGATTGATTTCAGCTCGATACGGCTGACCTGTGTTAGAGGAGTTTCTGGAGCTCTTCGCGGCTTATGCCAGCCGCGGTAAGGATGCTTTTAAGCGTTCCGATGGGAAGGTCTCGACGGTGCATTGGTACCGAGATCGGGTGTGCAAAATCGTGGTGCTGAAAAATGTGATGGCTTCCCGTGACCCGATCTAGGCTCCACCCCTTGCGCTCTAGGGCACGCACTACTTCCCTCGATGTCGCGGTAGGGAATTTAGGGCTCAAGCCGCAATCTTAACTCGGTCATACTCGCGCCGGACTGGAGTTGGTAGAGACTGTTTATGGGCCGCCATAGACTCGAGGTAGCCCTGAATCGCTTCTTTTATCATTTCCACGGCCTCTTCGTGAGTGCTGCCGTAGCTGATGCAGCCGGGCAAGCCAGGGACCGTAACCGTGTAGCCACCCTCGGGTTCGGGCTCCAGGATCACATCGAACTCTCGCATCACACATTCAGGCTACACGGTGTGTCAGGATTTCCCCAATAGAATGCTGAAGTTTGACCTAGCTACTGTCTACACCTCTGGTGTCGAGTCTGGGGTTCACCCCGGCTGTGACGTTTCAAGCTGTGTTTGGTCTAGGGAACGGTCCTAGATGACGATGGGGGCCAGCTTGGACCAGTGGGTATGTATCCTTCGAGGGTCGAGAGCTGAACACCAGTTTTCGCTGACGTCCAACGTTGCACCCAGGCGTCAAGAGTTAACCCATCTACCGCTGTCTCGTCGGCGATGTCGTTGAGTTGCCTCCAAGCATCATCGCCGCCGATGTCATGGGCGTATCCCTCGATGAGTTTGGTGCAGCGCTGTGCGTCGCGTCCACTGGTAAATGTGAGTGATTCGCCGCTGCCTTTGTAGCGCCAGCATGTCTGCCGCGGATGCCGGGGCGGTGCTCTATGCTTGCCATGGCGACACCGTTATCAAAGCATGTGCCCAAGAGCGCAAGTGGTGCAAAACTGAGCAAGAATGTAACCCAGTTTTGCTAAGCTTTTGCCCCTACCAGCAAAAAGCTATATATGTGCTGACAGAAAAGCATTCGGCCCTCGTAGCTCAGTGGATAGAGCACCAGACTTCTAATCTGATGGTCGCAGGTTCGAATCCTGCCGGGGGCACTGATGTGATGTCTCAAGAGATAGGA
>QHCE01000055.1 GCA_003243955.1 Acidimicrobiales bacterium | reverse complement strand
CGCCCAGCCGCCCAGCACCATGATCGCCACCATAGTCGCGATCGTCGTGCTGTATGCGACGGTGGCAGCGCTGACCAAGTCCGGTTCCGTGCGAGTGAGCTCCACCGCGGTGAGCTCGCTGGCGCTGCTGGCGCTCGCCGGACCCATCACGGCCTACGTCGGCGGGGGCGAGCTGCTGGCCTCCTACCTGCTGTTGATTGGGGTAGTAGCGCTCATCGGTACCGCCACAGCCATAGCTACCACCAGCTGGGCGGCGGCTCTCGCATACAGCGTTACTTTGGAGGTGAGCGCGGGGATCGGCGCGCTGGTCGCGGTCATGCTCTCGCTTACAAGCCCGCTGGGGTGTGCCCTGATGGTCACCATCTTGGCGGCGCTGCTTGCCGCGATCGCACTACGCGAGTCCCGGCGAGCGGCCATCTGGTGGGCGCTCGGCCTTGGGGTATTGGCCGTGGGGCTGTGGCTTCGAGCGGCCCAGATACATACCGTCGAGGGCTACACCATTCCACTCGCGCTGGCGCTGGTGCTCGTCGGGCTGCTCTCTCAGCGGAATAAGCCTGAGAAATCATCGTGGGTCACTTTCGGGCCCGCACTACTGATGGGAATCGTGCCGACGTTGGCCGTAGTGCTGTTTGGCTCATCCGAGCCGCTGCGAGCGCTCATCCTTGGAACGGTGGCGCTGCTACTTATCGGCCTCGGAGCGATCAGTGGGCGACAAGCACCATTCATACTGGGCGTGCTCACCGTAGCCGCCGTCGCGGCACGGGTCGGATCCCCGCTGCTCCCCCGGATCACCGCGGAGCTCCCAGTCTGGGTGCCACTTGCCGTTGCTGGTGCCACACTGCTGGTCGTTGGTGCCGGCTACGAACGCGGACGGCGTGATGTGCGGCGGCTAGTCGGCGCCATCCGAAAAATGGAGTAAGAGCGTCACCAACTGGTCCCTGCCGGCGTTCTCGTCGCCTTGCCTACTTTTCTCGTAGGCGGCGGCTCCTGCGGCCTTGGCAGAACCCAGTTGGTGACGCTCTACGAACTCGTGCGCAGCACGGCGCTTTTCTTAGCTATCGTGCGGGCTGGCTTAAAGCCCACCTTGCCGGTTGCTTTGCCGTTTGACACGTCGGCAAGCGACTCTTGGAAGTCGTGCATCTGTCGACGAAGTTGCGTACCGATAGCGTCAGGCGAGCTAGCCAAGATTCGCACCGCGAGCAGACCAGCGTTACGCGCCCCCGCGATGCTCACGGTAGCCACCGGAACCCCAGCCGGCATCTGCACAATGGACAACAGCGAATCCATCCCGTCCAGATACGTCAGCGGCACTGGTACACCAATCACCGGCAGCACAGTTGCCGCCGCCACCATGCCTGGCAAGTGAGCCGCCCCTCCAGCCCCGGCGATGATGACGCGTAGCCCGCGCGCCGCGGCACCTTCGGCGTATTCGAGCATCGCCCGAGGTGTCCGGTGAGCTGAGACCACCCTCACCTCGTGCGGTATCCCGAACTCTTCCAGGGCATCGGCCGCAGCCGACATTGTGGATAGATCAGAGTCGCTACCCATGATCACTCCGACCAACGGCGCCTCGGACTGCGCCACGTGCAGCGATCGAACATTCGAGTCAGCGCTCATATACAAACCTTTATCACCAATCGGAACTAGCAGCCGAGCACCACGATGAATCAGACACGCGGAGCAACGACGCACACATCCATCGAAACGTGTGTCACGTCGTCCTTTCGGATGCAACGTGATGGCGCAACAGGTTACTTTACCGCGCTCGACCTATCGCAGGCGGTCACCGCGAACCTAAGTTGGGTGTACACCCCCAACGAAGTGAGCTTAATCATGATGTCGAACCTTATGGACATGAGTAAGTTATCCGCGTTAGTGGCAGCCGTAGTTGCCGCGGCGATGGCCAACCAGGGCCCCTCCCACTCCAGCGAACCCCCAGATTCTCTTACTCCAGTGACCGCGGTGAGCTCAGATCAGCAGCCGATGCTCAAGTCGGCGACATCACCAACGAATCTAGTTAAGGCCATATCCTCACCCGGCTACACCAGCAGCGCCGACGATCAGCAAGCCGATTCACTCGATGACAACAACGTCGATGACCAGCAAGCCGAAACGCTGAGTAGCAACGGTGTTGGTGAGCAGCAAGCTGCAGTGCTCGATGACAACAGTGCCGGTGACCAGACCGAGGAGTTCCGCGGTAGCCGCGGCCACGGCGGCTCGGGGCATGGGAGGCGAGGGAACTCCCGCAGAGGAGGCTCCTCCAATGGTGATCAGCAAGGGGGGCCGGATAATTACCGGCCAGGGTCCTCCGGAGAGGTGGCGCCCCCACCAGATGGACGGGGTCAGGATCCTCGCGGAGGGCGCGGGCGGCACAGTGGTTACCCATCCGGCAGAGGACAAGAGCAAGGACAGCCCGGCTACCCACCTGGCGGAGGGCCAGGGCAGCCCGGGAACGGCGGCAGAGGACATCGGCCATCCCGCTACCAGCCAGGAGTAAATCCCAGCGGAGACGCCGCGTCGCCGCTAGCACCGGCACGGCCGGGACGGCCAGCAGCACCGCGGCGCCCAGCACCACCAGTGGCGCCCGGGGGCGGCTCATCCGGCACTAACTGGGGTGCAGTCGCCCAGTGCGAGTCCGGCGGAAACTGGAGCACCAACACCGGTAACGGGTACTTCGGTGGGCTACAGTTCCTCCCAAGCACCTGGCATGATAACGGTGGCGCAGGCAATCCTGCAGGTGCCAGTCAGGCGGAGCAAATCCGGGTCGCCGAAAATGTAAAGAAAACCCAGGGCATGGGAGCCTGGCCGGTATGTGGTCGTGGGCATTAATCTGCCGCAGTAGCCGCCAGGTAACTATCGCAGCACGGAGTTCTAGGTAAGCGAAACGCCGTGGCCCAACCATTGGGCCGCGGCGTTTGCGCGTGCTCGGAGTGCGCTCACAGAATCGTCAGGTGATTCAGCGAGCACGGTGACGTGACCAACCTTGCGCCCGGCACGTGGCGATTTGCCGTATAGATGCACTCTCGCCGCCGGGTCGTGCGCGAACAGGTGATGCAGCCGCTCGTCGAGGCTCGGCGTGCCGGGCGGCAGCTCCCCAGCGAGCACGTTGGCCATCACCACGGCCGGGGCGGTGAGCGCGGTGCTGCCTAACGGGTAATCCAGCACCGCTCGTAGGTGTTGCTCGAACTGGCTGGTGCGGGCGCCCTCAATGGTCCAGTGCGCGGAGTTGTGCGGTCGCATCGCGAGTTCGTTGATCAGCACCCCGCTGCCAATATCAAAAAACTCCACAGCCAGCACGCCCACCACATCCAGCTCCGTTGCGATCGAAATCGCCAGCCGTGTAATCTCCTCCGCTCGCTCATCGGAGAGCCCCGGCGCGGGGGTGAGAGTTTGCACGCAAATGCCGTCATGCTGCACGGTTTCGGTCACCGGCCAGCACGCCACCTGCCCGTACGGGGAGCGAGCCACCACCGCCGAGAGCTCTCGCCGCATCGCCACTCGCTCCTCCACGAGCAGCCGCGGATGCTCGCTAAACAGCGGTACGAGCTGCTCTCGCGCGGCTGCCGCATCGCTCACCTGCCACACGCCTTTGCCGTCGTAGCCCCCGCTTGGCGTCTTCACGATCAGCGGCCAACCAAAGGTCTGCCCGCAGGCCAACAGCTGGTCAACGTCGGCGACCGCGCGAAACTTAGGGCTGGGGAAACCCGCCGCACCCAATCGTTCCCGCATGGCAAGTTTGTCTTGGGCGTAGCGCAGTGCATGCGCCGCCGGAAATACCCGCACACCGTCGGCCTGTAGGGCATTCACTACCGACAACGGGACGTGTTCGTGGTCAAATGTCAACACGTCGGCGCCGCGGGCAAAGCCGCGCAGCGTTTCCAGATCAGACCCGTCCCCCAGCTGTGCACCCGCGGCCACGAGCGCGGCGGACTCATCAGCGGCGCCGGCCAGTATGCGCAACGACAGCCCGAGCGAGATCGCCGCTTGCTGCGTCATGCGAGCTAACTGCCCGGCTCCCACCATGGCGATCGTGGGGAGCTGGTCAGAAGGCACACAAGGATCGGTCACGGGAGTTAGCTTATTGGGCTCGCTATCCCCCCGGCGGAACAGCTCCGCTTTCCCGCTCAAGTATGCTCAACGGGTGAAGTTACTGCATCAGGCGCTCGAGCACGGCCGACGCCGGTTTCAACAGACCACTCGTGAATTTGCCAAATTCGGAACTATTGGTGTGATCAATACCGTGGTCGATGTTGGGCTATGGAATCTGTTGAACTTGGCGTTTCCCAACTCTGAGGTGAAAACGAAAATCGTGGCGTCGCTCATCGCGACCGCTGGCGCCTACGTGATGAATCGACATTGGGCGTTCCGGCATCGGAAACGGCAGCAGCTCCACCGGGAAACGGTACTGTTCCTGCTCTTCAACGCGGTGGGGCTTGCCATCCAAGCCGGATCGGTCGCGCTAGCCAAATATGGTTTTGACAGCACAGACGCACTGCTACTCAACGCGGCCAACATGTTCGGCATCGGTGTCGCCATGGTATTCCGATTCTGGTCCTACCGCCGCTGGATATGGCTAACCGCCGACGCTGGGGCCAAGCTCCCGCAGGAACCACCGAATTCCAAAAACGATCTGATCTCGGTCTAAACCCAAGGGCGGTCCAATTGGTTCCTGCCAAGGCCGCAGGAGCCGCCGCGTGCTTAGAGGCACGCAAGGCGACGAGAACGCCGGCAGGGGCCGATTGGACCGCCCTACGCCCGGAGTTCGGCGGTTTCCATCAACCGATATAGCGTCGTCTGCACGTATTCCACGCGCGGCACGTCGGTCAGGGTGATCTGGCCACGCTCCCCCGCTGACTCGACCACTAAGGTGCCGCAGCCCAGAATCCGTTCAAATAGCGAGTGTTCAAACGAGACATCGTTAATGCGCGATAGCGGAACATCGCGGCCTTTGCGGTAGAGAATTCCTTGCCGCGTCAGTACTCGATGGGTTGTGAGCACGAAATGGGTACTCACCCAGCGCAGCAGCGGCCGGAGAAATATGTAGCTGGCCGCAAGAAGTGCCACCAAACCAACAACCAGTTGGGCAGCTGGTGCGCTAAACCACGCCAGTCCAAATCCCATTACGGCACAGATCAGCAGCAGCCCCAGCACTGGCCAAAATAGTGCTTTCCAATGCGGGTGCTGGTGAATGACCACAGATTCGTCTTCGGTAAGCAGCCGCTCCGGAAAGCTCATGATGTTCCTTTCCTTTTCATGATGTAAGGAACTTAGCCGGTATCCACCATGGCGATGAGGCGTTCCACTACGTCAGGGGCGGAAATTTTTCCTTCGTACACGGCCACATACAGTGCGTCCACGTCGCTGAGCCCCAGAACGCTGGCGACGGCGACCAATGGCTGCTCATACATCAGTACCCGCTCAGCGGCCACCATAGCTTCGACGATGACCCGCTTACCTAGTCGACGCGCCTTTAGCGTGGCGACTTCATGTTCGGCGAACCACTGCTGAATCTGAACGTGGGCGCGTGAGCTGCGCACAAACTCCAACCATTCGCGCTCGGGGCCACCATACTGCGAGGTCAGCACCTCTACTACGTCGCCGGCTGCTAGCGGTGCTGAAAGCGGAGCGAGCTGGCCATTGACGCGCGCGCCAATACATTGATCACCACTCTCTGACCCCAGCGCGTAAGCCACATCTACTGGTGTGGATCGGACTGGAAGAGTCAACGATTGACCATCGGTAGTGAAAATGGAGATTTCGTGGTCGGCGAGGTCGAACTGTAATGACTCGAGAAACTGGTCCGCGCTGGTCTGGTGTTGCCAGTCGAGCATCTGCTGCAGCCAATCTAGCTCAGCGGTCTCGCCCAGCCAGGTTTGCGTCGCGGCTTCGCTGGTGCGTCTGGCCGAACGGGGCCGCAGTGCCAATGCTATGCGGCCCTGCCCTCGATTAGGTGGCCGACATCGAGCCGCGATGCCGGCTTCACCAATCAGGTGCATGTGTTCAGTACGAATTAAGATGTCCACCGGTCGATGCTCTGGTCCTAGCACCGTCGTATGCAGCGATTTGTACAGGTTGAATTTTGGGGTGGCAATAAAGTCTTTGAATCTACCGGCCACCGGTCGCCACGTTCCATGCACAACGCCTAGGGCCGCGTAGCACTCATCGGAGTTCCCAGATACCACTAAGACCACGCGCGGATCGTCGTGGAGCGCTCGCACCGGACCAGATGCTTCCTCGCTCACCATAATTCGCTCGGCAATAGATGTGTAGTGCCGCGGGCGATCTAGGATGCGGGCGCTGATCGAGTCAGTCCGCAGAGCGTCGGCAAGCTGCGCCACTAACTGCGCCATGTAGGCCCGGCGCGGCGATTCCCGTGCAGCGACTTCTCGTTGGATCGTGGCGTAAGTTTCTGGCTCTAGCGCGGCTAGCACCAAATCCTCGAGCTCCCGCTTGATTGCCTGCACGCCGAGCCGTCCAGCCAACGGAATTAAAATATCTCGGGTAACCGTGGCGATACGTCGGCGAGACGCGGCAGATTTAGCGCCGAGCGTGCGCATGTTGTGCAGCCGATCGGCAAGCTTGATCACAAAGACGCGAACATCTCTACCGGCGGCTAGGAGCAGCTTTCGTACAGTCTCGGCCTCCGCGATCCCGCCAAAGCGCACCTTGTCGAGTTTGGTGACGCCATCAACAAGGTGGGCAACATCGGTACCGAAGTCATGAGAGAGCTGGCCGAGGGTGTAGGGGGTGTCCTCAACGGTATCGTGCAGCAGCGCGGCGATGAGCGTGGTTGTGTCCATGCCCAGCTCGGCGAGGATGAGCGCCACCGCGAGGGGATGGGTGATGTACGGCTCGCCACTTTTGCGTGTCTGCCCCTCGTGCGCTCGGTGCGCCACCCGGTATGCCCGGCGAATAGCTCGGGTATCGGCTCGCGGATGGTGCACTCTATGTGCGCGCAGCAGGCCAGTGATGTTAAGCGCCTGCTGACTCGAGCCCGCCGGGCGCGGTGGAGACACAGAAGTTGTGTGCACAGAAGTTGGAGACACAGAAGTTGAGGACACAGGAGAGATCGGAAAGCCGTGCGATTCGCCGGCAGACGCGGCTAACGTCAATGCTCACCCCCGATGCAAACATTTCGATACGTGGCAACACGTGGACCCAAACATCATGCTGCCGGTTATTAAAGCCTCGTCGGACAACACGATCCGCTGACGGCGACTCATTCTCAGTGTTACCGGCATCCCGCCTATTTCGCTACACACAACGATAATATCTAGCTACCCCCCAGCCGAGGACCCGGCTGGGGGCATTATGCAGTGGAGGCACGCGGCAGTTTCGCGCCATATAGCACCCGTTGGGCGGTCTAACCTGCAGCTAGGCTATGGGCGAGGGGTGTTGGGCGCAATAAGCCAGCGTAATCGACTTGTAACACAATTCCACGTTCTCAGAAGTTGCCGCGATGATCACAACACCGAATTCATTAGCCGGGAGGCGACTCTAACTCGTAGAGGTGGGAATGCAGGGCCACGGCGCAGGTCGCCGCACTGAGCACAGATCGACGTGTAGTACTCCGTGCGACTCGATGATCAGCTGATCGTGGACCTGTACTCCTAGCGGTTCACCTCAGGCGTCCTGCCAGGGTCTGCGAATTTAATGGTGTTTTTGGCCTGATTCTCCGGGCGAGGGAATCAGGCCACCATCCGCTGGAATTCTTACCCCCGTCTAAGGACTACCGCCATACCCGCTAGGAAAGTTAAACGATCTTTCGATCCACGGCCCAGCGAGACAGCTCGTACCGACTAGAAAGCTGAAGTTTGCGCAAGCACCGCGGAGGAGTGACTCTCTACCGTCTTGATCGAGATGAACAGCTCTGCTGCGATCTCTTTATAGGCATACCCCCGGCCAGTAGCCGCATCACCTCTCGCTCTCGTGCGGTCAGCATGTCAAGCTCGCCATCAGATGACGCGGCAGGATCACCATATGTAAAGGCATCGAGCACGAAGCCAGCAAGTCGCATTCGCTCGATGATCGAATGGTGCACACCGTGACGATCAGCCGGCACCGTCGCAAGCTCAAACCCGACGCCACGGTCACGGACATACACGCTTATCCCCTCAGCCCCGGCAGCAACCTCGGCGTATGGCGAGATCTTGGTGACCTCAGCGTGCTTAGCCGCGTTCAGTAGCGCCTCCCGAGTTGCCGCAACCAAAGCATGGGTCGACTCATCGAGCCCGACATCGCCAACTACAACAGTTTCTACTGTGACCGCGTAAGCATCTTCGACTTCCGCGGCTACGGCTTGCATCGCCGCACTAAACTGCTGATCGACGGCGGCTGCGGCTGCGGTTCCATATAGCCAGCTCCGAAGTTCCCGTTCCTGGCCGCGAGCAATGCGGGAGACCTCGCGCGGATCGTCGGCGCGACGCTGAATTAGCGCCAGAGTGTGCATGACTTTATCGTGCAGCCCAGCTGCTGAGCAAAGCCACAGCGCCACGCCTAACGACGTTTTCAGGGAAAACGTCCTAAAAAGCACCCGTACCGCGACGTTTTCCCTGAAAACGTCGCGGTAGCATCTATAGCGATGAGCCCTTACCCTGCCGCACGTCGGTTTTTTCGTTTCAGTGGAACTGTCGTTGGGTTAATATCGGGTCGGAAGACGCGCGTGCAGCTCACCCCAAACATGGGGGTAGACGTTAACGGTATTGCCGCCGCCGCGCTGCTCACTGGTGTGGCGTTGGTCGCCAAGACGGTGCTGCCGTGGTCTCGAGCATGGCTGCTGCCGGCCGCGGCCGCCGTTCCAGTCACAGCGTTCTTCCGCGACCCAACTCGACGCACTCCCACCGATTCCGACGCCGTGGTGGCCGCGGCAGATGGCCGCGTACTCTCCATCGGACACGTCACCGATGAGCGACTAGGCGCTGGCGAGTGGCTACGCATCGCGGTGTTCTTGTCTGTACTGGATGTACACGTCAATCGCTCGCCGGTCTCGGGTCGAGTGCTGGCAATCACCGAATCAGTAGGCGGCTATGCGGCTGCCCAGACCAGCGGTGCTGAGCACAATGTGGCGCAGTACACGCTGCTAGAAACATCCCGCGGCAAGGTCGGCGTAGCGCAGCGAAGCGGGCTGGTCGCACGGCGGATAGTAAATAGAGCCCAGGTGGGGAAACGGTTGAACGCTGGGGAGCGCTTTGGCCTAATCCGGTTCGGCTCCCGCACCGATGTCTACTTACCAGTCGGC
This sequence comes from Acidimicrobiales bacterium, assembly GCA_003243955.1. Taxonomy (GTDB): domain Bacteria; phylum Actinomycetota; class Actinomycetes; order Mycobacteriales; family QHCE01; genus QHCE01. The sequence continues at coordinate 54,319 of QHCE01000055.1, read as the reverse complement.
GCGGCACTGCCTTGCGTCGCTGTGGGAGACCGGGTGCTGGGCGGCGAAACCATCATCGCACGTTGGAAGCGCTAAAACCAAACAAGATACTGCCAGAGTGCGCTAACTGTGGTGTCTTCGTTTACGATGGAGGCATGGCCCAGCCGGTAAGTAACTCGCCTGTAAGTAACTCCGAAAGCGCCGCGTTTGACCTCGCGGGGCCTATTGACCGTGCGATAGATGAAGCTGAGCACGGCAAGGTGATCTACCTACATCGACGCCAACAGCAAAAGGTCGCAGTCATGCCCGCCGAGCTCGCCCACGAAGCGCTCGCTGCTTTAGAAGACGCAAACGATGTAGCAACTATGGCGGCTGCCGATGGCGAACCCCGGCGGCCGTTCGAAGACGTTGCCCGAGAGTTGGGCGTATAGGGCTAGTGGCTTACCGCGTAGAAATCACCCGTAGCGCCGAAAAAGACCTTGGCAAGCTCGACTCTCAAATCGCTAAACGAATCGCTGCGGCGATTCGTGCCTTAGCCGAAGATCCACATCCCCCAGGAGTAGACAAACTCGCCGGCCGGAAGTTCGGCTGGAGGATCAGGGTCGGTGGCTGGCGCGTCCTCTATGACGTTTACGACGACCTCCTAGTCATCGACATTATACGCGTACAACCGCGTGGTCAGGTCTACAAAAACAAGCGCTAGATCCCAGCGATTGACCATGTGAGACAGCTCAGGCCCTTAGCGGAGTCTAAGATTGCAGGGAAAATCGTTAGATAATCCCCGGCGGGGTATGCAGCGGAGCAGTCGCCACCACCCGGCGTTGCCGCGCCCATGCAGCTGGGCCGCTCAGCACATACACCATAACGACCAGGCCAAATGCCACGGCGACGCTAAAGTAGGCAACGATTGCTGGAATGCTCCACAACCATATAGGGAAGCCAAAGCATCGCTGCAACTTCATGTAGGGGAAGCTGCTTACCATCAGCAGCGCGATGATTCCCACTCCCATCACCGGCAGCACTGGCATGGGGTTAGGTAAGACCAGCGTGAAGATCACCACAATACCGGCCGCCACGGTAGTCGGAACCCCCGAGAAAAATGTGCCATCCTTTGGGGAGACGTTGAAGCGAGCTAGACGGACAGCTGCACAGCCACCCATAAGCATGCAGGCTGGCACCACCATGTAGGCGGGGCTGCTGTCTTCCAGCCAGAAATAGGCCAGCACCGGAGTGGCCATTCCGAACGAACACATGTCGGCCAGCGAATCCATCTGCATCCCAAATGGGGTGCTCACTTTCCAAGCCCGGGCCAGCGCGCCATCTAAGCCATCGAAGAATACGCAGCCCAGCAGGAGCAACCCACCTATCTGTAGCTGGTCTCGCACCGCGAGAAGCACCGCGGCCATACCCAAACTGACACTAGTCAGCGTGCACAGATTCACCAGTGCGAACCGAACCCGGCGCGCAACAGTGTGCTCACCGGTGAGCATGGCAGCATGCGTTGGTTGAGCGTGTGGAGCCAGGGACAGCTGCGCAACGGCAGTTACCGCATCAGCCGGGTTGCCCGCAGTGTTGCGGCGAAACTTAAGTACACGTACCGGTGAACGCAGCACCCGAACTGGTACACCTAAAAAACGTCGCGCCAAAGTAGCGCCCCGTCGAAAACCCCGTCCCCAACGGCGCTGCCGCGGGGGTCGTGCGGGGTTACGTGCTGTGCGAACTCGCAGATTTCGTGCTTCCACTACCCTACTCCCACTCAATAGTGCCAGGTGGCTTACTGGTCACATCCAGGACAACGCGGTTGACTTCGGACACCTCGTTGGTGATCCGAGTCGAAATGCTGGCCAGAACCTCATGCGACACCCGAGTCCAATCCGCGGTCATCGCATCTTCGCTGGATACTGGCCTCAGCACAATGGGATGGCCGTAACTACGTCCGTCCCCTTGCACACCAACGGAACGAACGTCAGCCAGCAATACAACCGGACATTGCCAAATTTCACGATCCAGGCCAGCGGCTGTCAGCTCTTCGCGGGCAATAGTGTCCGCGACCCGCAGCGTTTCCAGACGGTCCGCGGTCACTTCGCCAACAATTCGAATTGCTAGCCCCGGACCAGGAAACGGCTGGCGCCACACCATTGCTTCCGGCAGCCCTAGCGCAACGCCAAGCTGGCGCACTTCATCCTTGAATAGCGTCCGCAGCGGCTCTATCAGCGAAAAACGAAGATCTGGCGGCAAACCGCCCACGTTGTGATGGCTTTTGATATTTGCTGTGCCGCTACCTCCGCCAGACTCCACGACATCAGGATAGAGCGTGCCCTGTACCAAGAACTCGATCGATTCCCCGCGGGCACCCGCCCGCGCCACCAGCTCACGCTCGGCCGCTTCAAAAACCCGAATGAATTCCCGACCGATGATCTTGCGTTTGGCTTCTGGATCTGTGACGCCAGCAAGTGCGACAAGAAAACGTTTCCGGGCATCTACCACGGTCAAGCTCACCGATGTGGCCGCTACGTAGTCGCGTTCCACCTGCTCGGCTTCACCGGCGCGCAACAAACCATGATCAACAAACACGCAGTTAAGCTGCGAGCCGACAGCGCGCTGGACAAGGGCGGCCGCCACGGCTGAATCCACTCCGCCAGAAAGTCCACAGATAACTTTCTTATCGCCCACTTGAGCTCGAATGTCGGCAACTAGCTCATCGAGTATCGCGCCGGTGCTCCAGTTAGGGGCGATACCGGCTAGGTCAAGGAGAAATCGACGCAGAATGTGCTGGCCGTACTCGGTGTGCAAGACCTCAGGATGAAACTGCACCCCGGCGGCTTTGCGCCCAGTGTGCTCAAATGCGGCAACCGGTGAACCAGGTGTACTAGCGGTCACCACGTACTCTGGCGGCGCGGCAGTGACCGCGCTGCCGTGGCTCATCCAAACAGACTGTTGGCTAGGCAGCTGCGCCAAACACATGCCAGGTGTGCCGACTGTCAACGTGGTGCGGCCGTACTCGGAAAGCTCGGCGCGCCCTACCGTACCCCCGAGCGCCTGAGTCATCGCCTGAAATCCGTAACAGATCCCCAAGATCGGCACTCCGAGCTCAAACAGCGCTGGATCTAGTTGCGGCGCATTGTCGGCGTACACCGATGCCGGGCCGCCGGAGAGAATAATCGCCGCCGGTTTGCGCGCAGCAATCTGACTCATTGACAAGGTGTGCGGCACGATTTCGGAGTAGACATCAAGCTCACGCACGCGTCGAGCAATAAGCTGTGCATACTGCGCACCAAAATCTACGACAAGAACGGGTGCGGGCGTACTCATGAGCGTTTCTGCCTCCGTGAACATTAGGACTGTGCTAATGGCTAATTAGAGGACGGCCAAACCTCAGGCACATCCGGACGTAGATGCTCAGGGCTGATACGTGTAGGAGCCGTTGCGTGACGAACGACGCTGGGCCTTACGCTGCTGGCGCTTTGACAAAGGTTTGCCCGCACCAGTTGCTTGGGCTCCGCGCCGCGGACCAGTGTACTGAGCGGGTGAGGCGCCGGTTTGGTTCGCGGTATATGCCGAACCCACAGCCGCCCGAGCTCGCTGTCGCGCCGGTAAACCGCGAGTACCCTGCCAGGTGGCTTTCGCATATCTGACGGATTTAACCCCGTCTTTCATGCCCAGCAAGCCCCCGGTAGCAATGCCCGCGAACTTACCCATCCCCTCCATACCAGTACTGGCCCAACTACTGAGTTGATGCCGGTAAGCCAGACCAAACCACCCAATACAGAAAGCGAATACCACGTGCAGCCACCACGGGGCGGGTACTTTGAAGATTAACTGCAACCCACCGAGCAATATCCCCACGAAGACCACCAATGCGAGTCGTTTGATGTACAGCCCGGCGCCAAGCTCAAACCACTTGAGGAATATTCGGTACCCGTATGTTGGCACCAGTCCCACTAGGAAGGCCACTGGTGCAACCATGGCAAGGACGATCGTCATGAGCTGCAGCGCCAGATACGCGAACGTGACGGAGATCAGAACCAGACCTAAGGAAAATGACGCAAGCAGAGCCATGATTGCGATGATGTAACGCTGCCCAGCCTCTTTTCCCGAGAACATTAACCAATATTCTGGGTAGTCAACATCTACGTCTTCATAGGGGCGCTTCGCGGCTTCGCCGGTAACCGCGAATTCTTCGGGCTTGCCGCCCTTGGCAATAAACCGCGCTCCCCAGTCGTCTTTAACCATCTTGAACCGGTCGTCTTCTTTGGCCTGTATAAGCTTTTGAGTTTGTTTCGACCGCTCGGCGCCATCGGTCGCGGGATTGTTAACTATTCCGCTTTCTTTTCGATCATAAGCTTGTTGGTGTAGAATGCGATATGCGAGGTCTTTGCGCTGCTGGCTATAGACGGCATCACCAAAAACATCAATGGTCCCAACTTCACCATTAGCCCATGGAATATAAATCAGTACATGGTACATAGTTTGCGCGGCGCATTCATATGGCTTCGCACCACCTGGTACAGCACGATCATCACTGTTATTGCAGCCTCCGGCACTGAGTGCCCCGAGTACCGCTGCACCCGTCTCATCCGTAAAGGCGCTAACTTTCTGAATAATCTGCGAACCCTGACTGACATACACCAACGCTACACCGGCCACGAGCGCCATGATTCCAATTTTACTCAGGGCTTCGCCCAAACCCCCTCTAAGAATGATGGATCTGTACAATATAATAGCGGCACCGATCACGACAGCGACAGCCATCATATTCATATAAAGACCGAAATGGAGTTGGTTAACAATGGTATCGATAGCCGATTTGGGCGCCCCGCCTTGCGGAAGAAAAAAATAGTCAACAACTTTACTGTTAAACGTCTCCTGAAATAACAAGATAGCAATGAGCGAAAATACTTTAGAAACAGAAAATACGAAGTTTGCACCGTAATTTTGTATTTGGGTAGAAAAATCGGTACAGTTCAAGAAGTAGGTGCCCCATGAAGTACCAGCTACACCATATTCTCGCCAGGTAGTCTGCGCCGGAGATTCAGCATTCTTACCCACCAGAACTTCCGCGCCTTGCACCATTAAACTGCTCAGCCCAGCCTGGGGGTCATCAGGATCAATGCTGGTACGCGACGAACACAGATTGGCCTGAAATGCGCTCCACAAAAAGTTTCCGATGGGATTGAGGACATATTCCGATATAAGCTTTGCGGCAGCATGAAAGGCTCGACATACCGCGTTAATCGGTTTTTTGATCACACCCTGCAGGAATCCGGGGAGAATGGGAATATTAAAGTCGTCGGCGAGACAATCACCCTCTTCCGCTTGTGCAACCGTGATAGCGCCTACCCGTTGCCCTTCAGCGCCTGGCGATACGCTCATTCCCAGCAAAAACGTGGCCACAAACGCACCGAGCATGACGCCTACGACTGGTTTTCGCCAACGGTGCTTTCTCCGCAGTATGGTGAATCCACTGCGCAGCAGTTTGCGGTAGCCGGAACCGGCCTGCAAGGGGGCCGGATTAGTCTGCAGCAGCTGAGCAAATTGCGCATTGATGCCACTAAGTGAGCTAACCACCAAACGCGGTTGCCTACCTCGGGAAATAACTGTTAGGTCGGCCATGGTGGTGCTACCCCGACTTCCCAACACAGCGACGATTGGCAAGCACTACTCCACGTGTGCATGTCGCCCCCTGCTCGTATCAGGACCCCGTTTGATGAGTTTCGAATCAGTCTCGATCAGCGTCACTCTTGGTCGGTCCGCGGACCGGTCCCCAACCTGAGGCAAGTTTAGGGCCAGCCGGACGCTCTTGCTCAGCGGTGGCCGCAGGCGGAGGGCTCGCGGCGCCGTATCCATTGGTGGCCACAGCCGCCCCTGGCATCTGCGCACTATAGGCACCAGCGTCATAGCTTGACGACTGTCCGTAACTAGGCTGACTGACTGCACCAGGTTGGTAAAGCTGAGGAAGCGTGCCACTCTGGGATTGAGGCTCAGCGGGCTGGAACGTCGGTGGCACCGGCTGCTGTGGGCCGACCTGCTCCAGATAGGCCTGGGCATCCAGTGGCGTCTCGTATGCAGCGGGGATCGCCGCTGGTGGGTGCGGAGCCGTTGGATACGCGGTTTCCGGTGCCGAACCAGAGCCCCAACCCGATGGTCCCGGGAGCTGGTACGCCGCACGAGGTGGTGGCTCCACACTTGGCGCGGTGGCGGCAGCGGGAGCACCCCACGTCTGCGGAGGTTGGCTTGGGGCGGTGGACTGCCAGGCAGGACTTTGCTGCACAAACCCCTGCTGGGCGGAGGCATTGGCGTAACCAGGGTTAGCCGCGGAGTAACCGTCATGCCCGTAAGCTGCTCCAGCTGGAAGCGCAGCCGCGGGCAGCGCTACGCCAGCTCCGCCGCCTCCCCCACCTCCGTTGCCGCCACCGCCGCTGCCTGAATACGCACCCGCTCCACCAGCGCCACTACTATCGGGTGGAGTTAACAAACCGGTCGACGTCAGCCCAGAGAAGGCATTCATCGGATTCTCTTCCGCGGCAATCACTTTACCGACCCGTGCTTGCCCAGCAGAGATTTCTTTAGCGTCCTTGCGCTTAAAGTATGGGGTCAGCTTGGCCTCGACTGGGCGCGCGGCACGCGCAATCACTACGGCGGTGCCAAATTTCAGTGTCCGTAGCTCATCAAGCGTGAGTACACGCCGTTTCTGTTTGCTATAGGACGTACTTCTGCCGCCAGAGCCGGTCGACACACTCTTTGTCTTCTCGTCTACCTCACCGAGCAGTCGGGAGATGTCCTCAAGGTCGTTGACATAACCCGAACCACCCATTACCACCCGGATGGCCGCGGTGTCCCACATAACAGCCGCTTCATCGTTGCCCCACTTGCCGCGCGCCTGCCCCAGCGACTGCAAGTACACATGCAGCGCAATCGAGAAACCACCGGAGTCACCCATGTAGCCCGGCAGGTTCGGCATGGGCGCGATATGGGCCACCTCATTGAGCTCAACGGTAAGCGGTGGATCGATGCGGCTGTTGGGCAACCGGCTAGCGATCCTGCGCACTTGGTCAAAAATGTCTTCCATCATCGCTGTGACCAGCGGCGCGACGCTACCGTTCTTCTTTTCTTTTCCCAAAACATACAGGGTATTACGGCCCTTAACGAAGGTTGCGACGTCGAACACATCGCCCGGGCCCGGTGAACACGCGGCCAAGACTCGTGGATCAGCGAAGCAGTCCAGCGCTCGTCGGACACCTGCCCACATGTTGCCCCGGGTTTCACCGTCGGCCGAAGCCCCGCTCTCTAACTCACCCGCCCAGCCTTGCGGCGCCCGGCCAAGTGTTTCTTGCTTGCGTAAAATCTGGATGGGTTCCGGGTTGGTGGGCTGGGTCGACCAGCGCACCACATCGGTGATCGTGCGGCCAGAGGTAGCCGCGGCCAAGAAATAGCAGCGCAAAATAGCGGTAGCGACACCAGTCCAGTAGGACGCATTCTGCACACCTTCACCCACTCCGGCGCCGGCCACAAAAGCCGCCGCGCGGTTCAGCGCCACCAGTGGCTCGTGACAACCATTCACCGGCGACCAACGCAGCTGGCTAGGCCAGTTAGTCATATCATTAGGGTCAAAGACCCAGACGTGGCCTACCTTTTCACGTAGCGAGACAGTAGCAGCGAACATGTCAGCACGCGTAGTGGTCGCTACACACGGACCAGGAGCGTCGATGATGTTGGGGATGCAAAAATGTACGTCTTTACCCTGCCGGGGCGGGGCCACCACCAGCATGACGTCTTCCACTGAGCAGTAGAGCTTTCGGTGCGAACGAGTGTCTTTGCCCAAAAAGAACCCGACATCTTGCGGGTTGATATTGTGCTTGCCCTTATAAGACGGCCGGACGGACTTGGCCTTTTTTATTACCGCTCGCGAGGACAGCAGTCTACGTATTTCACCACCGTCGGCAAAGCCCAGCCGGAATACACGGTTTTCCCGGCGGCGCCGAAAGCGCATTGCGTACTGACCACCAAGAGTGAGCCCCCACGCCACGGGTGCGGCCAGAATCAAAAACAGGATGTACACCACAGCGGCTGGGCCCACGTCATCGCGAGCTGGCGCTGGCCAGGCAGCTGCCGGATCCCCCAAATTCGAGAACGCTTTGATGAAGATGCGCACCGAATCGCTAGGGGCGGCATTCGGCCAGTTACCGCCCCAGATCAGGCCAGAAAGCTGACCAGAGAACCAAAACAACAGGCTGAGTACGAATCCCACAATCATGGCCGCCAGGATGACACCCGATATGATTCCGACCGCGACGCTGTCCATACCGGACCCCGCGCCGCCGTACTGCTGGTTTCCGAGGTTCTGGCTGTTAGTGAGCCTCACGATGCGCCGTCCTCTGCCGGAGATGTCTGATGCTTATTAGGCGTAGCTAACCGAAGCGCACTAGATGCCACTGGTTGCACTAGCTCGGGGCTTGGATCACTGCCAACGCTGCGCGCTCGATCCCATTCTGCCTTTGCCACGATCCAGACCACTTTGTCTTTTACTGAAAGCGTACTCGCGAGCGGACCTTTAGGGACCTCATCTAGTACGGTCACCCGAGAAACACATACCCATCCGGACCAAATGCCTGACTCATCGACCCATTCCACCTCGACACCCGGGGCGAAAGTATCTCGCTTAGTGCCCCGGCGCCGGCGAGTGATGCGTCGATCAGCAGCACCGGCGGCCGGCCAGAGCACAGTGCCCACGCGGTGAATGATGCGCTGCACCTGCCCAGTGGTGTACACCGCCGAACCAAAAGCGATCCGACGAGCCAATAGCTCCGCGTCAATCAGCGTCAACGGAATCAGATCGGCTTTGGTTTCGCGGCCGTCTGTGGCTTGTGGCGGCGGAAGCGTTATCGCGATTGAGATCAGGCCGTGGTTGCCTTCGGGAAATGTTGAACCGCACATGGCGACTAGCGGCACAACTTCCACCCGCAGCGCACGGGCCAACGCCTGCGCCGTACGGGCAATATCGGTGAGTTCAGCATCAATGGAAGCGCCCTCTACCGTGACCCGGCGTCGTTCGCTGGTGTTCACCACGATCCGGCCTAAACCGTCCACCGCGGTGATCTGAAACAGCCCCGTAGGTCCCACAACTAGTGCGTCCAATGTTGTGGCTGGGTTATATTCGTCGGGCACGGCCAGCTGATATCGGCGGACAAAGCCGTTGCCAAGCTCCGCCAGGTGGCCATAGACCTCGTACTGTTCCTCGGTAGCCACCTGGAAAACGCGGCCCATTCGAGCTCGGCCGTTGAGCCGATCATAGGCGGTCAGCAGCCATCCGGCTCGCCACCCCAAGTACAGGGCTATAGCCAGCCAGCCCCCGGCAAGCGCGAGGCGTGGCGCAAGGGCGCCTGTGGCTAAAATCGCCGCCACATTTAAGAACCAACACCCGAGAATGGTGATCCAGCTGCGGCGTGCCCGCATGAGCACCGCGCAGACCCACACCGCGATACCGGTACCGATAACGGCTTCGTTTGAGGTAGCGGCGCGCACCAAAACCTCTTGCACCGGAAGACCTGAGGCGGCGGCTAGTGAGATCAGCGGTGTTGTGATCAGCCACCACCCGATCGCAGCCGCCGTGGCCAACGCACTGCGATACCCCGTCCAGGCAATGAAAATCAAACCCAGCAGTAGCGCTATGAAAAACGCCGTAGAAAAGCCTTGGGCATTATTGATCCGCGCTACCACAATCAGGGCCGCCACACCCAGCAGCGCGATGGAGTAAATCCGGCGCAGGTTACGTTTACGCGGACCGATCGGCTCCGGACGAATAGTGCGCTGAGTCGCAACACTGCGCCGCAGCGCAGCCATCGCCGCCGGACCCGCACCAGCGATACCGCGCCATACGTTTCGAACCGCTGCGCGCAGCGCCGACCGCACTCCACGTAGGGCTCGGGTGGATAGCTGCCGAGGCAGCTCCATGACAAGGCGACGCCGCCGCGCGCCACGCACAGCTCGAGAGGACCGATCGTGGTGTGGGCTAGGTCCGGTTATTTGCTCACCGTCTCTAACCATTACCCATGCCCTTCCCCGGTGGCCGATCCGGGCGCGGCTGTCGACCCGGAGGTAGTGATTGTGGCTGCGGTTGGGAATGTTGCGGCTGGGCATGCTGTTGCGGTGAAGCGTGTTGCGGCTGGGCATGCTGTTGCCGCGCGTTGTAAACGTTCCCTCGATTCAATGCTCTGGGTGACGCGTTCACCGCCCGGGTCCCTCCTGGACCTGAACCGTTTACGGGATATCGGCCCGACGTCCGGCCATCCGGGCGTGACCCCGGCGTGTAATTTCGCTGCCTGCCGGAACGGGCGGCGTTGCGAGCCGCCGCTTGCTGATCGCGTGGCAAAATACGCTCAGAGGAGCCGTGATTCACTAAGCCGCCCGATCGAACACCGCTGCCACCCGAGCCAGGATTGGCCCCAGCGCGAGTGGCGGCGGCTACCCGGTCGATAATGGCCAGATCACGAGCGGTTTGCCACGTGCTTCGCATAGCGGATGCTCTGGCCGCCGATGAACCCAAGCCACCACCGCCTCCTCCACCGCCGCCGCCGCCAAATCCCAACGTAGACAGCGAAGTCAGTTTCTTGCGATAACTAGCACCGCCTCCGGCAATGGCTAGAATCAACACCATCTGTAGCCACCACGGAACCCCCTCAGCGCCCAGAATCACCTGATACAACGTGAGGAGTAGCGCGACGAACACTGCCATAGCGACCCGTTTGATGAATGTGCCTAAAAATCCCTCCGCTACAGCCAAGAACACTCGCGTGCCATACACCGGTACTAACCCGGCCAAGAAGGCGAGAGGCGAGACGAGCGCGTACAACACCGTAGCGATCTGTAGCACCAAATAGGTAAAAGCGATAGCGATCAGCATTCCACCAAACGCCCAGGCACCAACAACGGCCAGCACCGCTATACCGAAGCGCTCGCCGCCTTTGCCTCCCGACCACATGGACCACACGGTCTCACTTTGTTTGGTGGGATGGGCCTGGGAGTAGCCCTCTATGCCTTCGGGATTAAACGGGGTTTCTTTACCTTTGTCATCTCGAATGACCAGACCCCAATCATCTTTAACCATTTTGTCACGATCCGCGACTTTAGCTTTGGCCTTATCTATCAGCCCTGAGTCCACACGAGCGCCAGTGATGGGACCCTCCGTTGATTTCACCCTTTGGCCGATGATCTCAGTGTCCACTCCCTTAACATCAGCCCAGGTGAAAGCTTGCTGATCCAAGATCCGTGCGGCGAGTTTGCGCTTGTCGTCTGCGGTATTGCCCTGGCCATTCGTCGAACTGAGCGACCCAACCTCACCGTTGGCCCACGGTGTATACACCAGTGTGTTGTATACGCTTTCGGCCGTACAATCCACGGGTTTCAGCTGTATTGGTTTACCTTCAGCATTGGTGCATTCACTGCCGCGAAGCGCGGTCATCACGCTGTTAGTAATGTCATTTACTTGCTGGTTACCCCACCGAATCCAGGGAATAGCGTTGTGGAAAAATAGCACCGCAAATGCAGAAACTGCGACCATAACCAGGAACTTGCTTAAAAAGTCCGCCATACCAAAACCCCGGAGAATTGCGCGGTAGGCAAGTATGAGCGCACCGATTACAATAGCCAGCGCGGCGAGGTTTGCATAAATTTGCAGGTTTAGGCTATCGATTATCTGCTGTACAGGAGGCGGGTCTCCGCCCAAAAAGATATTGAGCAGTCCACTATTGAACGTCTGCTGAAATATTACTATGGCGAGAACCGAAACGAGCTTGGCAAAATCGAAAACAGCATTAGCGGCAAAGTTTGCGATATTTCCAGCCGAGAGACAATCCAAAAAATAGGTATTCCATGTTGTCCCAGCGGCACCATACCTAGACCAGGTGGTACCGGCGTCGGTGTTGTAGCTCTCGAAAAATTGACTTTTGCTTCGGGCCGCCGAAAGAATACTTCCGCTCCAGCCGGTGTCGGGCCTCTCCGGCGCCATAGTGATGCGATTACACCAACTGTTGGGACTGATCGCGCTATCAACAATTCCCCGTAGCCCATCGGCGATAAACGTTCCAATAGAGCTAACTATGGCATCGAGCTCATCGCAAGCAAACTTCAGCGGACCACACTCGATAGGGAAGGCGACCGCCACCGATGCGGCACCTACTGGATCATTGTGGCGTGGCAGCACACTGAAATTACCTAGCAGCACGGCCAGGACTATCGCGACCAGCACAACGGCTGACTTGGCTCGCCGCCCAAGCGTGGGTAGCAGCCAGCGCGCCGCTCGGCGCAACCACGACACCCCACCTGATGCCTGCATCACCGTGCAATCGGAGTGTAGCTCGGCGATAAAATCCGCGTTTGTGCCGACAGGCGTACATACCCGTAGCGCAGGCGTTCGACGAGCATGCGCGGGGGTAGTCCCGACAGGACTTGGCGATAGGTACTGGCTCATCAGGTGTCCGATCGCTCGTGATACACGTGCCCCGCTGCATGCCGGGTTGCTCCCCCAGAGGTGCCGGGTTCGCCGTACAGCCGTGGTGCAATAACACCAGCATAGGCGTAGTTCCGCGGTCCATCCGCGCTGTTTGCGGTAATTGTAGGTCTCATCAGCGATCAAATCCCGCGTATCCGGAGCGGCCGGCTACCCCGACCCGTTCATTCAGTGCGAGACCGTCCGACGACCGCCAACCTTGCCGGGCCTGTTTCAGTGATCTACGAGTATGCATTATGCCCCGCACCCCGCCAGTTCCGATTTCGGCGACGTTTCCCATACCGCGCATACCGGAGGATGCCCAATTAGTAAACTGACGCCGGTGCCCCCGGCCCGCTATAGCTACGCCGAGTACCAGGATCAGCTGCATCCACCACGGCAACGCTAGCGCGAAAACAATGTGCAACATCGCCAACAGCACACCGACGAAGACCACTAGGGCTATCCGTTTCAAAAACAGCTGCATAAAGGTCTCACCCCAATGCAGTACAACGGGAAGACCAAATTTGGGGACCAACCCAATAAGAAAGATGATCGGTGCGACTATCGCCAACAACACGGTCAGCAGCTGCAGTACTAAATAGGCCGCCGTCAGCGTGATAAGTACTGTACCCATCGCAAAACTTGCGATGAGCGCCAGCGTAGCCACAACCATCTGCTGATTAGCCGCTCCACCGCTCCAGAGATTCCAATATTCGGGTCGATCGGTCTCCACGTGGCTGTATGGTCGCCACGAGTTGGGGTCGAATTTAGAGTTTGGATCGGATGCGGTAGTCGCGGGCTGGCCATCTTTGGCAATGAATCTCGCCCCCCAGCCAAGAACCATGTCCTTTCGGTTCTGCTGCTTTGCGTCAATGAACCGTTGCGCCGAGGTACCCGTACGTGCAATCTCAGCACTTTCTTCCGAAGAGTAGGCGTTTTGCTGCAGCATCTTCATGGCTAGCGCACGCCGGGCCTGCGTCTCGCGAGGATTGTTCAGTACTTCCAATTCCCCGATGTATCCGCTGGCCCACGGACGAAACACCAAAGCGTCATACATGGTCTGTGCGGCGCAGTCGTAAGGTGTGGTCGTAATGGCTTTGCCAGCAGAGTCCGTGCAGCTAGTGCCAGTCAGCGCGGACAGCACTGATGCCCCCACCTCATTGGTATAGGCATTTGCTTTCTGTACGTAGCTACTGCCCTGTGAGACGAACACCGCGGCAAAAGCCGCTACGGCAACCATGATTCCGATCTTGCCTAGCGCGTCGGAGAGACCATTACCGCGGAGCACGTTGTTGTACAGCAGTATGAGTGCGCCAAGGACCACCGCGACAGCGAAGAAGTTCACATAGATACCAACATTGAGTTGCTGAAGTATGGTATCTATCGGAGACTGCGGAGCACCATTATGCGCCACGAAAAAATAATCAACAATCTGATTGTTAAAAGTCTCCTGAAACAGCAAAATAGCAATCACAGAAAATACTTTTGATACATCAAATATGAAATTTGCCGCGTAGTTGACGGTTTCATTTCCGCCACTATTCCAACAGTCCAGAAAATATGTATTCCACGTAGCCCCCGCGGTACCGTACTGGTTCCATGTGGTTGGAGAAGTACTGTTACCCTTGTCCGATCCAAACAAGAATCCGACTCCCCGGGTCATCAAGCTATTGAGCCCTTGATTCGGATCTTCTGGGCTTAGAGCCACTCGGGAAGAAAAGCAGAATCGATTTTGATTGAACGCCGATTTCAAGCCATCTTTAATGCCTTGGGGTATGTGATCTTTTAGATTTTTGGCAAAGTTCCCGAGCGCATCGCAGAAGTTATTCAAACTCTGCTTAAATGGCTTGAGATCTATGTTGTCCCCAAAGGGATTCGGAGCTGTATCCGGCAGTGGAATGAATGGGCAACCCGCTGCGGCTAGGGATGAGCCTCCGACAAGCTTATTCGAGTGTTCGGAAACGCTGCCCGCATTTAGGAAATACGCCGAAAGCAGCACCCCGAGCAACAACGCAACAACCCCCGGTAGCCGTAGACCGCGGTAGGCTGATCTAGATTTGGACCGTGGCGATATAGGCCACACCACCTTAATCAGCACTCGCCGCCAACTTGGTCCTGATGTAGCGGCGACCAACCGAACCCGGTGCGCGGAAAGCTCGGCCTGGCGGGAAAGTTCCGCAACAAACGCGGCTGAGGTGCCGCTGGCGGAGACAACGCAAAGCTCGCTTCTCGCCAACCGTCTATGGTGCACGGCGGCCGTCATGGTCGGCTACTCTCTAGTCGACCATGACGGTGCCGCGGAGCTCCTGCGCCGTGGTTGCGCTGGGGAGGGCTCAGAGTTTTCGGCAGCGTCATGAGCATTGTCAACATCGACACCAGTATCGCGATCAGCGTCATGTCCCGAACTGGTATACACCGTTCCCTGAGTGCTGATCGGGTCATGCGCAGGAACTTGAGGTGCCGAAGTTGGTGAAACCGAAGCTGGCGGAGCAGCTGCCCCCATTCGCCCTGTTGGGGCAGCTGAACTAGGCATGGTACCCACCCGCGCCGAGCGCACTGCCGGCGCCGAAATCGGTGGCACGACCAGTGGTGGCACAGAAGTTGGGGGCACAGAATTTGCTGGTATAGCCGTGTTTCTAGGCGCGGCGCTGTGCGGCAACGGCACCGCAACCGGAACCTGGCCGCCGAAAGCGGCCTGCTGTTGGGCGGCAATCGAAGCCCGCAACTGCTCGCCCTCGGCATCGGTGTTTACCACACCTAGAATCTTGCCGCTCTCATCGGTGATGATCCGGCGCGCGGCGGACTGAATACGGCCACTACCGTCATCGGGTGTGCTGTCAAACGCGACTACAACATCGGGCAGGTAGGACATGTCCACCCGCATTGTGCCCACATGGCCTCGAATATCACGCATGATGCACTCAGAATGTTTGCCTGTGGGCAAACTGGCGATAATGTTGCGGTGCTCGGGGTTGTCGGAAACGCGCAGCAGCTCCAGGTCCGCGGCAATCTCTGCTGGATCTTCAGAGCGGAACACAAACATCGTAGTTAGACAGTTCTTCACATCCTCGGCCAGCAAGTCACCAGCGTTTTGAGACACCAGAATGAGAGCTGTATTACGCGATCGGCCAAGCCGGGCAACTTCGGCCACAAGCTGCGCGCCCTGCGAGGTCTGCGTGATGGCCCACGCCTCATCAATAACCAGCGCTTTCGGCCCAGTGTAGAGCGGGTCGATAACCAGCGATCGCGAATAATGCGTAACCAGGTACAGCAGGGTCACCGACAACCGCTGCGCATAAGTGTAACGATCCTGTGGTGTTGCTGCCGACGGCAGCGTTAACCCTGCCAACGTGATGATCGTGAGCCGGCCTTGCGCGATCTTTACCTGTGACTGAGCGTTGGAAAAGCACAGGTTGCCCAGCGGAAGCTCCGAGATCACCTCGAGCAGGTTTCCGGCTGATTTGGCGACAGCTGTCTGCTGGTCGTTATAGGGCGTGCCGGTGGGGTTGATTCCCTCCACTCCACCCGCGAGCAACAGCTCCACCACTTTACGCAGGTTAGGCTCGGGCTGCACCGCGATATAGCGAATAGCCGAAACGATGGCGTTTTCTCGATCCGAAGTCATCTCGCCACCGAGCAGCAAACGCATGGTTTCCATGGCCAGCAGCGTGCCCTCTTCACGACTGGCAACCAAGGAGAACGGATCCAGCAACCCGGCCATGCGGGCACCGAGCTCCAGGATTCGGACATCTCCTAGACCCTGAATGGTCGCCAGTCCTTTGGCGTCACCTTTGGGGTCCAGCAGCACAGTGGTTATGCCCCGCATTGCCGTCTGGTAGGCAGTGGCCAACGTCGTGAAAGTCTTCCCACCACCGGGGGCGCCCACGATGGCCACGCCAGGCGGCTTGTTGTTGCGTGGGGCGTATAGCGGATCGAAGTGCACGATTTCTTGGCTACGTCCAGTAGTACGCCCCAAATATGGACCCTCCCCGTCACCAAGGGAGTTCGACGCGGTAAACAAGCCCGCCGTCACAGTCTCCAGCTCTTGCACCTGCCGATAGGCCCGCACCTTGAGCCGTGGCCGGTCCCCTGGGAACTGCTCGATGAACAGCCTCAACTGATCGTTGGGCGTCCAAGCCACGTCAATACCAATGTCACGATAATGCTCGATCAGCGTCTCACAGCGCCGGGTGAGCTCTTCAGCGTCTTCGGCGCACACCAGTAGCCTGCCAGCGCCGTACACCAAGAATTTACGTTCCCGCTCTACCTCAGAGTCCAGATGCTTACCGGCAATGAACGCATCGGCAACGCGGGTGGGGACTTCAGCACCTGCCTGCTCAATATGGCGCTGCTGGGCGGAGACTTTCTGTACCTGCTTTTCGACATCCTTTTTAGCCTTAGCCGGGGTGGTGATGTCAAAGTAACCGGAGAACTCCACCGCAAAGCCCAACGAAGGATCTTCGGCGTGGTGAATCCACGGATTACCGTCCCAGGTGTCCATTTCGGTAGGAATACGACTGATGCACAGGGTGGCCGTATATGACGTGAACGAGGTGTCGGGCTTGGGTGTTACTGAAGGGTTGCGCTCATGGGCACGCTGCTGGTTCAGAAAATCCCAGTTGGGCTGGGTAACCTTGAGGTAGTACGGGCTTTCGCTCTGATCCACCAAGCCTTCGATCAGCGATTGAACCTCACCGCGCCCCCACGGCTGGCCCTCACGCGCCGGTGGTGGCGGAGCCGGCATCTCGGGGTGCATGTGATGCCGGAAAAGCCACGCCACCTCATCGGAGGTAGCAGGCACTGCCTGGTAGACACTGCCACGCAGCAGCCGCTGAATGGGACCGGCCGCGGCATGCCAACGCGCGATCTCTTTAGCCTCGACTGCGTCGTCTTGCCCCAGCAGGGCGTCTGCGGTCACATTGAGAAAGTTCTTGATGCTCCGTAGTGCGTTCTTGAACTGATTAGAAGCCTCATTGTTCCGGTAACCCAGCCGAACCCCTAGATACACTTCCTTCTGCATGAACTGCTCATACCAAAGGTGCTCTTGCTGCTTAATGAGCAGTTCAGACCAGCCAGGTGCTGGGTGATAGGTGCGCTTGTCTAGCTGCTCGGCCCATTTAGCAATGTTATACCCGCGAAACGCGGTCTTGAGATGGATGCGGCAATCCGTCAGGCCAGCCAATGCATGGCCGAACGCGGAGATGAGCCGGTCCCAGTCCTCGGCGGTTTTGAATTCCACCGAGACTGTAGGTAGCCGAAGATACGTCCACGCCTCGTGTTCAGAGAGCAGCACGGTGTTGTCGAGGTAGCGCAGCGAAAGCCGGTGCGGAAGCGCCGGCTTGTCCCGCTGTAGGCTGCCTCGCTTTTGCCACTCGGTATATACGTATCCGCCCACACCAACCAGCAGGAAAATGATAACAATGGTAATGAAACCGCCCATTAGCCGCTACCTCTTTCCTGGAAACGCGCTGTGGATCGAAGCCACTCATCGCGACCCCAACGGGGCACCCAATGCGTGGCGGTTAAGAGCACTTTGTGGCCTTTGGGAACCACCCCTAGTGCCCCTACTCGGCGCGGTTCGCTCTGGCGGGTAAGCCAGGAAGTGAGCCACTCTTCCGTGGTTTTCTCATGCGCTACTGGCGTATCAGCTTTCAGCAGCGCAAGCACCGGCGGAACTCCCATAATTCCGACCAGAATGCCGGGATTGGGAATCCATGAGGGCATCTGAATGATTAGGCAGAGCGGGATCCAGACCATGGCCACACCAAGGCCGGCAAGGATTTGCGGCACAGTGATGCCACCCTTGATCGGAACCTTGACATCTTCAAACGCATAGATTTTGGTACGCAGGTTCCAGGTACTGGTAAAAGTCCGGACCAGCATCGCTCCTCCTCCCCACGCACATCAGATGACAATCGCTTCTCGCGACCCAGCCTTAGGCGAGCCAACCCTGTAAAAGCTGGCTGAAGGAGTCAAGAATTTCCTTGCCGTACTTGATGAACGCATACACAATGATGCCCAGTAGCAGGAATCCGATGAATCCGGCCATAGAGCGCTGGTCACCAATTAAATATCGGATCCCCATCACTCCGATGATGATCGCGGCAAGCGGCGCGATGAAATCCCTGACGCCACCTGCAATTTTATTGCCATCTGTAGCCAGGTACAGCACGTCAGCGCCGTGGGTGGCCACAACCTGTGCGGCAAACTCGTGAATCATGACAATCTCCTTTATCTCAGCGCCATCGCTGGCACCGACAACGCGGCCTGAACTTCAATTCAGCGACAATCATGCATCTGCCTCACCCTCACTCTAAGGACCGCCGTTAGCTCGACCGCTCGACGTAGCAGATTGGCCGCTATTGGCACCGGTGGAACCAGGAGCATTGTTCTGAAGCTGCTTTCGTTGCTCAGCACTCGTCTCAGGCTGCAGATCCGCCGAGGGCAGAGCGGGGCGCAACTTAGCAATCTTCCAGCTGCCACCTACCAGCTTGGCGGTGATGGCATACTCCGACAGGCTTGAGCTTGAACCGCCCTCTGTTTGCAGCCAATTGACCTGAACGCGAACCTCACGCAGCGAAGCATCCGCGCCCTCGGCGGGTTTGACCACCCGCACCGTTGGCTTTCCGTCAATCTTGCGATCCCCGTTTAAACCAGCGGTAACATTGGCTCCTTGGTCGAGCACGAGGTCGAATGTGCCCGAGTCGTTTGTCGCGTATGCTGTAAAGAATTTTTCGACTATGTTTTTGATTTCAGCGGCGGCTGCGCTGCTATCCAGGTCGGGCTGATCCTGCTTCACGTTTACCGCGGCCGGCGGTGGACAGGCCACCAATGCCGGGTACGAGTCGATGGCATATGAGTCTTTATTTGCCGCATACACCGAGGTAGCCGAGCACAAAAATCTCACGTCTGGCTTCGGATTACCCGGGTTCATTACCACCGACGCGCCAGTGGTAATCACCGCCCGATGGTCGTTTTCCACATCGATGTGCAGCGTCACCGGCATATCAGATACCTCTTGATGACCTTTGGTGTTCCAGCCGTAGTTGGTCTGACCAGCCGCTGGAAAATAGGTTGCGAGTGCGTTCTGCCGTGGCGGTGGGTCTCCTTCATTCCAGCTAAAGAAAATCTTGGTAAACCGCTCGACGTATCCGGCGGCGCCTTCGCTCGGAAAGTTCGTTCCCGCCGAAAGCTTTGCGTCGTTCGTGGGAGCGCCGGCCACCAAACGGGCCACCCCGAGTGCCATCAACAGCGCCATCGCTAGCAGCATCGCGGTGAGGAAAGCAAAGCGTTGCCAGCGCCCGCCGCCCATGCCCGGACCACGACGACGAGCTTTTTTCAGTCGAGCATCATCGGGAACGACTACGCCGTCTTCTACCCGAAAGCCTGGCGGTTGCTGCTGCAACACGCCTTCAGACATCCCGAGGCGGTGATCCAGGCTGCCGTATGCCGCCAACGGCGAGGGGCTTTCGGGTGAGCGTGAACGTGATTTGCGGCCCTGGTTACGTTTGTTCTTGCCCAGGTCGCCCATAAAAGCGTCCCACAGCGACCGCTTCTTTTTCTTGTTTTTTCCTCCGGGCAGTTGTTCAATTGTTCCAGGCTCTGGATACCGGTTCTGCTGTGGGGCGAACATGCCAGGCGCACCCGGATGGGTTGGGGAGCCCTGAGGACCGTAGCTGCCCGGAAAGCCGCTAGTAGATGGCGCATAGCCGGGGGGAACGCTAGCGGGAGCACCCTGCCTCCCTGGTGGACCTGCCGGAGCGCTGGTCGGACGGCCGTACTGGGTTGGGCCGGATACCGGGCGGCCAGAAACCGGCATGGGGCTACTTTGTCCTGAGTGCGGTGGGCTCAGCTGAGCTGGACCGCGATATGCGGGCGGCGCGGATGGCATCCAGCCAGCCGTGCCAGGCTGATTCTGCTGCCGGTTGCCGCTGTTGTTAGCACTCACGCGCGCCACCCCCTTCGCGGTGCATGGTACTGAGCCGACGCCCACCTAGGCTGCCTAATCCAATTATGCGCCGCCGGCGACAGCCGAGAAGCTCCGCTGAACGTCTATTACTAACGCAAAACCAGAATACCGAGTAAAACTACACGAAACGGGTAGTACTAGATCAATCCACCGGCCCAGAAGATCTGCCCGATCGGCCCTCATCCGGCCGAGGAGCCGCACTGGGATTCTGAGTCGAATCGGGACGAGACCAAAACGCCCTACTCGCCTCCGCCGCGGGGATTGCAGCGTCATAACCCGGCTGTACAGGCGCAGTGGAATAGCCCGACGGCGGAGGCTGCACGGGCGAGCTCGGCTCTACAGGGTAACTAGCCGGGTAGCCCGGCTCTGTTGGCTGTACGGGCGCCGCAAAATAGCCCGGCTCTGCGAGGCCAGACCTTCGTGACCCACTTACTTCAGGCGCTTCCACATCACCGATGTAACCTTCGGGTATCGGCGTAGATGCTTCCCATTCCCCCTGTAGATCGTCCCGTATGTGCTCAATAATATCGGTGTGGCGGTACACCTCGGTTCCCAAAGCCGATGCGCGCTCTATATCCCCAGCACGAAGAGCCTTTAGCGTTTCCTGGGCCGCGCTGAAAGCAGCCGTGTGTCGCTCTTGCGTATCGCTGAGCACCTGGGTGAGTTCATCGGGGTTAAGCACTCGCGGCGCGGTAGCAATGACCTCACCTCGCGCGATCGTTAAATCGTTGAGCACCGACGCCAGGTCAGCGGGAACTTCAACCGCGTGGTCTGGGCGGCTAGCCATGCGCTCGGCCCCGAAATATAGCCCAACCCCCATCAGCACTGCCACGACGGGGAAGATCCAGTGCGTGAACTGAAAGTTGCCCCGTAGCGAATTGATCACCGCGGCGAAAAACGTGATCGCGGCAACGAGCAACACGACCAGCGCACCACGGTCCATCAGCAGCCGTAGCCGCTCCCGTTGATCTTCCAGAGCCGCGTCAGTGGGAGACGTGAGAAAAGCGGTTTCCACCTCCAGGGGCGACTCCACAGGAGGCACAGGAGGCACCGCAGCTGGATTGGGCGCGGGTTGATCGACGGGGGGATCTGACACCATAAGAAAAAGATTACTGCACGTGGTTGCCCAAAATGGGGGCGTTTTCCGGGAAAACGTCATGAATTTTGTTTTTCAACCAGCGTTTTCCCGGAAAATGCCCCTTATTAATAATCTTCGCTAGACAGCCCGTAAGCTACGGGTCATATGAGATACCCGCGATGACATGATTCTTGGCGGTGACCGCAATGACCAGCCCGAGACGGGTGCGCAAGCGCTACCCAAAAATGCCAGACGTCAGCATTGACGACATCGATGAACTTCCGTCGATTCCGCTCTCCCGCGGCATGACGGAGCCCAGTATTGCTGCCGACGAGCGCTCGGCAGAAACAACCGCGGTAGAGCAAAGCCGCTTCGCGCTGTATCCGGGTAAGGTCACGGCGGCAATTTCGCTCTGGCAGCCCAATTCTGATGGCGTACTAGCCAAGCGCTACGACACTCGCATCACCTACGTCAGCGATCATGGGCCGGAGCAGCTTAAAATCACGGTGCCAGCACTGGACTTCCTTCCGACCGGGACGCGTGTGAATGTCGAGAAGCAAAACTCGGGTCGAGTGCGAGTGCACCGCAAAATTCCACCGTTGGCCAAGGGCGCCTCGTGGAAGCGTCCTGATATCAAAGGTGCGTTTATTGCCTTAGTGGTAATTCTGGCCCTCACCGCCGTCATCGGAGTGATTGGCTATCTCATCGGGCGGAGCAAGCAGGGCAACCAGCACGAACCGCCAGTTCCCAGCGTAACTGTGCAGCCAAACGGCAGCCCGGTGACCCCCAGCGCAAGTCCAAGCGCCAAACAAAATGGCGGATGACTTCGCGAAAGTATCTACAGGTCCAGCACCAAATCAACCCTTTGGAAGGATTTCACATCGCGGTAGCCGGTCTTGGCCATTATTCGCCGTAAGCCGCCAAAGAGGTTGAGGGCGCCGCCCGGGTCATCGGAGGGGCCATGCAGCACGGCTGCCAAGTCCGCAAGCGGCTGCCGCGGGGCGGCATGAGCTATGACACCACGGGGCAGCTTAGGATGCGTTGACACCGGATGCCACCAGGCACCATGCCCCGGCGCTTGCGCGGCTATCGACAGCGGCTCACCAAGCATCACCGCATCAGCTCCGCACGCAATAGCCCGACCAATATCGCCGCTGGTGTGCACATCGCCATCGGCCACCACATGGACATAACGTCCGCCGGTCTCATCGAGATAATCACGCCGTGCCGCTGCGGCATCGGCAATCGCCGTCGCCATCGGAACCCGAATCCCCAGTACCTGGTCGCTGGTGATCCAACGGTTAGCACCCATACCCACAATGACGCCCGCAGCACCGGTCCGCATCAGATGCAGCGCGGTTTGATAGTTTGCGCAACCGCCCACAACCACTGGCACCTCCAGTTCGCCGATGAACTGCTTAAGGTTAAGTGGAGCATCGGTGTTGCACACATGCTCTGCTGAAACGATAGTTCCTTGAATGACCAGAACATCTACGCCCGCCGCCACAGCCAACGGTGCGTACTCCAACGTGTGCTGGGGTGAGATTCGCACCGCGATGGGCACTCCAGCACTGCGCATCGAAACAATGCGCTCGGTGATCAACTCGGGCTTGACCGGCTCCGCGTAGATTTGCTGCGCCACAGCAGTACGTTCAGCATCGGCCGCGGCAGCCAGCTTGGCCAGCAACGGCAGTGGGTCGCTGTAGCGCGTCCACACGCCTTCGGCATTGAGGACACCCAAACCACCGAGCTTCCCCAGCGCAACTGCCGTCTGCGGGCTCATGGTGGCGTCAGAGGGATGCGCCATCAGGGGAATAGTGAACTCGAACGCATCCAGTTGCCAAGCTGTGGACACGTCATCAGTGTCTCTCGTTCGGCGGGACGGAACAATGGCTACCTGATGTAGGTGGTACCCGCGACGAGCGGTTTTGCCCATGCCGATTTCCACTAATTCGCCCATGCTGGCTCCTAGACTCCCGACGAATAGTTAGGCGCTTCTACGGTCATGGCGATGTCATGCGGGTGACTCTCCGAGAGACCTGATGGCGTAATCCGGATAAACCGGCCCCGCTCTTTGAGCTCGGCCACGGTCTGCGCCCCCACATATCCCATAGACGCACGCAGCCCACCTACCAACTGATGCGCCACAGCCGCCAAAGGCCCACGGTAGGGCACCTGGCCCTCAACCCCCTCCGGAACCAACTTGTCATCGGAGAGCACATCATGCTGGAAGTACCGGTCTTTAGAGAAAGACGCTTGGGGTCCGTCGGTCAAATTATCGTATGAGGTACCCGCGACACCCGATCCACCCCGCGAGGCCATTGCCCCCAACGACCCCATACCTCGATAAGCTTTGAATTGCTTACCATTAATGAACAACAGCTCACCAGGGCTCTCCTCACATCCAGCTAGCAGCGAACCCAGCATCACTGTGTCGGCCCCGGCTACCAGAGCTTTGGCGATATCGCCGGAAAACTGCAAACCGCCGTCGCCGATCACCGGAACTCCCGCGGCCCGAGCCGCCAGCGCGGCCTGAGCAATGGCGGTCACCTGGGGTACGCCAACTCCCGCGATCACGCGGGTAGTGCAGATCGAACCAGGACCAACTCCGACCTTGATTCCATCAGCACCCGCATCAATCAACGCCTGAGCACCTTCTCGAGTGGCGACATTGCCACCAATCACATCCACCTCAGTGTCGGACTTGAGCCGCCGCACCATCTCCAGCACGCTAGCGGTGTGGCCGTGCGCGGTGTCTACGACCAGCACGTCAGCTCCAGCATCGGTGACTTGGCGGGCTCGTTTGTAGGCATCTGGCCCCACACCCACCGCGGCAGCCACCACAAGCCGTCCGCGAGCGTCCTTAGTGGCATGCGGATACTGCTCGCGCTTCGTGAAATCCTTTACCGTGATCAAGCCTCGTAGCCGATTCGCCTGGTCAACCAGGGGAAGCTTCTCAATCTTGTGCTGCCGCAGCAAGCCCAGCGCCTCTTGGCTGGAAACTCCCACTGAGGCGGTCACCAACGGCATCGGCGTCATCACCGCACGCACCAGGGTGCCGGAGTCAGCCTCAAATCGCATGTCCCGATTGGTCACAATTCCCACCAATACTGAACCATCGCTGTCGGAGCCTTCGACCACTGGCACACCAGAGATGCGGTAGCGAGAGCACAACTGATTGACCTGAGCCAGGGTGGCATCGGGCGAGCATGTCACGGGATGGCTCACCATTCCGGCCTCGGAACGCTTTACCAAATCAACTTGTTGCGCCTGCTCATCGATAGCCAGGTTGCGGTGCAGTACGCCCACTCCACCATGCCGAGCCATCGCAATCGCCATCCGCGCCTCCGTCACCGTGTCCATTGCTGAGGAGATCAAGGGGACTCGCACCGTGATGTTTCGGCTCAGCCGGCTGGTCGTATCGACACCACTGGGCAGTATCGAGGACTGCGCTGGGAGCAAGAGCACGTCATCGAAGGTCAGGCCTAGTCCAAAAAGCGGCAGACCTTCATACGAGGCGTTCCGGTATGCGGCGGCATCGGAGTGTACAGATTGTGGAGGTACAGATTGTGGAGGTACCGCACTGAAAGCACTTTTCATACTAAATTCTTACTCTTCGAGCGCATCTTGTGTACCGTCGGCATAGCCTCGGGCATACTCCCACGAAACATAGTCATTGGGATCGGGGTTGAACGCCGGTTCGTGCACTCGGCTACAGCCGGCTTCAAGCAGCTGTTTAAGGTTGGAGCGCAGCAGGTCCCATGCGAAGTAGTGGGGAACCTTGCAGTCTTCGCAATCCACGACCAAGCCACGAATCCGCCGCGGAGACAACAGTGACTCGAACGCCTCCAAGTCGGCCAAGTCGTCGAGAACATCCTGCCGCTCGGATGGGTTGAGGGCGGTGGAATGCTCACTTACAGCGTCCACAACGAACGTCGGGTCAACGGGATCCCCGGCGAATGGGTCTAGTGGCTCGTCGTGCACCCCTATACCCTACTGGGTCGCCGCATCGCTCGTGACCCCGTTCAAGAGGTAAAGCCACTTCGAGCCGCAGGTTTTTAGGTATGTGATGTCAATCTCAGGCTTAAGCGTCAACAAAGCACCCATCCGGCATCTATTAGCTGGTGGATGCTTCGGTGGGGCCACTCGACGACGGTGGGGCCGAATCGCGGTGAGATTTAGCGTCGGTTTTCGAGCTGGAATCCGGAGGTGAGCTGCTGGGCGACGGGCTAGGCGGAGGGGGCGGCTTAGGCGGTGGTGTAGGTGTCGGCGCAGGAGGCGGTGGTGTCGACGTAGGCGGTGGTGGTGGTGTCGACGTAGGGGGCGGTGGTGTAGGTGTCGGTGCAGGAGGCGGTGGTGTCGACGTAGGTAACGTTGCTGGATCAGTCTGGCTAGCCGGACCACCCAGCTGCGCCTGCATGACCCCAAGCTGCTGGCGCAGCTGCTCGCGCCCATCCTTATCACGCACTTTTTCGGCGTCAGACAAGGCGATCCGCAGGCTCTCACGTGCGGTTTGGAGTTTATTCTGCTTTGCCGCACTCCGCGCTTCATGCAACCGGTCAAACGCTTCCTCGCGCGCTTCCAAAGACTGGGCTCGCTCGGCGTTGACTACTTTGGTCAGCGGCCACAGCACGTCTCCGGGCTGGGCAGAGCTAGCCGCGGCCACGCTTCCCAGTGACACCACACCTAATGTGGCAGCAGCCATACTCAACACCAGACGGCGCCCCAGATGCAGCTGGGTTAGTTTGAAGGGCAGCCGAAACCATGATGGGATCGAGCTGGACTTAGAAGGCCGCGCGAGCCCACCTGAACGCCGTTTCGACGCGAGTACTTTGCGTTCCGCCGCATGATTGGTGCCGTTATCGATCTTAGCCAACTCCGCCTCGACAGCCAGCGGGGCATTGAGGGTTGCCACCGAAGATAGCACCGCATGGGGATTCAGTTCCACTGGGCCATTGGCCAGGTCCTCTCGCCAGCTCCACAGCGCGCTCGCCAGAGGGTCAGCGGCATATTCGGCTGGTAGCACACCTTTAGCCAAAGCATTGATCAGAGCATCGTCGCGTAGCTGGGCCATCTCATCGAGATCATCGGAATCAGAGTCGGCCGTCATGTCGGTGTCGGTGTACATGTGGGTGCCGCCGTTACTGGCGGCCCGCAGCGGTAGACCGCTACCGAACTGCCCTACGTCCTCGGAGTGGTTCATGCCGTCACCTCCGCAGTCGCGGGGTACAACTGCCGCAGTTTATTCATTGCTCGATGCTGCGTAACACGCACCGCACCAGCTTTCATTCCTAGCGCCTGCCCTGTCTCTTCAGCTGAAAGCCCCACCAAAGTTCGAAGCACGACCACTTCCCGATGCGTCTCCGGTAACGCCGCCATTAGCTTGCGTATGCGCTGAACTTCAGCAGACTCCAGGACCCGAGCTTCTGGACCACTATCAGCCGAAGCAGCTCGATCCGGCACTTGCTCATACGGCTGCGTTCTGCTACGAGCCGCGCTGCGACCAGCATCAGCGAGTTTATGGGAGGCGATCTTAAACACAAAGGCCGAAAAAGGTTTACCCTTATCCTGGTAACGAGACAGCGCACGTGTCACAGCGAAACACACCTCCTGCGTAACATCTTCGGCCGTGGTGTAGGAACCACTGCCCGACCGACCTAACTTGGCTCGGCAGTATCGAACCACCATGGGACGTATTTGACGAATGAGTTCGTCTGTGGCGGCGCGGTCTCCTTTAGCCGCGAGAGCAACCAGCATGCTCATGTCGAGCTCGTTGCTCTCTTGATACATATCGTTACTCCGGGCCGGGTCGTTACGCACACATCGACAGTTAGCACACAAGCTGATCGTCCTGAAGCCGACGGGCTGAGTGCATTGACGCTCAGCACAGCCGATCAGGGGGCAAATGTAACACTACGTGCATGCTTGAAGCTGCGATACACCTTGCCCCTACTATCTCCGATCGCCAGCGGTTCGCAAGGCCACAAAAGGTGGCCTACGAGCTACCTCTAAGAGCGTCCGCAAAAAGGCATCTGCCAAGGCCGCAGGAGCCGCCGCCTACGAAGGTAGGCAAGGCGACGAGAACGCCGGCAGGGACTTTTTGGACGCTCTTAGCACAAAGATCGCCCTGGGATCACACTTCACACGTGGACCCCAGGGCGACCGGCTAACTACTATCGCGCGTCGAGATGTGAGTTACTTCTCCACGATCGCGAGCACGTCACGCCCGGAGAGCACGAGGTACTCTTCGCCGTTGTACTTGACCTCGGTGCCACCATACTTGGAATACAGAACGGTGTCGCCCACCGAGACGTCGAGCGGAATCCGCTCACTACCGTCTTCGGCGAAGCGGCCTGGTCCAACAGCGATAACGGTACCCTCTTGCGGCTTCTCTTTGGCCGTGTCGGGAATTACGATGCCAGAAGCCGTAGTCATTTCGGCCTCATTGGCCTGTACAACAATGCGGTCTTCCAGCGGTTTGATTCTGACCTTGGTCGCGGTCGTCACAGTGTGATCCTCCCCCTTTGGGGTAATGATTTTCTCAGGCTTGCAGATACCAGCCTGCGGCATGTGCCGCGGGCTGGGTGGACATCAACTGCCCGTCGTCGCGGGTGCCGAGCAGTTGATGCAGACTTTATTCGTCGACTTAGCACTCCGTCAAGGCGAGTGCCAATTTCGAGCGTGTTTTAAGGAGTCAGAAACACTTCTATACCTGTACGCACGTCACTGGAAGTGACGAGTTCGCGCCAATTTCCCATGATGAGGGCGCAGCCCCCGAGGAGACCAGCTGCGCTCCTAGGGCGGCAATCATCACTCCGTTGTCTGTGCACAATCCTGGCCGTGGCACACGCAACGTGATTCCCGCCGCGGCACAGCGCTGTGCCGCCAGCGCGCGCAGTGCCGAATTGGCCGCCACTCCCCCCGCGATGATCAGCGTATTCACCTCATACGCCTGGCAAGCATCGACAGCCTTGGCGGTAAGTACATCAATGACTGCCGCCTGAAACGATGCCGCGATATCAGCTGTAGCCAGCGGCTGACCAGAGCCCTGCTGGATATGCAAGTATCGCGCCACCGCGGACTTAAGGCCGGAAAACGACAAGTCGAAGCGGCGGAATTTCCGATCTGCCGACGAGGTCAGCGCTCGGGGAAAAGCCACCGCTGTGGGGTTACCTCCGCGAGCAGCCGCGTCTATTGCTGGGCCGCCCGGATATCCAAAGCCCAACAGCCGCGCCACCTTGTCATATGCCTCGCCAGCAGCGTCGTCCCTAGTGCTACCTACAGCGACGACATCGGCAGCTGAGCCACTGAAGCCGCGTACTAGAAACAATGAGGAATGACCACCCGAGACCAACAACGCCATCGTCGGGGTAGGAATCGAGCCGTGCTCAAGCACATCCACCGCTACATGGCCGCACAAGTGGTTTACCCCATACAGCGGCTTGTCCGCGGCGTAGGCATAGGCTTTCGCCGCCGCGATCCCCACCATCAGCGCGCCAGCCAAACCTGGCCCAGCGGTGACGGCGAGGGCATCAACGTCAGCTAGCTTAATCCCGGCCTCTGCGAGTGCCTGGTGCATCGTCGGCGTCATGGCTTCCAGATGTGCCCGGCTCGCCACCTCGGGGACGACACCACCAAATCGAACATGCAACTGCATATTGGAAGCCACAACATTGGCCAGCAACGTGTTACCACGCACAATGCCCACACTGGTCTCGTCGCAGGAGGTCTCGATGCCTAGGACGAGCGGACTCTGTGGTTGCATCGCCAACACGGTCATGCGCTTACTGCTCCGCTCTTTGTGATTGCGTTATCCGCTCGCTACCCTCGCGCATCATGACCAGTGCATCCGCGCCGCTGGGCTGGTAGTAGGCCGGTCGTACACCTACGGCCTGGAAACCGTGTCGCGCGTACAACGCGGTGGCTGCTACGTTGTCTGCCCGCACCTCCAGTGCGACAGTAGTTACTCCCAGCACCGACGCACGA
This sequence comes from Acidimicrobiales bacterium, assembly GCA_003243955.1. GTDB lineage: Bacteria > Actinomycetota > Actinomycetes > Mycobacteriales > QHCE01 > QHCE01. Next base: position 24,820 of record QHCE01000055.1, on the reverse strand, counting down.
TCTAGCAGCGCGGTCAGCAGGGCGGCACCCACGCCCTGACGTTGGGCATCGGCACGGACCGCCAGCGTCTGCACCCAAGCCTGTTCGGTGCTGTACACACACAGTCCGATGTACCCCAGCACGCGCCCGTAATCATCTCTGGTTAACCGGTACCACCGCGTATCGTGCTGCGCCAGCTCTGACCAGAACATCGCTTCCGACCACTGCTCGGTGCCGAATAACTCCCGTTCCAGCGGCAGCAGTTCTGGAATTTCCCACCATTGCAGCGGCGTTAACTGCGGCCAACTCCGCGGCTCTGCTAAAAAGCCCCTACCGGTGTTCTCATCACCTTGCCTACCTCCGTAGGTGGCGGCGCCTGCGGCCTTGGCAGATGCCTTTTTGGCAGAGCCTCCTACGTAATTGCTCCTCATAACGCGACGGCTTCGCGCACCTCGACCTGCGGAGTGGCATCGGGTCGACGCAAGTAGAGCGGGCGCGGGAATTCGCTAGGCGCACCGGCGAGCAACCGGGCCCGCGCGCCGCGTGCAAGTCCGATACACGTCGGATACGAAACGGAGTGCACGGGCAGTTGCAACACGTCGGCGTAGATGCTGGCTCCTTCACCCACGGCGAACCCCGCGTGGACCGTGCCATCATCGAGCAGCAAACGCAGCTGCGCTGGAGTATCGACCGCGGGCGAGGTTAATCGTTGCCCATTTCCGCCATAGAGCGCCCAATACACTTCACGGCGGCGGGCGTCTGTGGCAACCAACAATGGCTCAGCTTGCCGCGCCGCATCGGCAAGGGCATCGAGTGAGCAGACACCATAGAGCGGCAGCTCGACGGCATCGGCAAACGCTTGCGCGGTCGCCACTCCTACCCGCAGGCCAGTGAACGGTCCCGGTCCCACACCGATCACCACAGCGCCGAGGTTGGCAGGAGACACCTCCAGCTGCGTCAAACAGTCACGAATCTGCGGCAACAGCGCTTCGGTGTGTCGACGGGAATCTAGGGTGATGCGCTCAGCTAGCAGTACCACCGCGCCGTCCCCGTCAAGCTCGACAACTCCCGCGGTAACAGCCGGCGTCGCGGTGTCCAGAGTCAGCACAAACATCTATGAACCCTACCTCTATGCCATTGAGGAGTATCTCTATACCACCGGTAAGCGGCCGTGCAACTGCACAAGTCGTTGCTCCCAGTCGCCACCGACGGCTGTGAGCTCCAACTCGCGGCGTCCACTGACCGGATCCGGACTGATCGTGATCTCCAGACGGACTGGCGAAAGCTGCTCGACCACGCCAGCGCCCCATTCCACCACAGTGACCGAGCTCGCCAGGTCGGCGTCAAGGTCCAGGTCATCGACCTCGAGTCGTCCCGCAAGCCGGTATGCATCGGCGTGCACCAACGCGAGCGAACCGCCGCGCTCCGGGTCAGGCGGATGCACTCGGGCGATGACGAACGTGGGGCTCAATACGTCCCCGCACACACCCAGGCCAGCACCAATGCCTTGAGTAAGCGCGGTCTTACCTGCCCCCAGCGGTCCAGTCAAGACCACCAGGTCGCCCGCGCGCAGCACTGTGGCCAGCGCGGCGCCAAGGGCGTGCATCTGGGCTGGCGTCGCGGCGGTGGTCAGCATAGGCTCGGTCACACTCCACCGCCACGGTATACCCGCTGTACCCGAGCGCCTACCCGTACCAGGAGCTCATAGCTAATCGTGCCTACGAGCTCCGCCCAGTCATCGGCGCTGGGCTCGCCATCGTCGCCTGGCCCAAACAGCACTGCTCGGTCTCCGGCCGCAACTGTCGTAGCCGACTCACCAAGGTCAACTACAAACTGATCCATGCATACGGTGCCAGCAATGCTCATTCGGCGGCCGCCCAGCTGCACCGGCCCGCAATTGCTGGCATGCCGGGGCACACCATCGGCGTAGCCCAGTGGAATCACCGCCAGCGTGGTGGCGCGGGCCGTTGTGTAGTGGTGGCCGTAGGAGACTCCAGCACCGACCGGCGCGTCTTTGACCAGCATCACCTCCGCCTGCAACGTCATGGCTGGCCGTAGCCCATAGCTGCGATATGTGTGTGGGATTGGTGAGTAACCATACAACGCGATGCCTGGTCGGATCAGGTCATAATGCGCTGCGGGTAGCGTGAGCGTCGCCCCGGAGCAGGCAATATGTCGCAGTTGTGGCTGTACGTCTTGCTGCCCGGCCAAAGCAAGTGCTTGATCGAATACCTGTAGCTGTGCGGCGATCGACGGATGGCCAAGCTCGTCAGAACACGCGAAATGACTCCAGATGCCGATGACTTCTATCGCACCTTCAGCTTGCGCTTTGGCGGCCGCCGTGACGAGGTCGGGCCATTGCCGCACGCTCGCCCCGCCGCGAGACAGACCAGTGTCAGCTTTGAGATGCACTCGCGCAGCATTACCGGTCTGGCGCGCCGCGACAAGCACCTGTGTGAGTAGCTCGACGCTGCTCACTGAAAGGTCGATTCGCGCCGCCAGTGCCTGCTCCCACGGCTGACCAGGGCTATATAGCCACGCCAGAATAGGGGCGGTGATGCCAGCGCGGCGTAGCTGGAGAGCTTCATCGATCGTGCAGACGCCTAACCAGCTGGCCCCGCCAGCCAGCGCGGCCGTAGCCGCTTGCACGGCGCCATGCCCATAGCCGTTTGCCTTCACCACCGCCATGACTTCGGCTGAGGTGTTAGCACGTAAATGCGCGGTATTGGAGCGAATGGCCGCCAGATCGATGACTGCTTCTGTTTGTGCCATGCTGACTAAGTGTGGACTATCCTCAACGGGGACGAAACCCCAGCGGTCCCCTTACGACAACTAGTGTCTAGTTGTCGTAAGGGGTTGACCAGCCTAGCGACTACAGTCGGTAGTTCTCGCACAAGCGCGGACGCGGTGACCGTGCCGTTTAGTTCCGCTCGCTGACCCGCAAGACCATGTACGTAAGCGGCTATGCCCGCGGCTGCGTGCGGTTGACAGCCGGCGGCCAACAGCGCGCCCAGCAGGCCGGCCAGCACGTCGCCCGAGCCGGCTGTGGCCAGCGCCGGGGACCCAGTAAGGTTCACGCGCGGTATCTCTCCCGGGCTCACAATGAGGGTGCGTGCTCCCTTGAGTAACACCGTGACGCCCAGAAAATCCGCGAGGCGGCGTGCCGCAGCCAGCGGATGCTCAGACTCTCCGGGTTTACCCAGTGCTGTTATCAGGCGCGCGAACTCTCGTCGGTGCGGTGTCAGCACGATGCCGGCTCCAGCTACGGGGTTAGCGGCATCGCTAACCCCGTGCGCGCCAGCACGCAGCTGGAAGCCCCCAGCAATCATGCGCGCCAGTAGCGTGAGAGCGTCGCCGTCGATCACCGTGGGTAGCCGCGCGCCGAGCACATTGCGTAGCGTCCGCTCGGCGCGATCGTCGGTATCCAGGCCTGGCCCAACAACCCACGCCTGGACTCGGCCGGTGGCCTCGAAGGTGGGCGTGACAAGCGCTTCTGGGTAACGGGCCAGTATCCCGGCTGCCGAGCTTGCCTGGCCTATGACGCAGCGCAGCGCGCCGATCGGTCCTGCCAACGCACCGCCAGCCGCCAGCAGCGCCGCGCCTGGATACGTCGTGGAACCGGCGGCAATACCCAAGACACCGCGATCGTATTTGTCATCATCGGGCTGGGGTCGTGGCCAGCTACGCCGGGCTTCCTCGCCGCTACCGGCCACAAGCACCGGGATGGCATGTTCGGTCAGCGCATTCTCCATGCCAATCGGCACAACACGCAACGCACCCGCGCGATGGGCGCCAGGAGCCAACAGCAGTCCAGGTTTGGCGCACCCAAAGGTGACCGTAACATCCGCGTCGATCGTGGCCGCGGGATTGTCGACCTCGCCAGTATCGGCATTCACGCCGCTTGGAATATCAGCCGCCACTACTAGGCTGCCTCGTTCTTTGGCCACCTGAGCGGCTTGCACCAACTCCGCCGCCGAGCCGCGGAGCGCACCGACCATGCCCATGCCTACGAGTCCGTCGATGATCAGTTCAGCGTCGCACGGTAACGCGTGTCCGTGCTGCGAGCTAGCCAGCACAGATCGTCCACCTGCGGCGTGTAACGCGTTCAGAGCCGCCGAATGCACCCTAGCCTGATGATCGGCAGCCAGCACTGCGGTAACAGCCGCTCCGCGGCGAGCAAGCTGGGCGGACGCATACAGCGCGTCACCGCCATTGTTGCCGCTCCCAGCCAGCACGATCACCCGAGCGCCATATAACCGGTGCCCATAGCCGCGCAATAACTGTATGCACTCATGGGCTAGCCCATATGCCGCGCGCGCCATGAGAGTGCCTTCAGGCAACGTAGCGAGCACCCGATTCTCAGCCGCTCGTACCGCGGCCACCGACCACGCGGCGTGCGACGTGTCCGTGGAATCTAACCGAGCAGTGCTCACGAGAGCTCAGCCTTCACCCTCGGCGATTACCGTGGCGGAAGCTATGCCACCGTCATGGGAAAGCGAGAGGTGCCAGCGCGTGATGCCCAGCGCGGCCGCGGCAGCCGAGACGGTACCGGTCGTGGTAAGCCACGGCCGCCCATCGGAATCTGTTACCACTTCGCAGTCGTGCCACTGCAAGCCGCCGGGCACGCCCAGCGCCTTAGCTACCGCTTCCTTGGCCGCAAATCGGGCCGCAAGCGACTCTGACGAACGCGGGTTGCCGGATACGGTGAGCCGCTCAGCTTCAGTGAATAAACGCTCAGCCAGCAACGGTGTGCGCTTGAGCGCGGCGGCAAACCGCTGCACCAGAACGACATCGATGCCTGTACCGATGATCATGCCGGTGCTGCTACTCGAAAACCGCGTTCCTCAGCCGCAGCAGCGAGCTTCTGGTCATAGGTAACGAACATGTGGACGTTGGGTTGCAATAGCTCAGCGGTAGCGAGGTGTATTGCGTCCAGGCTCCGCAACGGCTTTCCGGGAATCGCCCCAGCAGCATCTAGCAAAGGCGCCGCGACATCGACCATCCGAAGACTGGCCAAGACCTGCTCAGCTAGCTCGAACCGGTACTGCTGAGCTTCCTTCCGAAGGAGAGCACGACGTAGCTCGGTACGAACGATCGCGCTACTGACCTGGCGAGTCTCGGAATGTCGGTCCAGAAACACCTGCAGCGCCTGGGACTCAGCTTCTGGCAGAACTACCTTGACCAACGCACAGGAATCGAGATAGATCACCGTGTCTCTTCATTTCTCATTTCGATGATTGCCTCCGAAAGGGAGCCCGTGTCCTCCCCTGGCCTGCGTGGCGGAGTACGCCAGCCAGAAAGGCCACCTGGTTTGCCCTGGTTTGGATCCACTAATCCACGATCTATGAGTTGCTGCCACAGCTCTTCTTCTGGGTCTGGCGGGGTGAGATGGGCGACAAGCTTGCCGTGATTGGTGATATCGATCTGTTCGCCTTGCCGGGCGCGATTAATCCACTCGCTAGCGTTTCGCTGCAACTGACGCACGGGAACCGCGGTTCGCTTAACGTCTTTAGTTATTGTCATGCAATTAGCTTAGCTGTACAACCGGAATTAGCCAAGCGCTCAGCTACTCTACGGTGACAGATTTAGCTAGGTTGCGGGGCTGGTCCACATCGTTGCCGCGTGCGGCGGCAATACCGCAGGCCAACACTTGCAGCGGAACGGTGGTCACCAACGGAGCGAGCAACGTGGCAACATGCGGTACGCGAATCAGCTCATCGGCATACGGCACAACCGCATCGTCACCTTCCTCAGCGATCACCACGGTGCGCGCTCCTCGTGCTCGCACTTCCTGAATATTGCTCACGATCTTGTCGTGCAGCACACTTCGGCCCCGCGGTGAGGGAACCGTGACCACCACGACAGTGCCTTCCTCGATGAGCGAAATAGGACCATGTTTGAGCTCGCCGGCGGCAAAACCTTCGGCATGCATATAGGCCAGTTCCTTCAGCTTCAACGCCCCTTCCAGGGCCACCGGATAACCGACGTGCCGGCCGAGGAACAGCACTTGATCGGCATCTCGCAGTGACTCGGCGAGTCGGCGCACTGGATCCATCAAGGTGAGCACCTTGGCGATGGCCTCCGGTGCTTTTCGGAGTGCCGCGACAATGTCGCCGATCTCATCATCGAAGAGCACGCCACGTGCTTGTGCCAGGTATAAGCCCACTAAATACACGGCAGTGACCTGGGTCAAAAAGGCTTTCGTCGAGGCTACGGCAACCTCCGGTCCGGCATGGGTGTACAGCACCGCGTCGGATTCCCGAGGGATGGTCGAACCGATGGTGTTACATATCGCCAGCACCGGCGCCTTCTGCTCGCTGGCATGGCGCAGCGCCATGATGGTATCCATCGTCTCACCCGATTGCGAAATCACGATGGTGAGCGTGTTGGGACCAAGCACCGGGTCTCGATACCGGAACTCACTAGCCAGCTCGACCTCCACCGGAATCCGAGTCCAGTGTTCGATGGCGTATTTGGCGATCAGCCCAGCGTTGTAGGCCGTACCGCAGCCAATGACGAAGACCTTATCGATATCACGCAGCTGCCGCGGCGACATGTGCATATCATCAAGCACAACCTCGCCCGTGTCGGTGAGTCGACCTCGCAAAGTGTCGGCCACAGCTTGGGGCTGCTCGGCGATCTCCTTGAGCATGAAAAAGTCGTAGCCGCCCTTCTCCGCGGCGGCCGAATCCCAGTCCACGTGGTAGTCCGTACCGACGGCCGGAGCGCCGAAAAAATCGGTGATGACAATGGCCTGTGGAGTGACCTCAATGACTTGATCTTGTCCCAGCTCTACAGCTTCTCGGGTGTACTCGATGAAAGCAGAGACATCGCTAGCAAGAAAGTTCTCCCCATCGCCGCGACCGGCAACCAGCGGGCTATTGCGACGGGCACCAACCACTAGGTCTGGCTGGTCAGAGTGCACAACAAGCAGCGTGAACGCGCCGTCTAGCCGTTGGCACACCCGCCGCATAGCCTCGGCAAGGCGGTCTGACCGTTCCGCCGATACCGCCCTATAAGCCTGCCCGAGCAGATGGGCAACGCATTCGGTGTCGGTTTCAGAAATAAACGTCACACCACCGGTTTCCAGCTCCCGGCGCAGCACGGCAAAGTTCTCGATGATGCCATTATGGATAACGGCAAGCGTCCCGTCGGCGCCCAGATGTGGGTGCGCGTTGCGATCGGTGGGCGCACCGTGCGTGGCCCATCGAGTGTGACCGATTCCGGTGCTCCCGGCCAGACCGCTGTGGCCGCTCAGCACCTCAGTGAGGTTGGCGAGCTTGCCGGCGCGTTTCTCAACCACCAACTCACCAGCGTCCAGCAGCGCCACCCCCGCGGAGTCGTAACCGCGATACTCCAGCCGGCGTAGGCCGTCCATAACTACATTAACCGCACGTCGATGACCGGTGTATCCCACAATTCCGCACATGAGCACTTAGCTTAGAGGCGGTGCACGATTGCAAGCTACTGCCCTCATCGTCGATGAAGCGAAGGTCAGCAACAGCGCGTTTGCCAAGTTAGGAGAACTTGTGGCAAAAATTTTTATCGCGCACCCCGGCGTTAGAGCTCGCGCGGATAGTGGCCGGCTACGGAGGTGCGTGACCAGTCTGGTCAACCTATGAGGTGGTCTCGAACTTCGGCCGGTCTGCGATGATGGTCGCAATGAGCACCACCCGTCTGGCACGTGCCCTGAACTCCCTACATGGCCTGGCCCTTGGTGATGCGCTGGGCTCCCAATTCTTCATCCCCGACAACCGCGACGCTCTCGAGCAACGTCACCTGCCACCTACCCCATGGCAGTGGACCGATGACACCGAAATGGCATGCTCCGTTTTCGCTGTGCTGCAGCGTCTGGGCCACGTCGATCAAGACCAGTTGGCCGCGAGTTTCGCCACCCACCACGATTTCGATCGTGGCTACGGGCCATCCATGAATAGAGCGCTACGCCTGATCCGAGAAGGCGGCGCCTGGCACCAGCTGGTGGCCGAACTTTTCGACGGCCAAGGTTCGTGGGGCAACGGCGCCGCCATGCGCGTTGCACCACTAGGTGCGTGGTTCGCTGACGATCTTGCTGAGGCCGCCCATCAGGCCGCGTTGTCGGCCACAGTGACCCATACCCACCCCGAGGGAGTGGCCGGCGCGATTGCCGTCGCCTTGGCTAGCGCGCTCGCTGCCAACTCCAACCCGCCAGGCCCCAGAGACTTCCTCGACGAAGTCCTTGCGCTGATGCCGCCCGGTCGGGTTCACCATGGCATCTGGGCTGCCCGAGGTCTGGCACACGTGTCGTCTCCGGAGATCGCCGCGCACGAACTTGGCAACGGCCGATACACCAGTGCCCATGACACAGTGCCGTTCGCGCTGTGGGCCGCCGCTAGAAACCTCAACGACTACGAGCAGGCGATCTGGATCACGGCCGGAACTGGTGGCGACATCGACACCACGTGCGCCATCGTCGGAGGCATTGTCGCCGCCCACGTCGGCATAGGCGGTCTGCCAGAACCCTGGCGCACCGCGTGTGAGCCACTCCCCATCTGGGCAGGCGCTAACGACATCGAGACAGAAACCTAACAGTCCGTCTGGAACCGGCCGGGGGGCGCCCTGACTTCCAACAACCCTGTCGGTGGAATTTCAGCTAGCAGTCCCTACCTGGAACTTCCGGCGCCTACCGCAGCGGAGCTACAAGTAGCCGAACGTCCTCGCCGTGTCTTCAGTGGCAGCTGTTTCTGGGCGAGAGCCTTGATGCAGGCCGCATCCAGGCCCGCTATGAGACTGTGTGCTCACACTGAAAATTCCAGTGGCTGAGCAGCGTTGAAATCGTCCGGTACCTCAAACAGACCTCGGTCGCGGCCGAATATCCGTTCAGGTCGCCGTTGTGCCGGTACGAGTCGCGCCAATGGCTCACCCGCCGCTCCACCACTGGTGATGGTGACTTCTTCACCCGTGGCTACCCGGCGCAGCAACTCTGACAGCCTGGTCTTAGCCTCATGCACTCCGACGGTCACCATTACTTATTATGGTGAGTTAAGGGCTTAGCTAAGTCAAGTAGCGGGTTAGTCTCCACAGTACTTTAACGATCTATGCGGTGTCTGGCAGCCTCGGTCAGCCACCAGCAGCTCTTGCGGCTAACCTGACCAACAGCCTTACCAATATTGCCTTCGCGGCCGCCCGCGGTTCCCGCCGCCCAAGCCGGCCGGCACGTCGATACCCTTATCGCTTACGCCACCGGGCGGCGCGCTCGCTGGCCGACCACCGGCGCCGATGCTCAGCGAACCACTCGGCCGCGGCCCGGGCAAGCTCCGCAGGCGCCTGGTCCGCGGCTGGTTTATGGATGCCATCCAGTCCGGCCGTGTCGATGCCGGCCGGTCCAGCCCGCATTTCGGCATCCCAGTTTAGACACGCCGGGCTCCACCCGCCTCGGATGCCAGCCGCATCGAAATCCAGCCGCAGGGTACCCTGAACCCCGTTACCGATCACAAAGTCTGTGGATACCAGGCACCACGCGACGCCTTCGTCGTCTCGATGCAGCCAGTAGTCCAGGCCGGGGCAGCGTCCCTCCAACTCTGCCGCGAACTCCAACTCAGCCCGGGTCGCAACCTCACGGCGCCCGCCCCAGTCGATGCCCTCCTCGCTCACCAGACCAGTGTCTCAGCATCGCGATCACGAAGTACCGTTGGAGTTCCATCAAAGCAACCCCCGCCTATCCGAATGTGTCCGGGTCGGGGCCCATCCGCTCACCGGTGCTCAACGCGGCAATAGCGGTCAGGTCATTGGAGTCCAGCGAGAAATCGAAGATGGCGAAGTTCTCCCGGATCCGACTCGGTGTAACAGATTTGGGAATCACCACATTACCGAGCTGAATATGCCACCGCAGTACGACTTGGGCCGGCGTCTTGGAGTGTTTGGCGGCGAGCCGCTGGATCGTTTCGTTGGTTAACAGCGCGCCGCCTCGAGCTAGCGGACTCCACGCCTGAGTTAGGATCCCGTGTTGGGCATGGAACTCTCGGAGCTGGTCTTGCGGCAGATTCGGATGCAGCTCAATCTGATTCAGCACGGGCGGGGTTGAGCTTTCGGCAAGCAGCCGCCGTAGATGTGCCGGCTGAAAGTTGGAGACTCCAATCGACCGAACCAAACCCTGTTCAGCGATGCTCTCCAACGCTCGCCAGGTGTCTAAGTACAGGTCCTTACTCGCAATGGGCCAGTGGATGAGATACAGATCGATGTAGTCCAACCCGAGCTTGGTCAAGCTGATGTCAAAAGCCGCGAGGGTGGAGTCGAAACCTTGCTCGCTGTTCCACAGTTTCGTGGTCACAAACAGCTCACCGCGGCTGATACCAGACTCGGCGATAGCCTTGCCAACGCCGGATTCATTGGCATACACCGCGGCGGTGTCAATGCTGCGGTAGCCGGTCTCCAAAGCGACGGACACGGCTTCGGCGGTCCGCGCAGGCTCGGTTTGAAACGTACCGAATCCCAGCTGCGGGGTAGGAATTCCGTTGGCGAAGGTGATGGTTGCAACTGTGCTCATGGCGTCCTTTTCTTAACTGGTTTAGGGCGTCGTTAGCCTTGACTGTTGTAGCGCTCGCTGTGCGTCCGCGAGCCGCTGTAGCGTACGTTTCCTGCCCAGTATGGCCAGCGATTCAAAAAGCGGAAGGCCTACAGTACGGCCAGTCACAGCAACGCGGACCGGAGCCTGCGCTTTACCCAGCTTGAGCCCTAGCCCCAAACTTATCTGTTCCATGGCCGCCTTGAGCGCGAGCGGCTCCCATTTCACGTCGGCGAACGCCGTGATAGCAGCATCAAGAATCTGCTCAGCGGGATCCTTCATGGCCTTGTTCCACGACTGTTCGTCCCGAACTGGATGAGGTAGGAACGCAAAGTCCACCATCGGCACTATCTCGCTCAGCAGCACAATCCGAGTCTGTGCGTGCGGGGCGAGCGCGACGAAAACGTCGGCGTCGAACTCTGTGATCTGCCACGGAGCCGATTCGCCCACTAACCACGGCTGACATGCGGTAATGAATTCCGCCAACGGCAGGGCGCGGATGTATTCGCCGTTGAATGCCCGGAGCTTGTCTACATCAAAAAACGCTGGAGAAGATGTGACCTCGGAAAGTTCGAATTCGGCCTCAATGAGCTTCCACGGCACAATTTCACGATCACCGCCTGGTGACCAGCCCAGCAGCATCAAGTAGTTGCGCATCGCCTCGGCGAGGAAACCTTCATTCCGATACGCCTCAAGCGCTACTTTGTTCCGGCGCTTGGACAGCTTTTTGCGCGCGTGATCGACCAGAATCGAGACATGGGCCCAGGTAGGCGGCGGATAGCCCAGCGCCTGCCAGAGCAGCTGCTGCTTTGGCGCGTTGGACAGGTGCTCCTCGGCGCGAATTACGTGCGTGATTCGCGCCGTCGCGTCATCAACGACGTTGGCCAGCAGGAACGTCGTCGAACCATCGCCACGGGCGATGACGAAATCCTCCAGCGCAGCGTGCTCAAAGCTCACTTCGCCCCGCACCAGGTCGTTGATGACGGTGCTACCCACATCAGGAGTACGAAACCGCAGCGCCGCGCCGGCGGGGCTTAGACCCCGGTCGCGACAGAAACCGTCGTATCCACGGTGGGTGTCTCCGGTGCGCGCCACGACCGCCTCGCGCGCGCAGTCACAGTAGTAGGCATCCCCTGCCTCCAGCAGCGTGCGCTGGGCCTGCGCATGCTGCTCGGCATATTCAGATTGAAGATGCGGACCCTCGTACTCCGCAGGAGTAATACCCAGCCACGCGAGGGAGTCGATGATTCCCTGAGTCCACTCCGGACGATTACGGGATGCATCAGTGTCTTCGATCCGCAGCACAAGCGCCCCGCCGTGGCGCTTGGCGAACACCCAGTTGAACAGCGCGGAACGCGCGCCACCCACGTGCAACATGCCGGTGGGAGAGGGTGCAAACCTCACTCTAGGCGGCCGGTTGAGCTGGCGCCTAGCTGCGTTCTCGCTCGCTTGTGTACCCACTCCGCTGCGCTCCGTTTCTGTACACGGCACTGCGGCCTTGCCAGCCATCCAGCTCAACCGGCTCCACGTTAGAACTCTCACATCATCTCAAGGACAAAGCTTAGAGTACGGGTAGGACGGGTCAGGCGTGGACCGTGAAGCGGCGCAACCGCAGGCTGTTGACTACCACAATGATGCCGGCTGTACCGGCGATAATGCTGGCCACGATTGGGCTGACCGCCCCGGTCACAGCAATCGGTAGCGCGATCACGTGGTACAGCACGGCCCAGATTAAATTGCCAGAAATAGTGCGGGAAATTCGTTGTGCTAACGCGAAACCATCAGCGACCGCGAGCAAGCCTTGCCGGGCAAGCGTAATGTGAGCCCCGGGCACCGGTCCGAACGTGCCAGCACCCACCGCGATACCGATGCATGCCTGCGAAAAAATTGTGCCATCGGGCGGCACTCGGCCACTGACATCAAGCGCAAGCGCTACGCAAAACTTTCTAGCGCGTAACTGCCGGATTGCCTCGTCCATCCCGCCCCGACTAATGAACATGCTTTCCAGTCGGACTCGCTGCATCTGTCGGTTGAGTTCACCGCGGGACGCGACTATTGATTCCAAGCTGCGGTCGGCGACCACGGCATCTATATGGCTGGCGCGCCGCACAGCCGACAGCCGATTGAGCACAATGCCCAGCTGAATACCGCGGCCAACGCCTACCTGAATAGGAGTGGATATGGCGAGCGCAAGCGCGCTTGGCGATGCGATCAGCAGCACCGAGATAGCCGCAAACAGCGCGTCGTGGTTACTGCTACCGTTGCTCAGCCAACTCAGTAGCGTGGCCCCAGCCAACACGACGGCCGCCGCCACAATCGCAGCACCTCCACGATCGGCTCGGCGACGCAACACGCTCTGCTCAGCCTGCGCGCGCTCCATCACCCGAATGGCTTGCGCCAGGCCCGTGTCGGCTCCCACCCGCGCAACCCGCGCAACCAGGCGATCGCCAACGTTGGTCGCGCCACACGCGACAGGACGACCCGGACCAACGCTGACCGGAACATCCTCGCCGGTAAGCGCGGCAACATCCATGGACGAGTGGCCCTCCACCACGATTGCGTCAGCGGCAGCTTTTTCATCCGGACCGATAACGAGGTAGTCCCCCGGATGCAACCGTTGGCTGGCGATGCGGCGCTCGGTGCCGTCTACCCGAATCCTGGCTTCGGCCGCGCCACTTCGCAGCAGCAGCCGAGAAGTTGCGCCAGCACGGTGCAGCACACTGCGTTCGACACATCGCAGCCATAAGCCCACGGCCGCAATCAACACTGGAATGTGGAAATACGGCGGTTCCGAGCCGCTCATGGCCACCCACATGCTCCAGCAAAAAGTGGCTGACACCGCGAGAGAAGCCAGGAAGTCGCGCATGTCGGACAGGGCGGCCGAATCCCGAAAAGCAGCCGTGTGCAAAGGTACCGCGGCCCACAGCACAGCGGGGATGGCAAACACCATAGCCACCCACTGCCATCCATGAGCCTGCCAGGACGGGGTAAGTGAGAGCGCCAGCACCGGAATAGCGAGTAAAGACGCGGCCACGGCACGGTTACGCAGCTCGGTAAGCTCAGACAACGTCGTATCGGCCGAAATTGCCCGGCCAAGGGCGTCTACCTGCGATTCGCCGGCGGCGGCCCCGGGGCTGCGATGCACATCACTGGTTTCCACCGCGAATCCAGATTTTTGGACTACGTGCATCACCTGGGCTATCGAAACCAGGGAAGGGTCATGCGAGATAGTGGCCCGGTCAGTGGCGTGGCTTACGATCGCAAAGACACTGGGTAGGCGGTTGAGGCGGCGCTCTAGCCGTGCCGCGGCTCGCGACGATAGCCCCCGCACGACCAGCTCCGACGATCGAGAGGAGCTGGCTGGCGACTGCGGTGCCGAACGAGGCTCGGGCTCGGCTGCGGCCCGCGAAAGCTCAGCGGCGCGGGAGATTTCAGCAACGGAAATGCGGGGACGGAACCTACCAATGGCCGGCGGTTTAGGACCCGGAGGGCCAGGAGGCGGCGCGGCAAGCGCAGACGGCGTTCCCGGCATTGCGACCTCGCCTCCCGCAGACTTCCACAACACATCGCGCGCCATGCTGAAATGAGCTAACCGATATTTCGCGACGTGAGCATGCTGTGATACGCATCATCTCTCAATTGTGGCCGCTAAGGCTACCGAATGCCAAAGATGTCCACCTAAATCTTCGTCGAGCCCTGCCTACAACCGGAACCATAGGCATAGTCAAGGCCGGATGGCGCCTGCTGCGCATACACCTAACATTGGGCTCCTACTTCGCGCGCCACGCGCGCCCTCCTACGACATCAGGTACTCTGTTTCCAGTCTCTCCATCTCCTCGCGCGTAAATTTCGAGGGCTTCCAGCCGTCTCGCCGCATGTGCTCCACGAATTCCTCTGGCAAGACCGCATGATATTGGCGGACATAGTAGGCCAAATCCCGCGGCCAAACCCAACTACCGTCGGTTGCGATTTCCAAAGGCGCGATGGCCTGCTTGGTTCCATCGAAATAGTCATTGACCATAGAGCCCGTTGCGGCAAGCGTCGCTCCCCCGTTGAGGTAGCCAACGATCCTCGCCTCGTCGGGAATTCCTGACTCCCGTAGACACTCACCCAGACTCAGACCAGATGGCATGCCATGGGCAAGCTCCCGGAAAAAGCCGACGCGTGCCAGCCCCATCATGAACCTCCAGGAAAGAAGTAAACCCACCCGCAGGGAGAATAATACCCCCTGAGCTCTGCCTGTAGCCCCCAGAAGCACCACAGGCAGAGCTCATAGCACCGACTAGCTCTCGGACACTAACTGGTCAGATCGCCGACGACGCACGCTGAGCCACAGAGCTGCCGAACCCACAAGCAGCGCCGCACCAGCTATCACCAGTGCCACGACACTGGTCGCGCTGACACCTTCGGAATGCTCCGCGGAGTGGGACTCATCACCATGGGCGGCAGGGTCTTTCGAGTCGTGGTGATTGCTTGTGGTTTTAGTTAAGTGCAGCTGCGGAGCTGGATTTTCAGCGTCTGGATGTACGTCGATCCAACGAACTACGCTGCCGTCGTCGTAGGTCTGTAACGCCTTGAGCACAACTGTGTCCGTGTCCGGCAGCTGTTGGAACGAGACGTCAAATTGTTGGAACTGGCCAGCGGAAATCTTAGTGCCGTTGGTGGCAGTCCACGTGATTCGGTCCACCGCCTGGGCGGACTCGCCGTGTCCGGTTTTGATTGGTTTCTGCAGCGTGCGGGTGGTCACCGCGGCATCCCATCCTGGAATCGGTCGCACGCTGGCATCAGGAATCACCGTGGCAGAGTCCAGCACAATCTCCAGCTTCACCGTTGCGGCGTTGTCGCGTTCGTTAGGTACCCGGAACGAGACCGTCGCGTTGCCGCCTCTAGGCGCAGAATTAGGGTTCACCGTGACATGGGCGAGCGCTGGTGCAGCGCTCAGCATTACCAGCATTGTCACGCTGATTATTCCGGTTGCGCATATCGAGACCGCGCGTCCCCATCTCCGGATGAATCCTGAGTTAGAGCGCTCAGTAAACATAAATAATACTTCCTTTCAATTAGATACAACTGGTGTCGTTACTGCGCGATGGCAACCTTTCGCGCAATAGTCATTTGGTCGATGTCCGATATCCGTAACGTGACCCGTAGCTCCCACAATCCGGCAAAGGGGAGTTCAGCTTCTCCCACTACGTGACTAGGTGAAATAGTCAGCAGCGCAATATTTATCGGAGCGATATTTTTGCTCGCAAGCGCGGCGGTCGCACTCCATTCCTTGACTTCCACCGGCGCGCCGGTGGGCGAGAAAGCAGTCAGATGCACTGAGTTGTTGCCCTGCCGCGCTGGATCCACATCAATCTGCAGTTTGAGGCCGCCGCTGTCGGCAGTGGTGCTGTACGGCAATGAAGCCTGTGTCGAGCCGTGGGCGTTGCCCTGCGGGGGCGCGGTCGTCGTGAGCACCGTTGCGGCTACCAACACCGCTGCCGCGAGTGCGATTTCCACGGCAACGCCGCGGCGCAGCGCAGCGGTCCCAGCCGCGCCATCGGCAGCCAATCTGCAACGAACCGCGCGCCGGGAGATCAGCGCGACAGCCATTATGGCGAGCAGCCCGCAGCCCTTGATCAGCACAAGTTGGCCGTAGCCGTCGTCGAGCAGATCACTGGGCTGGTGTAACCGCAGTAGTGCCTGCACCACACCGGTTGTGGCAATGGCCGCTATGGCATATCCAGCCCACCGTGACCAGGCTGGGAGAATCGCCGCAAGCTCAGCACGAGAGGCCCGCCTAAGCAGCACAGCCACGAGCACCACCAAGCCACCCAGCCACATCGCCGCCGCGGCCACATGTACCGCATCGGCCGCAACGCCAAGCTGCCACGCTGCGCCGGTCGCGGCATGTCCAGCTAGCGGCCACGTGAAGGCGGCTACTAGCAAAATACCGGCAGCAACCAGCCGGACCTGCCGGCTGGCGCGAGCTAGGATGGCGGGATGCTGGACCGGCCGGATCAGCAACCACCACAGCAGTGGGGCGGCCAACCCAAGCAGACCGATACGTGTGAGGTAGGCCAAACCCACCTGGCTGTCAAGCACATCCGCGAGTTCGCCTAGCCCGATCTCAGCAAACGAACCGCCGTAGGCATAAGGCACCTCAGCAAACAGGCTCAGTACGGCGCTGACCACTATCAGCACCCATCCGGTTACGGCCAGAGGGGCGAGTAGCCGCACATTGAGCCGGCGCGGCCACAGCGCCCGAGCCATCACGAAAGCACCCGCCAGCAACGTCGCGCCCGCATAACCGCCAAAGTGGCCTACCCACACCGCGCCGCGCACTTCTGGCCGCACTGGCGCCTGAGCGCTTGTGTTTGGCGCTGCCGCGGGCGCGGAAGGCTCCAGCACGCTAAAGCTGAACCCGCCGCCCACTGGATGACCATCGGCTGAGATCACCCGGTAACTCACCACATAAGTGCCGCGATCAAGGTTGGCGCGCAGCGGCTGGCTGTAACCGCGTCCGGAGTCGATCCGCTGGGCAGGGCCGCGCTGCACCGCGGCACCGTCGGGTGCCAGCACGGTAACCTGCTTGCTAGCTAGCGATATACGCTCGGAAAACCGCAGGGAGATCCGCTCAGGCGAACTACTCAGAATGCTGCCAGCGGCCGGGTTGGTCTGCACGAGCACGGCGTGCGCCTGCGCCGGAATGGCCCACAGCAACACCAACAGACCGCTGAGCACAGCAGTGCATATCGCAACGAACCACCTTGACGTTTTCCCCGAAAACGTCGGAAAAAAGTGACTCATGCTGATGTTTTCAGGGAAAACGCCTGGGACGGCCGCGGCAGCGGAATCCGTGCTAATGACCACAACAGAGCAGCCTGCAGCAGCACGACCAAATGCCCGGCGTGATAGGACATCGTGGCTGGATCAGCACTAACGTCGTGCACACCGGCGGTCAGGAAGAAAACGGCGAGGACTACCGCAATCGGCAACAGCGCCACAGCCAATGTCGGCCGCAGCGCCGCGTATCCAAAACCCACCGCAATTGCGATGTTCAGCGAACCTGTCTCCCAGCTCAGTCGCGCGGCTGGCCCCACGGTAGTGCCCAACAACGGCAAAGCGAGCAGCAATTGACCCAGCGCGGTTGCGGCCAGCGCCACCCGCAGCGCACGGCGCTTAACGCGCTGCGCCTGACGGCGCTGTGCCGCATCGGGATCGCCAGCCACCGCCGTGAGTACCCGCGCTGTCAGCTGCTGTGAGTCAGGGGCCAGCGGTACGGTCTGTCGCGCGGCGGCGCTGGCTTGCAATGCGAGAGAGCGCCAACGCTCACACTGCGCACACTCATGAAGGTGGCCAACAAGTTGCCGGTCAAGTACGCCTGGTTCTTCCCCGTCTAACAACGCCGACACCGCCGCACGCACGTCGGCACATGCCAGTTCAGTGTTCATGACCGATTAGTCGAAACCGGGGTAGAGAAAGTTCCCGACTGGCACCTCCAGTTCAGGGCGGCTGCGTTCGGTCGCTACGCTCGGCCGGGTGATCCGCGGTGGCTTCAGTGGCTCTGACTTCGGTGGCTCAGCGAACGTGCACGAACAGCCTCGAGACGAACTCACCGAGTGGGCACTACGGGCTCAAGACGGTGACGTTATCGCCCAGGCAGCGTTTGTCCGGCTTTCTCAAAGCGATGTGTGGCGTAACTGTGCCGCGCTGTGCTCGTCCAATGACGCAGACGACCTCACCCAAGAGGTCTACCTGCGGGCATTTCGCGCCCTTCCCAGCTTCCTGGCCCGATCCAGTGCACGCACCTGGCTGCTCGGCATTGCGCGACGCACCTGCGCAGATCATCTACGGGGCGTCCAGCGACGCCGCATGCTCGACTCGCTGCTGCGCAAGGTTCGCCCAGCCACCGAACCCGATCCGGCAGGACACGCAAGCACCGCTGACATCCTGGGCGAGCTCACCGATGAACGACGCACCGCTTTCGTGCTCACCGCGGTACTAGGATGCAGCTACGCCGAAGTCGCGCAGATCGAACAAGTGCCCATAGGCACCATCAGATCTCGGGTAGCTCGCGCCCGAGAAGACCTGATCGCCGCGCTGCGACATGCCGCCCATGTGTAATCGCGGCGTTTTCAGGGAAAATGCCGCGATCAGGCCGTCACTTCCGTCGTTTTCGGCGAAAACGTCGATCGGCCGGGAACTTTTGCTACGCCGGCCGCGACTATAAGCGTGATGAGAACTGCTCTCGCGGCGCAAAGTCGCTCCAACCGGCTTAGAGGTTGCTACCAACCGTGGCTATCCCTGATAGCCCGGCTCGTCCTGGCCGGTTTCTGGATTTGGGCCGGTGCGAGCAAAGTCAGTGATCTGGAAAGCTCTGTGGCGGCAGTTCGGGCATTCCGGCTGCTGCCCAACACGATCGAGCCAGTGGTAGGCGCCGCGCTCCCCATGGTGGAGATAGCGTTGGGGGTAACGCTGCTGATCGGGTTCGCCACGCGTTTCGGGGCGGCGGTTTCGGCCGTCTTGCAGGTGGCTTTCCTGATCGGGATCATTTCAGCGGCGGCGCGTGGCCTGCGAATCGACTGCGGATGCTTTGGCGGCGGCGGAGACCTCACCGCTGAACAGTCCACCCAGTACTTGCGCGAAATTGTCCGGGACAGCGCACTGCTGCTGATCGCGGCGCTACTGGCGATCTGGCCGGCTAGCCGGTTCAGCCTGGACAACCGAGCCGCATCTGAAAGCAATTCTGCATCCAACGACAATGCTGCATCCACCACCCGCGTGGCCGCAGCCAACACCAGCACACAGAGGATGAGTGAATGAGTCAGCGAGACAAGAAAAAGAAGCCTCACACATCGAGCGGCGCGGGCGGCAAGCAGAGCTCCGCGGGCAGTGCGCCCCCCAAGCAGACTCCGCGGCGCTCCCGCGAACCGCGCATGGTGGATCAGCAGCGAATCGCGGCACATCGATCGACACAACGTCGTCGATCGGTGACCTACCGGTCGTTGCTTGGGGCTGGCATTTTGCTCATTGCCGCGGTCGTGGGGTGGGTGGTGTACCGCACGCTGCAGCCCTCGGATCTACCGGACCGTACCGCTAGACCAGCGACGCACTATGCGATTCCCCACGGCGCTACCCGTGAGGGAGTCACCATTGGCCAGGACAACGCGCCGGCTAAAGTGGATCTCTACGTGGACTTTGAATGTCCGCACTGTCGAGATTTTGAACGCGCCGTCGGGAACTATTTCGCTCAGCAGGTGCAGTCAGGTTCAGTGAAGCTGACCTATCACCCGATCAGTATCCTCAACGGCTACTCAGTGTGGGCGGCGGCGGCGGCGGGCTGCGCCAGCGACAAGGATGCGCTCCCACGTTTTACCACTGAGGTGTTCAAGCAGAACGGCAGACTCACTCGCGATGACCTTGTCAAGGTGGGAAAGCTCTCAGGACTGGACTCGCCAGAATTCGCGACCTGCGTGCGCAAGAGCACGTATCAGGACTGGGCGCTCGGTCTAACCAATGCCTCGGACAAAGCCGGTGTCACCGGCACGCCAACCGTGGCGGTGAACGGTAAACAGCTCCTCCCAAAGCCCAGGAGCAGCATGGAAGATTTCATCGAACAACTTAAACATGCCATCGCCGACGCTGCCGCAAATTCAGGAAGCAGCGCTGCGCCGACGCACGATGCGGCGAAGTAGCCGTAGGCGGCGACCTTCATGATTGCCTACCCTGCGCAGCCGCGCCGAGGCAGGCTGCGCAGGGTAGTTAAAGTGGGCGCCGCTAGGTTCTGCACCGCTAAGTTCTGCGCCGCTAGGTTCGTTATAGCTCTACTGTGCGCGCTCACAACTGTGCTCGCTCCGGCCTCGGCCGCGCAGGCGCACGCGGAAAGTTCACCTGCCGCCAGTGATTATGTGACCCGGCTGACTGAGATAGCGCCTGCTGTGACCGGCTTGTCTGTGGCAGTGGTGCAGAACGGCACCCGACTTCAACTGAGGAACCACACTGGTCGCACCATTGAAGTGCTCGGTTACGGAGGCGAGCCATACCTGCGTATCACACCAAAGAGCACGTACGCTAACACCGCATCCGCCTCGGTGTATATCAACGGCGATCTGGGTGTGTCGCAGCAGCCCGATAATATGAGTGTTAGTCCTGCCGCAGCGCCGCACTGGCGCAAACTCAGCGATACTTCAACTATTCGATGGCATGATCACCGCACCCATTGGATGAGCACGCAACAGCCGCCGGTAGTGCGCCAGTCCTCCGACCACCAGCATCGAATCCGCGTATGGAAGATCGCGCTGCGAATCGAGGGCGGACAGCGCGATCGCGCCACGTTTTTGTCCACGACCCAGGTGAGCTCGGCTGCGGTCGAGCTGCGCGGAACGTTGGACTATCTACCACCCCCGCAGACTTCCTGGTGGTGGGCGGGGATGTTCGGTGTGGTCTGCGCAATAGTGGTACTGATGGCAGGGATGCGCAGAATCACTCGCGGTACCCGTGCAGCCAACATCGCTCTGGGTGGTCTACTCATTCTGGCCACAGCCGCGGAACTGACCGACAGCGTTGGTCGGGCGCTGGATGCCGGCGTAACAGGTCTCGGTGTGCTCACGCAGCTATTGACTACCGAAACATACGGCACATTGGCCGCACTCGCCGCCGTAGCAGCCGCTGTATTGGCGCTGCGCAATCATCCATCAGCACCGTTTACAGCGGGGCTTTCCGCCGTGTGCCTGGCGGTGCTGGGGGCACTTACCGACGCGGCCGTGTTCTCCCAAGGTCACGTTGCGGTGCCGTGGTCGAGTGAGCTGGCTAGGTGGTGCACCGCGACCACGCTCGCGCTGGGTGTTGGAGTGGCGGTGGCAGCGTGGCTTACGGCGTTTTCCCTGAAACCGTCGGTACACGACCGGTCTTGATGACATTTTCCGGGAAAACGCCGGGTTGCAACACGCCCCGGTGGCGACCCGGAGCCGGCACCGTCACCCCCGAGAACAGTCCACTCAACGAGCCGCCCACCGGGACGTGCAATTAATAGTGTCGCAGTTCACGTTGCCGGACGACAAGCCGCCGCACTCACTCAGGATAACGAGCAGGCTACGATTTTACAATCGTTACATGCTGGCTCATACCAATATCGCGGTACGCGTTCAGTCGACCCAGCGGCTTCGGTTATGCTGCATGCGCGGTCCGAGTGGCGAAATGGCAGACGCGCCAGACTTAGGATCTGGTGCCCTTAACGGGCGTGCGGGTTCAACTCCCGCCTCGGACACCGATGTAACGCGCCACAATTTGTTACAGTCAAAGCCAAGCGGTGCATCTAGGCAGGCTTAGCGAGAGTATCTGTGTTTGACGCCGCGGGGGAAGTATTCGGGGTCACCGGTTGGGTGCAGGCTCACTTGCGGAATCTGGTGCTCCGGCGGGGTGTAGTGGGCAAACTCGCTGTTGAGGCGCCGCAGCTGGCGGGCAATCTCCTGTGCGATCGTGGACTGCATTTCCTCGGTGCCGACCACGCCCGGCACCAGTTCGACCGCGATGCCCAAGTAGCGGTTACGGTCGCTGTCCTCTCTGGATACCATCACAAACTTGCCAGTGACCCACGCCGCAATTGGTAGTTGCTCCAAGCCGACGGTAATATTCTCCGGATAAATGTTCGCGCCGAAATAGGACACCGTAAACTGTGAGCGCCCGAATACGTGCACGAATGGTAGCTCGCGGATGCCTCGCTGGTCATCCGGATGAGCCTGGCAGAGCTCGGTTATCGGGTTGAAGCCATGGTCGGCCAAAAAGGTCAGCATTGCCTCAAATGAGGTGACTCCACCGATATCGGCGATGTGGTACCGGATCAGCGGGATCCCGTTGTCACCGGTGAATAGCAGCGTGCCTTCGTGCATCTCGAACAGCCGGTCGCACGGGTCGTACTGGGCCAGCGTCGGCAGCCGCGATTCGCCGAACAGTTCCCGCGTGGCGGCCGGGTGCGCCGCTAGGTAACGGCGGATGCAAACCGACAACGGGGTCTCGTTGGCCAACACTCCCGCATCGGCCGTGCCATACAGCGACGCGGAGCTAAAGCACGGCTCGCCGCCGCCCAAACGCTCGCCTACCAGCGTTCGCCACTCCTCGCTGAACACTTCCCCGGCCAGCACCAGCTTGACGCGGTATTCCCGCCACGGTATGTCGCGGCCCAAACCGGTGTCGATGACCCCTTTGAGGAACGGCGGATATCCGAGCAACACCACCTGATCGAACTGCGGACCCAGCGCGGTGACGACCCGCAGGATCTCCTCCACATTGTTGCCCGGGGTAATTACCGTGATTGGGTATCCTTTCGCCGCCAGGTGCCGGCAGCAGCTCGCGCTGTGCATCCCACCGACCCAGGTTCCCAGCGCGAAACACACCACGGCCAGCGTCGTGCGCTCGTCGGCACGAAAGCTGTCGTGAAAGACCTGCTCGAACCGGATGGCTACGGCCAACTCGTCGGCCACCGACCGCGGCCAAAAGGTGGGCTCGCCGGTCGAGCCAGAAGACACCGCGATCATGTCGCAGGTCGTCAGCCGGCCGTTGCGGCA
This sequence comes from Acidimicrobiales bacterium, assembly GCA_003243955.1. Taxonomy (GTDB): domain Bacteria; phylum Actinomycetota; class Actinomycetes; order Mycobacteriales; family QHCE01; genus QHCE01. The sequence goes on along the minus strand of QHCE01000055.1, from coordinate 1,750 downwards.
CAGTTCGGTGAGTGCATTTCGGCGCAGGTAATTATCTTTAGTAAGTAGCGGCAAGGTTGTGAAGTCGTCGACTGTCCGCACCGTCGCCGGGTCGACATTGTGTTCAGAGAGGAATGTCCGGTAGGCCGGTACCGTCGCCACCACGGACTGGAATAGCTCCAGCGCCCGCTGCTCCGCCTCGCCTGCTGCCGGACGGGCGAGGACATTATCCAGATCAGCATTGAAAAAGTGTTCCCCCGCCGGCAGTACCCCATCTTCGCGTGACATGGTCGGCCCTTCTTAGCAGCGGCTGGCCACCCGTCTTGCCAGCGCTCGTTCCCATAGCAGTGCCAACACCATCACCGGCACCGGCACCGGCACCGGCACCGCGGCAGCAAGGCACATCTAGGTCCAGGCGCCCCAACCCCGGGTTCGCCCCAGCACAAGCGGGACAAGTGCGAGCGCTAGGCTGCCGGACACATCGATCACATCCACCGGGTCCAGCCCTGGACGAACCGACGCCCGGCTCTCGGGCAGCAGATGCTGAGCGAGAGCAAGGGTGACGATTCCGATTGGCACGTTCACCAGAAAGACTACTCGCCAGCCGAGGCCGAGTAGATTAACATCGAACAGCTCGCCACCCAGCACCTGACCGGCCACCACGCCGACGCCGATCGTCACCCCGAAAAGACGGCGGTGATCAACGCGAGCACCTGGGAACCAACATCGCCCGGTGGCGACCCGGAGCCGGCACCGTCACCCCCGAGAACAGTCCACTCAACGAGCCGCCCACCGGGACGTGCGATTAATAGTGTCGCAGTTCACGTTGCCGGACGACAAGCCGCCGCACTCACTCAGGGTAACGAGCAGGCTACGATTTTTACAACCACAGATAATTCCTCGTTATCTGAGCTGTTTTTGCGGCAATGAGTGCTGCTAAGCCCCAGGGAACGTTCAGTAAATCAGCGCGTGTATTGCGGCCAGATGATGCTGCATGCGCGGTCCGAGTGGCGAAATGGCAGACGCGCCAGACTTAGGATCTGGTGCCCTTAACGGGCGTGCACTCGCCGCAACAGCCACTAGTGAATCCAGTTCAAACGCTCTCTAAGAGGTAAGTACCAGGGCGCCTTATCAACAACCACGAATTTCGACTAAATCCGAAAAAAGAGACTTGTAGCACTGGCATCTTTCATATACTCCAATCTCACACCTTCTGCCTTAGGAATGAGGAAGTATTCCCGAGCGAAAAGCCACCCTTGAGGAAAGGGGCATTCAGGTCCCACCCCTTGATCCGGCTCTGGCGCGCCGCAGGTTGCGGCGGAGCTTCGGCGTCTCCGAGAAGCTAGAGCCGAGACCATAGGGGAAGCCGCTGTCGGTATGAACCTTTCGAAATCTTCGCTGGATAAATACGAAACTGAAAAAGTAGTTATCACAATACCCAATCTTATAGCCCTCATGCGCTACTACGGTGTAGACGAAAAGCAACAAGCCCCATTGCTTACGTTGCGGGAACAGGCAGCGATAGTGGGTCGTTTGCAGAGCTACAAAGACGTCGTCTCGCTACCAGCTTTGAGAAGCTACGAGCTAACTCATGCCGCTGCGAGCGTTCTTTCATTCAATTCGTCAGGCTTACCTGAGTTGTTGCGAACTCCGAACTACGCCCGGGAACTCGTTACCCGGGCATTAGGTGAGGAATCCCACGAAGAGCTTACAGAGCGGTTACTCGAGTTACTTGCCGCGCGACAAGAGCTCTTGCCTTCAGGGGGTGTAA
>QHCE01000045.1 GCA_003243955.1 Acidimicrobiales bacterium | reverse complement strand
CCAGTTTCAAAACACGCTCTTAGCGCCAAAGACATCAGACATCGGTGAAGCAACGGGTTTCGCGATTGATCGAGGAGTCCCCTGGACCTCGACTGGTCGCATTCTCCGGCTGAGTTCAGAAGGTCCCGGTGAGGTACTGCGCCATGCATCGAGCGCACGAGCTTTTCCTAGTACTAGCGACGCGAAAATTTTCGGTCAGGTGGATGCCGAATTCATCTATAGGCTCGCTTTTAGCGGCAACCGACCTCGGATTGTTGTCATCGAGCTTGGCGCGCACCCAAGCAGCGCCGCGGCGTTGGACGCACTGGAGTCGTCCCCGACCGATCGGCGCCCTGTTACTTCTCCGGGAGAGGTAGTGCTGCTGTTGGGCAACGATCTGCCTCCGAATCTAGCGGCTCGAGCACACCGGATCGCCGCGAATGAGGATTTTCTGAATGCCCACACTGCTAGTGAAGGCGGCGACCCAGACCTGTTGGTGAAAGCAGCGCTGGCCCGTAAGCTGCCGCCTGGCGTTGAAGGGCGGGCGGCTGACGTTGAGGCGTCGGCTGGTTTTGAGGTGCGGGTCGGTACGTCGGAGTTTGTTCACCTCGATTGCACTCCAACCCGGAGAACGGCTTCCAGCGTATGCGTTGTGCTTGCCGCCGCTGAACGCCCTACCAGCGCCGAGCAGCTGGGGACATACCTGATCGGCAGGCTTCCAGCCGACATGGCCGCGCATGTCGTCGTAGCTCCCGAGTCGGAGCTGGCTCGTCGATGGGAGGCGTTCCGCAGCGAGATCATGATGCAGACACCCGGGATTGGCATCGCCGTGATCGCGCCACCCGGAAGTGAACGAGCTGTGCTTCAGGCGTTGCGGAGCACTCCGCTGGATCGCCTACCGCTGATTCTGTCTCACGCCAACATGCCAGGACGCAAGAGCACCGGCGATGAGTTGCCACCGTGGCTTCCGGTGCAGCAGTTTCTTGCGGACAAGCAACGGTGGATAACTCAAAGCCACCTTGAGACGGTTGATGCCGCGATGACTCGCGGAGCTCGCTTACTGGCGAGCCTACGAGGTGGAAGGCGGAATTACGGCGCGGTTGCCGATCCTGAGCTGCGTGCTCTGCTTGCGACCCTTCGGGCTGACGTATTTACACCTCCGGGTTATAGTGAGCCTTTGGCGCGGGCTGATGGCGGGTTGAATCCGGGCTTTTCCCCCTGGCTTTCCGTTGCTGCTGCCCGCGATGAGCAAGATGCGGTGTGCGGGTTTACGCTCACGCGTGCCGGAGCGCCGGCGCTAAGCCGGCTTTGTCGAATTGTCTTGGACACAACTGAGGGCGGCAGCTTAGGAGAGCGGTCTGAACGCTCCAACTCGTCTTTCGCAGTGCACTCGGTGTATGGCAGCGTTCCAGCTGAGCTCATCGCAAGCCTGGTTACCTCCGGTCAACGTCCACAAGTAGTGGAGATTGAGATTCGTGATCATTCAAGCCTGCTGGCCGCGGTTGAAGCCGCCTCATTGATTCGTTCCGCTCAGGGGCCTGAAGGAACCCTGAGTTATACCCTCAGCGGTGAGCGGACCAATAGGCTCAAGGCCGCAGCGGAGTTTCTGGTCGCGCGTGGTCTGTTAGGCCAGCAAGCGTCAGCTGCTCCGCCGTCTCCGGCAGCGACAGCACCCAATGTCCCTCGCCGTCGAGTGACCCGACGGCGAGCGCAACTTCCCGGACATCGGCCAGGAGCAGACGAGCCGACACCGAGGGGACCGGCAGCACAGCGTTAGGTGGTTGGCCAGACCTGGGGGTGATAATGGTTTCTGTGATCGAGATGTCTACCCGGCCGGTGTTTCTCTACGATGGCGACTGCGCGTTTTGTAGCGCATGTGCCTCGTTTATCAATCGTCGTATCCATCCCGGGTCGACGCTGCTGCCGCGGCAGGCCGCGCCGATGGAGTTGCTGGGAGTCACTGAGCAGCAATGCAATGCCGCCGTGCAGTGGATCGCCCACGACAGCCAGGTTTTCAGTGGCCCGCGAGCGATCGCCGAACTGCTTATTAGCGCGGGCTCTATCTGGCGTCCGTTAGGATGGGCACTGCGGATTCCTCCACTATCCTGGCTAGCTGAGCCGTTGTATCGGCTGATTTCTCGCAACCGAAGCCTGCTGCCGGGCGGTACGGCTGCGTGTTCGCTACCGCCGGCCGAGCGCAGCAAACCCGGGTGAGGCGTTTATCGACCGTCCTGACCACGGTATGGCGGAGTGTGTGACTTCTACCTAGAGCCACCCGCCCGGTTTATTCTTCGGCGTAGGCTGAGAAGGTGTCTGCATTGAGCGCTTCGTCGCAGCCAGTATCGACCAGGACTGCACTAGCTAACTTCGCCCTCGCTACGAACGATCAGCTGCCGAACACTCTAAATCCGGCGCAGGAACTTGCTGCCATCTTTCACCAGCGACCTCGGATGCGAGGCTGGATTCACCTGTATGCCTTCGGCGTAGCTGTCGTCGGTGGAATTGTGCTGTGCGCGTTGGCCACCAGTCGCTCAGGGTGGTCACCGCTACTCAGCTGTGCGGTGTATGCACTGACCAGCTGCGGGCTGTTTGGGATCAGCGCGTTGTATCACCGCAAGACGTGGGGTGCGCGGGGCTACACCGTAATGAAACGCCTCGACCACGCGATGATTTTCATCTTCATCGCCGGCACGTACACCCCGTTTAGTGTGCTATTGCTGCGCCAAAGTAGTGCGACGGCTTTGCTAACAGTGGTGTGGTGTGCCGCTGTGGCTGGGGCGGCGGCGAAGTTGATCTGGCCACATGCACCGACGTGGTTGGCAGTCGCGCTGTATTTGGCAATTGGCTGGTCAGCGCTGGTAGTGCTACCCGAAATGATGCACGTGGGAGGCATCGCCGCGCTGGTGCTCGTAGCTATCGGTGGACTCGTCTACACGGTGGGCGCGATTTTTTACGCCAGTAAATGGCCCAACCCGTGGCCTACCGTTTTCGGCCACCATGAATTTTTTCATGCCGCAACTGTGGTGGCGGCCCTCTGCCACCACGTAGCGGTCTATTTAATCCTTTGGTAAGGCAGGAAGGGCGCGCTAGCTTCGCTAGAGCGCCCCCCTGTCCTGTCGACTCTCCCGAAGCCGCCGGCCTTGCGCACCGACTCCGAGGAGTGACTTACATCATAACCGGTGGAACCCGCTAATCGCTATTAATTAGGCGCAAAACCATCATTTATACCCTTTGGCTATCAGATTGTGACTATTTGGCCACGTTCCGTGATCGTTTCGTCCGGCGGTAGCCTTCGTTGATGTCTGATCCATGCGCTGTAGCTGATGTGATCGAGGCGATGGAGGCCCACTACCCGCCAGAGCTTGCCGAGGATTGGGACCGCATCGGGCTGGTGTGCGGTGATCCAGCTGCGCAGGTGCGCCGCGTGTTGCTGGTGATCGACGTTACCGATGACACGGTAGCCCAGGCGGTAGCCACCGGGGCCGATGTGCTGATCGCTCACCATCCGCTGTTGCTGCGTGGTGTGCACTCTGTCGCCACGACGACCCCCAAGGGGCGGCTGCTACATAAGCTGATCGCGGCGAATGTCGCGCTGTACGTCGCGCACACCAACGCTGACTCAGCAAACCCTGGGGTGAGCGACGCGCTTGCCGCGGTACTCGGCTTGTCTCCGCGGAGTCTTGCCCCGCTGCAGCAAGTCGAGTCGGTGCCGCTGGATAAGTTCAGCACTACCGTGCCACCCCAGCACGTACAGCGGGTGCTCGATGCGCTGTGCTTAGCCGGTGCGGGCTGGGGCGGCGGTGAGTATCAACGCTGCGCTTTCTTCGCGGAAGGAACGGGCACATTCGTACCCAGTGCAGCTGCGAACCCCGCGGTTGGTGAGCGTGGGCGGATCAACCTGGTCCCTGAGCTGCGACTGGACACGGTGATGCCACGATCGAAGCGCCGCGAGGTTATCCAAGCGCTACGCAAATCTCACCCTTACGAAGAGCCAGCGTTCGACGTGATTGAGCTCGCACCGCGTGCCACGGACACCGGGCTTGGCCGGGTGGGAGACCTCTGCGCCCCGGTCTCATTACGTGCGTTCGCGGCCCAGGTTGCCGCCGAGCTGCCCAGCACACCGGTGGGAGTGCGTGCGGCGGGGAATCCGGCGCGCGACATCATACGAGTAGCGGTGGCGGGCGGCGCGGGTGACGGTCTGTTGTCGGCGGCAGCGGCGGCTGGCGCGGACGTATTCGTCACGGCCGATCTTCGCCATCATGTGGTGTCGGAGTTTGTGTCCACTGGTATGGAGGGTGACGCCCCTGCATTGATCGATGCCGGTCACTGGGCCACAGAGCGTCCCTGGTTGGATCAGGCTGCGCGACTGCTGCGTGCGCACTGCGGCGAAGCGGTGCGCATCGAGGTGTCCAATCTGGTCACCGACCCCTGGACGGTGAGGATGCCATGAAAGCTACTCAGGACGTTCAGCTTCGACTGCTTGATCTCCAGGCAACCGACACCACGCGGGCTCAGTTGGCGCATCGTCGTGCCACGCTTCCCGCGCTCGCGGAGCTAGACCGGCTTTCGATTCAGACTGATGAGGCAGCGGCGGCGGTCGCGCAGGTAAGCACCAAGCTTGACGAGCTGGACCAGCACATTCGCGCACTCGAGCGTGAGGTCGACAGCGTCCGAACCCGAGCGCGGCGTGATCAAGAACGCATGGATGCTGGCACGGTTTCATCGGCTAAAGAACTTTCGAGCATGCAGCATGAGGTGCAGACGCTGGCTAGTAAGCAGCGTGATTTAGAGGATCGCGAGTTGGAGCTTATGGAGCAGCGCGAGGCCGTGGATGCTGAGGTTTCGGCCGCGTCGCGCCAGCTGGATCAGCTCACGCGCGCTCATGCGCTCACAGTGGAACGCCGAGACACCTCCTACGTTGAAATCGACGCTGATGACGCCGCTGCGCTGGTGCTGCGCGATCAGTTGGTCGCACAACTCCCAGCTGAATTGGTGGCGAAGTATGAGCAGCTGCGTGTCCGCAACGCCGGAGTTGGGGCCGCGGCGCTTCGGGCGCGGCGCTGTCAAGGCTGTCAGCTGGAGCTATTCGGGACTGCGCTGGCACAGTTGCGTTCCGCACCTGAAGAAGAGGTGGTGTACTGCGAGGAATGCGGCAGGATTTTAGTGCGAACAGCGCAGTCAGGGCTGTGAGCGGGATAGCTGTGAGCAGGGCAGTTGTGGGTAAGCGACGTGGACAGGGTGCAATGACAGGGTGCAATGAATTGCCATGGATAGAGTGATTGTGGAAGCTGATGGCGGCTCGCGGGGCAATCCGGGACCTGCCGGTTACGGTGCCGTGGTGCGAGATTTTCAGACCGGGCAGGTGCTTGCCGAGCGCAGCGAGAGCTTGGGTGTGACCACTAATAACGTCGCGGAATACTCTGCACTGATCGCGGGGCTTGGAGCGGCGGCGCAGCTGGGTGCTGAGCAGGTTGAGGTGCGCATGGATTCCAAGCTGGTTGTGGAGCAGATGGCCGGCCGCTGGAAAGTCAAGCACCCGAATATGCGTCCGCTGGCGCTGCAGGCGCAGCAGCTGGCGAGAAAGTTTTCTCAGATCAGTTACGTCTGGGTGCCTCGGGCGAAGAATACCGACGCTGATCGGTTGGCCAACCTAGCGATGGATGCCGCGGCCTGATCGCTTGCAAACCCACACGTGGCATAAATTAGCAACGAGCTTGGCGTGAAGAGCACGGGCTGCCTCTGAGCGGTCAGCCCATGCTCTTAGCGCCGTCTAGGGCTTCTCGGATGATGTCGGCGTGACCTGAGTGCTGCGCTGCCTCAGCGATGATCTGCAGCAGTGCCCGCCGAGCTGACCAGCGTGCGCCTGGCTCAAACCAGGGTTCTTCCGGCAGCGGGTGGGAGACATTCAGGTCCGGTAGGGCAGTCACCACTTCCTCAGTCCGGTGCGCTACTTGCTCGTAGTTTTCGAGCACACCAACGAGAGTCTCCTCGGGTAGTAACCGGAAACTCGCCTCGCGTTCCGCCCAGTCTTCGGCGTCCCACTCGGTCCGATTCTTGCCGTTGCGGAGCATCGCGTTTGGGCCTTCCAAGATGAAGTTGACCCAAGCTGTCTCAGTTTCGGTGACGTGTTTGATCAGTCCGCCCAAGCTCAGCTCGCTGACCGTAGTGCGTAACCGGGCCTGTTCGTCGGTCAGGTCTCGGGTGGTGTTGCGCAGGAAGTAGCGGTGCATCGCCAACGCCTCCAGCAGGTCGGTGCGCTCGCCTGGGGTGATCTTTTCGGTCGTGGTCGGCTCAGCGTTGGTCATGCGCGTACCTTCCGTGGTTGATGTCTGCATGGCAATGCTATGGACCCTAAGTGTCACTTTCTGACCTGAATTGCGCGAGAATCAACGTTATGGCGAATACAAGCTCTCGGACTCTACGGCTGCTTTCCTTACTGCAGACCCGTCGATACTGGCCAGGTGAGCGGTTGGCGTGCCAGCTTGAGGTGTCCGTTCGTACGCTTCGCCGCGATATAGAGCGGTTGCGGGAGCTGGGCTATCCGGTGCAGGCGAGCCGCGGTGTGGACGGCGGCTATCAGCTTGCCCCTGGAGCTGTTCTGCCACCACTTGTACTCGACGACGATGAGGCCGTTGCGCTCGCCGTCGGGTTGCAGAATGCTGCCCAGAGTGCGGTCGCCGGAATTGCGGAGTCGTCGGTGCGTGCACTTACCAAGGTGGTGCAGGTGATGCCGCCGAGGCTGCGGCGCCGGGTCGAGGCGTTGCGTGCGATGACGGTGTCTCCGAGTTGGACCGGTTCTGGGTCGACCTTCGACGCGGGTTCGCTCGTCACCGTCGCGCAGGTGTGCCGGGACAGTGAGCGTCTCGAATTCAGCTATACCGCCGCCGGGGGCGAGCACACCGAACGTCATGTCGAGCCGCTTCGGCTGGTCTCGCTCGACTTTCGTTGGTATCTGGTCGCTTACGATCTGGGGCGTCACGACTGGCGCAGCTTTCGGCTGCACCGGCTCGCTCGGCTGCGCTGCACGGGTGTTCGATTTCGTCCGCGGCAGCTGCCTGCCGAGGACGCCGCGGCATTCGTCCGTACTGGACTTGGGCGGCTATCGGCCCCGTACTGTGTCGAGGTCCTGGTGCATGCGTCGGCCGTGACCGTGCGCGATCACGTCGGGCAGTGGGGGACGATCGAGGATCGCGAAGATGGGCGGTGTCTGCTGCGGATGACATCGGATTCGCTGGACTGGCCGTTAATGACGTTGGGCTCGTTGGGTGCGGAGTTCACTGTGGTTTCGCCACCCGAACTACTCGAGCATGTACACGAATGGGGCCACCGTTTCGGTCGAGCCACCACACCTTAGGAGGGCTTTGGGTGTTGCGGGACGTGTACCACCGGCTGTTCGCAGCTCGATCGACATTGAGCGCCAGGATGCCGAGCACCCGCGTGCCGTAGCATAGCGGGCGCGGATGAGTTGGCTGGGTGATCGCGGCAACAATCGGCGTTGTGCAGTTCGCAGCGGTGGTGTTGTCGAGGAAAGTCCGGACTCCATAGGGCAGGGTGGTTGCTAACAGCAACCCGGGGTGACCCGCGGGACAGTGCCACAGAAAACAGACCGCCACGCCTATGCGTGGTAAGGGTGAAACGGTGGTGTAAGAGACCACCAGCGCTCTCGGTGACGGGAGCGGCTTGGTAAACCCCGCTCGGAGCAAGGTCATAAGAGTCGCCATTGGCGGCTTGCGCGGATGTTTGAGGGCGGCCCGCCTGAGTTCGCGGGTAGACCGCATGAGCTCGCTGGCAACAGCGAGCCTAGATGGATGATCGCCGGCCGCGGCAGTGCCGTAAGGCGCCGCGGTGTCACAGAATCCGGCTTACAGGCCAACTCATCCGCTCTACCCTCCCGCACCTGCGTCGGGGAAGTGGGGCACCAGTGCTGACCAGCCACAAGGCCTCAGTGGTTCCTCGGAGTTCTCAGCCCTTCCCGACGTCCCACGGCCCAGACACGGCCCAGAGATCGATCGGGCCGGGTGATCATAGCGGTCACGCAAGGTCGGGGCGTGCTGTCGTCGAGGTCGCCGATGTTCGGGGTTGTCGTCGGGGTCGTGACCTGTTTCGAACGCTTCAGCTGAGCTGCTCGGCCAGCGCGATGATGATGCCTTCGGGGCCGCGGACGTAGCAGAGCCGATAGCTGTCCTCGTACTGCTCCAGCTCGCCAATGAGTTCGGCGCCGTGGGCGCGCAGGCGGGCAAGGACGTCCTCGATGTCTTCGACGGCGAACATGATGCTACGTATGCCCAGCGTGTTCGCCGGTGCGTTCGGCTCAGCGCTGACCGCCGTCGGCGTGTTGAACTTTGTCAGCTCAAGCCGGCCGTGGCCGTCCGGAGTCCGCATCATTGCGACGTCGACTCGGACACCGTCGAGCCTGACGACGCGGTCCACCCAACGTCCCTCGACTGGTGCCTCGCCCTCCAGCTCCATACCAAGTTCAACAAAGAACGCGGTAGCAGCCGCGAGGTCGTCGACAACGACGCCGACGTGGTCCATCCGCTGGATCGTCATGTCCTCAAGCGTAGAGGACCCGGACGGTTCCAAGCTTT
>QHCE01000043.1 GCA_003243955.1 Acidimicrobiales bacterium | reverse complement strand
TAAGAGTAATAAACGGATAATCGCTGATCCACGGATAAGGCTGACCGTCTGATGACGTGTATTCAACAAAGCTTAGTTTGTCGACGTCTTGGGCGAGGCTAGCCACAAGTCCAGCGGTGGCGTGCCCGAGACCAGAGGTCAAACGGGACAACTCATAGCTCCGGTTCAGCACTACAACAAACTTCATGTCATTTTCACTCATTAAAAACACTGCTCCTCAACCAGCCAAGTCGTCGCTTTGCGCGGAAGTTGTGGCCGAAAACTGTCTGCGCCTGTCGCTACCCTAGGGGAGGTTCTGTTCCTTTTAGATGGAGGTGTCATTGTGAAGATCGTTGTTACCACGCCGACTGGGCACGTGGGTTCACGAGTCGTACGGCTGCTACTGCAGGCGGGTGTGCGACCGACCCTGCTGTTGCGAGATGCCGCCAAGTTGGACAGCGCTATACGGGAGCGGGTCGATATCGTCCAAGGCAGCCAGAGTGATGTGGAGGTTGTCCTACGGGCGACCGAGGGCGCGGAGGCCCTGTTCTGGGTAAACCCACGAACCACAGACGGCGATCCGATTGCGACTTGGACTCACATGGGCGCGAACGCCGCACGTGCCGTGAAAGACAACGGTGTTGCTCGAATCGTGTTCCAGAGCAGCTTAGGCGCTGAGAAGCGATCCGGCGTAGGTGAGATCGACGGCCTCGCGGGAACCGAAGAGCAGTTGGACCGTACTGGTGCCTCGGTGCTACACCTGCGCTGTGGCTACTTTTTCACCAACCTGCTCGAGGAGCCCGACGCGCTACGCGATGGAGTGCTCCGGACCGCGATGCCGATCGACAGGCCGATGCCCTGGGTCGACCCCCGCGATATCGGCGACATCGTGACAGCCAGGCTACTGTCGACCGTCTGGGCTGGCCGACACGTGCAGGGCGTCCACGGCCCCCACGATCTAACCTTCACCCAGGTCGCCGCGATTGTGAGCCGCGCGACAGGTCGTCCGATGCGCGCCGAACACGTGTCTGACGACGACCTTCGAGACACCCTGCGATCGGCAGGACTCAGCGATAAGCAGACCGAAGGAATCATCGGAATGTCTAGCGGCCTACGCGAAAACTTCACCCCCGAGGACCCGCGCAGCATCCTCACCACAACACCTACTAGCCTCACCGCCTGGGCCCACGAAAACCTACGGCCGAAGCCTTGATTCGAAGAGGGCTGATATTGCCTCCCGTCCCAGTTAGATAGGGGCCCACCCTCGACAGCTTGTGGTCAAATTGCTTTACCCAACTCGACCACAAGTCCGGATTGGACACCATGCCCAAACTCAATCTGACTCGCCGTCAGCTCGGCACGCTGACCGCGGTGGCGGCCTCCGGTGTCGCATTGGGACTACCCGAAACCGCCGTCGCCCAATCCGGTTACCGACCCGATCTCGCCGCCAAACACCAGTTTCGGGCGTTATGGATTGCCACCGTCTCCAACATTGATTGGCCGTCGGCCGCTGGCTTGTCTGCGCAGCAGCAGCGCACAGAGCTGATAAGTTGGTTAGACCTGGCCGTGCGGCTGCGGCTCAACGCCGTCTTCCTCCATGTGCGGCCCACAGCCGACGCCTTCTGGCCGTCTCGATATGAGCCGTGGTCGCAGTACTTGACCGGTAAGCAGGGCGTCAACCCCGGCTATGACCCTTTGGCATTCGCCGTGGCGGAGGCCCATAAGCGCAACCTGGAGTTACACGCATGGTTTAACCCATACCACCTAAGCAAGCAGACACATCTTGGGCAGCTTGCCTCTGAACACCCGGCCCGTCAACATCCCGACTGGGTATTTGCGTACGGCCCGGAGCTTTACTACAACCCGGGAATTCCAGAGGTGCGGCGGTTCGTGGAGAACGCGATCCTGGATGCTCTCAGCGGTCACGATGTCGACGGCGTGCACTTCGATGACTACTTTTATCCGTATCCAATCGCTGGTCAGGTCGTGCCTGACGTAGACACCTTCGCCAAGTATGGCGCCGAATTCGATTCAGTGCAGGATTGGCGCCGGGACAACATCAACAAGCTTGTCGTGGAGATAGGCCAGCGCGTCCGCCGCGCCAAGCCGTGGGTCAAGTTCGGCATTAGCCCTTTCGGGATTTGGCGCAACCGGGCCACCGACCCGCGCGGCTCGGACACCAAAGGCCTTCAGTCCTATGACGAGATTTACGCCGATACTCGGCTTTGGGTCGAGAGCGGCTGGGTCGACTACATTGTTCCGCAGCTTTACTGGAACATCGGTTGGCCCTTAGCGGACTACGCAAAGCTCGTTCCGTGGTGGAGCGAGCAAGTACGTGGCACTGACGTACAGCTTTACCTCGGTGAGGCGGCGTATCGGGTTGGCGAACGCGGGGCTTGGAGTAACCCAGCCGAATTATCCTCGCACCTGACACTTAACCGGAATTACCCTGAGGTAACCGGAAATGTCTACTTCTCGGCTAAGAGTCTGCGTGCCGACACCCTGGGCGCGACGAGCCAGCTTGTTGCCGAGCACTACCGGCATCCGGCCATCACCCCGCCCATGGACCATTTGTGGCACAACCGCCCCCGAGTCCAAGCGCCGATGCTGGTCCGAGCTCGGCGTACTGGCGGGGGCGTCGAGCTGCGCTGGGAGTCCGGGGGAGTTCACCTGCCAACCTCGTATGCGGTGTATCGGTTCGACGGTCAAGCCCGAGTTCAGGACTGCGACTTCGCCGACGCCACACACCTGCTCGCCACAATTCGAAACCAGTGGTTCACAGACGCCACCGCCGCAGCGGGCCGCAGCTACACCTACCACGTGACGGCGCTAGATCGGCTGTCTGCCGAGAGCGAGCCAACATCATGTGAGGTGACGTGAACCGCGGAGCAACGTGCCAGCGCTGCACGCGCGTACCGTGAGCTGGTAGACATTCGTTCCCGCGTCCTTGCCGGGCTACGGAGAAAGGCCCAGTGTCCAGAACTGTATTCTGCCGACCTCTTGAAACCCAAGCTTTCGGTAGAGTCCGAACCCGTTGGGATCGCTGTTCAGAGCGGTTGGTTTACTGCTGGCCCGGATCGCGTGAGCGCTCATCGCAGCACCGATTCCTCGGCGCCGAAAGTCCGTCAGGGTGCTGATGTTGTTGATTAAATTGACGCTGTCGTCGCTGAAGCTGGCGCCGGTTGCCACAGCCTGCGTCCCGACCCGGCCTAGCCACAGTTGGTAGCCATTGCCGAGAATCCGTGCGTCTAGATGCGGTCCCGATAATTTCTGCGATGCTTTCAGGCGACCCGTGGCCGTCTCCCGGACACGTTCGAACGTTTCCACGCCGCATTCGTCTGTTACTTCTTCGATGCGCAGGCCAGGAACTTCTGCTCCGCGGAGTGGAAGTGACGCTAATCGGTGCATGCAGGGGTTAGCCAGCTGATAGATGAATCCACCCGCTAAGAGGTCGAGCGGAAAAACACTCCAGATGCTCCACCCTTGGTAAGAGCCATAGAAGTCAACCAGGCGCTGAGCGAGTTCTGAGGCTTCTGCCGGCTGAATCGGTCGCTGTGGCACAACTATGTTCCGATAGGGAGTTAATCCGGCATTGCACATGACAATGCCGCTCCACTCGGAGGTCTCACCGCCACGAGACTCAGCAAGATGACGGCCATAGGCCGCGTAACACTTAGCTTGATTCAGCACAACCTCAGCTGTACTTGTTTCTAACACAGCTGAAGATAATAACTGCCATACGGTCGGCATAGACAGTCAAGTAGATAAACTGGGCCCCAGCACTATTAGTGCTGGGGCCCAGTTTATCTGTTGTCTACGGCAAGCGTTGCTTGCCGGTGAGTCAGAGTGCCTTGACGCGAGTGGCCTGTGGGCCCTTAGGGCCTTCCGCCAGCTCGAACGTCACGCTTTGGTTCTCTTCGAGGCTACGATAGTCGTTCCCCTCGATCTCAGAGTAGTGCACGAAGACGTCTGGTCCATCAGTGCGAGAGATGAAACCAAAGCCTTTTTCCGAGTTGAACCATTTGACAGTTCCCTGAGTCATTTTGCTCCCTTACAGGGCTGGATACGAGGGCCGCACTGTGCGGTGCCTCGGGCCGGGTTCCGACGCGACTTCTCCAGATTCCTGAAGCTAGCTGCGCGCCCGCAACATCGTTCTATGCGAGCGTGAAAGAAACACGAACATAGAGAAAGTACCACCATTGGCTGCGATCCGCTGCATCCGAATCACCCTCAGCCAAGCTGACCTGCGAATTCGCTCTGCCTTTGCAGGATATTTCGCCGCCGGCGTGCTACGTGCTGAAGGATTCCACGTAGACAGTGGCCACGGAGGGATCAGAAAGATCAACCATCACATTCCGGACTAGCCGGCCTATTTATTGTCTTCAACACCCGTAACCTGCTTCAGCTGGCTCCGTGGCCACTTAAGTACTCCTGCGTCGGCTTTGGAAACCACACGCGGGCCAGGCTCTAGGGGAGGAAGCGCACTATCGGAAATAAATGTGTCTAGATCTTTTCTGTCCAGCCGAAAACTGAATCGGTATCGCTCGTCAATGCCTCTGTCGTAGTGAACATCAAAGTCGCGTGCGCTCGCGGGTAGCTTGAGCTTGGCAAAGGACGCCGCCTGCTGCCCAGTCACCGTGCTTGAATCATGTGCTAGACCCACGCCACAGCCAGTGATAACTACAGCGAGCGCTAGGGCCAGTGAACAGATCGCAACGAATGGCTGCCTCGGCGCGCATTTGCCATCAAATCTCTTCTCTTAACGGCGACTTTCATAATCAAGGGCAAATAATTCCTCGGCACCTCGCTAGGCGAGGACGTTGGGTTGATCGATAATCCACAGCCAGGTTCCGTTGGTCTGACGTCGCGCTACCTCTGCTGTGGCACCATTAGTTATGCGCGTTGAGGTTAAAGCTAGTGCTCCGTGGCGGAGTGCAGGCTGCTGATCTCCAGGTGCGAATGTGGGCTTAGTGGCCAGCAACTGCTCGTATGCTTGTCTAATGGCTACCGCACCTTGCGCTATTCCACCGCCGGGTAGGGCAAGCACGGCGTCAGGCTCGTACAACGCTACCAATCCTTCAACATCGCCTGCGTTGGCGCGTTCCACGAAGAACCGGCTGAGATCTTCTGGTTGTATGGCTCGGTCTCGTTCGTCGTCATCGCTCACGCACAGATCCGCCCTTCCAGCCAGGATCGGCTTCCTGACGCTCGGTCGATCATACGATAACGGTGTAGGAGTTGTCCCAAATTACGGCAGTGCGGCGTAGCGCTGGGAAATCGCTTCGGCCATCGCCTCAGGGAACGACTCGAACGGTGTGGCGGCGAGAGTTCGCTTCACGCCACGACCGACGTGTTTCCAAACTCCGATGACTCGACCGTCGCTGAGGACCGTCGGTCGAAATACGCCGTTGCCGCCAGGGACAATGCGGTCGGCGTACTCCACGGGCAGCACGGCGCGGCGGTCGGAATAGCCCAGAATGAACTCGTCGAACCCGGGGAGCAGAAAAATCCCTCGGGCGTGGTGTCGGCAGGAGCTGAGCAGATCCGGAGTTTGCGGGTCCATAAAGTGCTCGACGCCCTCAACGTTCAGACTAGAAAGTCGAGGCCGGGCAAGTGCGAGTCCAGTTCGAGCATCGGCTGCGATCAAGTTCGTCCACCGGATGAAGTCCTTGATCGTCGCGGGGCCATGACTACGGAAGTAGCGCAAAGCCCATTCGCCCAACGCTTCCTCCCGCTCTGGGCGCCTTGGCCTCGGAATCCATTCGTCGATGAGCACAATAAGCTGTTCATCTCCGCGGACCGGTCCGAAGCAGAGCGTTCCGGTCTGCGCCAGGTACCACAGCATGTGGTAGCCGCGTGATCCTGTCGTGACCAGCCCACCTTCATCCCAGACAGCAAGGAGCTCGTTGCGCCGTAGCTGGTGACCGCCTGACAAGGCGTTCACTGCCAGCTCTCGGGCGCGCTCAAGTATTGGTGTGTCCAAATCGAGCTGAGCCCGCCGGCTGGCGGCACCTGCTATCAAGCGAGGAGTCGTGAGTTCTAGCATCCAGGGAAGATCCTCGGCTAGGACGAGGTGCAGCGTGCCGCGCATCGGCCATGACTTGACGACCTCACCGGCGTTCAGCGCGGCCTCGACGCTCTGACGGCTACCTGTCGTGGTACGCAGCGCGACGGAGGTGAGAACCCCGCTATAGTCCTGCGCCTGTAGCGCGGTCATCCATCCGACACTGTCCATTACGGTGGCTAAGCCAGGACCGGCTAGGCGCTGCGCGGCGAGCCTGAGTAGGGCAACCTCACCCGGTGTCGTCATCGGCGGGCCGATGCTATGAAACCGCTGAGGCTTGAGTAATTCCGGTAAGTAGCCATCGTAATCCGTTCGTGAAGTTGTTCAGTGTTTCTGCGGGGATAACCGGTCGATCGACCCCAGCATCGAGAGGGGGATGGGTGGTGAAAGCGGCGAAGCCAATCGTATACACAATGAGTACCCGCAGCGCCTCGCTCGCCGCTGAGCCATGCACGTTCACGCGAGCAAGCAGCGCAAGCATGATAGTTCCCAGACGTTGAGCATTGGAGCCGCGAGCGCCTTGGCGTGCCAGGTAAAGCGGCACGAGGTCGCGATGGGTAAGGAGCACGTCGTAGGTCGAGGCCATCAGCTGGTAGAGACCGTCGCTGGCGTCCGCTATGTCTGGAGCAGGTGCCTGAACCTCGGCGAGAACCTCGTCGAGGAGGTCATCGATGAGCGCGGTCTTGCTCGTCACGTGGCTATAGAGGGCGTTGGGCGCGACGCTTAGGCGTTGCGCCAAAGCGCGCATCGTCAGCGACTCCAGACCTTTCTCGGCTAGGAGGTCCTGCGCCGCACCAAGTACCGCTGCCCGGGTTAGACCGGCTCGTTGGCCAGGAGTCCGAAACGATTCCATCTTGCTAATTGTACACCGTCCAGCTATATTGGACAGCGTACAACTCATTAAAGGAGGACATTGTGACCGCCACAGCCGCTCAGCTCACCGGGATTGCCGCTGGTGTTCCGTTCCTCGCAATCCCACCCACTACTAGACCGCGTACTTGCGCTCCAGTAGTGGTGGCTTGGCATCTAATGGACTCACCACGGACCGAGGCCGCGCTGGCCGCAGCTCTGCCATTGGAGGGACTCGATGCCTGGCGCATCTATCTTGGTCTGCCTATGAGTGGTTCACGGCTGCCCTCAGGAGGCGTCGAAGAGCTGATGCGTCTGGGTTATGAAGACGCGGTTCGCAATCTCCATGGCCCCATAATCAATCAGGCTGCTGAAGAGTTCATGCCCGCTTTCACCGAACTGCGCGCTCGGTTCGGCTTCGGCAATGGGCCAATCGGAGTGATCGGTGGATCCGCGGGTGCTGCGGTCGCTCAGCTTGTCATCGCCGAAAGCGACGTCGAGATTGCCGCCGCCGTGCTTGTCAGTCCGCTGGTGCAACTGCATCCAGTCGTAGAGGCACTGGGCCGCCACTTTGGCATTACCTACCCCTGGTCGCAACCATCGCTGGCGATAGCTCACAGGTTGGACTTTGTGGCCCGCGTCCAGGAGATCGCTCTGCCAAGCCAGCCCGCGATACTTCTCGTGGTCGGCGAGGATGATGACCGAGACGCTATCCGCACACCGGCTACACGGATGTGCCAGGAGCTGGCCAAACAGTATGTGGATCCCGCGAGGGTTCAGCTTATGCTGATACCGGGCATGGCGCATGCCCTAGCTGAGGAGCCTGGCGTCGAGCCTGCCCCACAAACCGCTCATGCGGCCAAAGCCGATCGACACACGGTTTCATGGCTACAGCGCCACCTTGCCAGCTCCGTCGTAACCGCTGGCTCAACCTCACTCATCGACCAGAGCGGTACACCTGAGAGCGGTGATCGATGACGAGCACCCGCACTTTCTTAAGTTCTTCTGTGATGGAATACATCACGCGATAGTCGCCACGGCGAGCGCTGAAACGCCCAGCGTACTCACCACGAAGTGGCTTTCCGACTCGTCGAGGATTTTCCGTCAGCAGACTATCGCAGAAAGCTAGAATGGCCTCAGCAACCTTTCGTGGAATGCGTTGCAGGTCACGAAAGGCCGGGGCGCTTATTTCGACGGTATAGCGGTTACTCACCGCAGTGGGAACCCAAGTTCGTTGCGCACCTGGTTGGTGGAGTACACCTCGCCGTCCTCAATCGCGACCTCGGCTTCAGATATCCGCTTGCGAATATTCGGGACGGATTGCCAATGCAGGGTTTCCTCTAGCGCGTCTAGATCATCGGCGGAGACCAGTACCACCGCGGGATGGCCATGTTTGGTGATAGTGACCCGCTCATGGGTATTTTCGGCCTCCTCGACGATCTCGGAAAGGTGAGTTTTAGCTTCAGATAACGGAAAGGTTCGCATGACCGTTATTCTAATCCAACCTTTGGTCAGTGGCTAGGTTGATAATGACCAGTCAGCCCTTAAGTGGTACCCGCGGCTGGTTCTGTCGATCAACAGAGTGGGTAGTAATCGGGTATCGGGTGTGGAGGTTGTGGACATCATGTCGATGACGGTGGTGAAGCCTGCCGTGTTGCACAAACACCTGCACGTCAAGGACGGACAGTTGACCTACCCGGCGGTGGATCGGTGAGTCCTAAGTTCGAAACTGACCTGCGGCTGAGTCTGGTCACACGGGAAGTTATACTGCCGGCTTGGGGTTGCTCAACGTAGAGCTGTAAAAATCCCAGGAGACATCTGGATGATGGGTCATTCATCGCTTCGGCGCATGGCGTACCGCGACGATTCAGTGGTGGCCAATCAAGCGGTATCCAAGGTCACCGTGCGCCGGGTTTTAGAGTATGCGAAGCCATACCGCCGGCAACTGATCGTGATGTTCGTAATTTTGGCCGCCGCCGCGCTAGCCTCGGTGGCAACTCCAGTGCTAGCTGGCCGGGTGGTCAACGCCATCGTGCAACACCGCGACCGCGGTCTGGTGGTGACCATTGCCGCCGTCATTGCGGGCTTGGCGCTACTGGCTGCCGTGCTATCCATGGCTGAGCGTTGGTACAGCTCCCGCATTGGGGAGAGCTTGATTCTGGATCTGCGCCGCAAAGTTTTCGATCATGTGCTCGGTATGCCGATAGCGTTTTCCACCCGGACGCAGACCGGCGCGTTGATCTCTCGTCTGAACAACGACGTGATCGGAGCGCAGCGGGCGTTTACCGGCACATTATCGGGTGTCGGCTCTAACTTCATCGCACTGATCGTGACCGTGGGCGTGATGGCCACGCTGAGCTGGCAGATCACGCTGCTGTCGTTGATACTAGTACCGGTTTTCGTGCTGCCAGCTCGCTGGTTTGGGCGCAAGCTACAAGCTATTACCCGGGAACAGCTGCAACTCAACGCGTCGATGAACACCACCATGACCGAGCGGTTCAACGTTTCCGGTGCCATGTTGGTGAAGTTGTTCGGGCGCGCGGATGAGGAGAATCAATCATTTGGTAAACGCGCCACTCGAGTGCGCGATATCGGTGTGCAGTCTGCGCTGTACAGCAGAATGTTCTTCATTGCGTTGACGCTGGTGGCCGCCCTGGCACAGGCACTGGTGTACGGCCTGGGTGGGTGGCTAGCGTTTGACGGCCAGCTCAATGCCGGCACGGTGGTCGCGCTGGCGTTGCTGCTGGCCCAGTTGTATGGGCCGCTTACTGCGCTGTCGAACGTGCGGGTGGACGTGATGAGTGCGCTGGTGTCATTCGAGCGCGTATTCGAAGTACTGGATCTGCCACCGATGGTGACGGATAAGCCTGGCGCAAAAAAGCTACCTTTGGGCGCCAGACGGATCGAATTTAACGACGTGCAATTCACCTACCCCACAGCAAAAGAGGTATCGCTGGCTTCGCTGGAGGACGTCGCGATTCTTGACCGTACCTCGAACCGGCCGGTGCTGCGCGGGGTGAGTTTCCTGGCCGAACCGGGCCAAATCATCGCGCTAGTAGGCCCCTCGGGCGCGGGAAAGACCACCATCGCGCAGCTGGTACCTCGGCTGTACGACGTCACCGGCGGCGCGATACTCCTCGATGGCCTGGATGTGCGAGATGTAACTCAAGAATCACTGCGAGGCAGCATCGGCGTGGTTTCGCAAGACCCCCACATGTTCCACGACACGATTGAGGCAAACCTGCGATATGCGGCGCCGCACGCCAGCGCCGAGCAGATATGGGAAGCGCTTGGCCGTGCTCAGATTGCTGATATGGTGCGTGTTCTTCCCGACAAACTCAACACGGTAGTGGGGGAGCGCGGCTATCGGCTCTCCGGTGGGGAGAAGCAGCGCCTGGCCATCGCGAGGCTGCTGCTCAAGTCGCCGTCCATTGTGATTCTCGACGAAGCTACCTCACATCTGGATTCAGAATCCGAGCTAGCGGTGCAGCGGGCGCTGGAGGAGGCGTTGGCCGACCGTACCGCGCTAGTGATCGCCCACCGGCTCTCCACTATTCGGGGTGCTGACCAGATTCTGGTGGTCGACGATGGGCGGATCGCGCAGCGGGGCACCCACGAGCAGCTTCTAGCCGAAGGTGGGTTGTACAACGAGCTGTACGCGGCCCAATTCGCAGTGGTTAGCGTGCCGTGACGCAGCCCTCTACGCCGATGGCTAACAGGGGGGATAGCCGCCTGGGTCATCGCGTCCGAGTCATCCGTCAAGCTATGGACCTAAAGCAAGGCCCTTTCGGTGCGTTCTTTGGTCGCGATGCCGCAACTGTGTCGCGATATGAATCCGGCAAAATACCCCTACATCCCGAGACGGTAGCCACAATCAATTACCTTGCCGGGCTTGTGATAGCCAGAATCGGCCAAGAGGAATTCGCTGTTAGGTTAGCCGATGTCCCGGCTCCGCAACCGCGGCGAGGTTATTCACGGACGAGGACCCCGTCGGCAGGATATGCGGCCCGTTGGATCCATGAAACCTTAGGCGATAGCGGGATGACCGCGGAAGAGCTGGCGGGAATCATCAAAATCTCCGCTTCGCAGCTATCCCGATATCGGAGCAGAAAGTCGGACGTACCAGAGGAAGTCATACGCCGAATTGTCAAAGCCACGAAACCGTCGCTTACGGCGAAACAGGTCATGGAAGCTGTGGAGCAAGTTAAGGAGCGATATCCCCACGGTCACGGTAGACCAGGGCATATCGCGAACTTGAATAGAAGATCGGTTCCTCGAGGTAAGCGCTTGTCGCAATCGCTGGCGTACCGGACACAAGGGCATCGTATTGGGGTGATCCGACGGGCTTTGGGTTTGAGTCAAAAGGAATGCGCGGAGCTGCTCGGATGCGGCGCCGCAATGCTTTCTGGCTATGAATTAGGGCGTGTTGGACCTCCGCCAGAAGTGAGCGCTCTGATAGAGACGCTGGCGCCCGAAGCGATTCGGCGTCTCGGGCAGGATGAGTTCGATGCTCAGCTCGCTGTTGTTCCGCCAGTGAGACAGTTAACCCCGAGCCAGTCGAGGGTTCTTCCCGCTGGGCACATGGGGAATTGGATCAAGGCAGCTCTGAAACGTGGTGGCAGGACCGCTACCTCAGTGGCTGGAAAACTGGGAATCGCTCCATCGACTTTCTCACGGTATCAATCGGGGGAAATAGCGCCACCAACCAAGATTGTGCCAAATTTGATCGAAGCCCTTGGCCTACCGGATGACCCGGAAAAAGTCACGACCCAGTACTCAGAAGGTTACGCCGCTCCGCGGAGTTCCAATGCACCCAGCGGAACGGGAAAGAGAAAATCCCGCCGAAAGTAGCACTGAGGGCCCAGCCGTCGACGCGGTTTATCTGCGATGCGAGTGCCCGCTAAGGCAATGCTTAGAAGATGGGAAATCGGGAAGAGCTCTGGGGCGGAAGCTCGGTGGAGCCGAAGGGGGTAGCTCACCGCCGGCTTGGTTGGCGAGGGCCGTTTTGAGCCGCTGAAGTTTCTCTTTGATGTCTGTCGGTATATCGTCGCCAGACTTAGTAGCCCAAAACAGCGCTACAATGGCCTGGTAGCTAACGTGGTCAAGTGGGGCTACGCCGCTCTCGATGTCTTTCAGTGTGGCCACTGGTAGTCCAGCGGTTGTCGCTACAGGCTCTCGTCGTGGGCCGCTACGCCGGCGAGCTTGGTAGGCAAGCACGATCAGGTCTTGCCAGTCTCCTGCTCTCACCGGAGACTGCTTCCGGCTTTCGAGTATCTGTCGATAGCTGTGGTAATCGCGGGTCTGCTCGTTATGTAGAAGAGTATGTAGTTCCTCCCATAGCGGGTCGGGATCGTTGCCCGTGCTGTTATTGAGCTCACGGAGTTTGTCTAAAACCGTAGCGCTGTCGTTCCGAAGATCACGAAAGGCTATCCGGCCCGGATCGATTGCGTCTCGGAAGGATGGCTCGTAGCCCCCGCCGCACCATATCTCTTGAAATGCGGCTACTGGCACCCCACAGAGGTTTGCCAGCTCTTCGACGGTTAGCTCGGCGAGCTCGCGTTGCTGCTGGAGGAACGCACCACATCCGGGCCACGCGGTTCGATCCCACCCGGGGAAATGGAGCACAATCTGTGTGCGGCGTAGCTGCCGCTCAATGTTGGCCCTTTTTAATCGTTTCACCTCGCCTACGATCAACATCGCCCGAGCGCGATCTTCCTCGCCTAATTCCTGTGCGAGTTGTAGTACGGCGCGCAGGTTCTTGTTCTCATGACCCCCTCCCGATTCTTCCATCCGCCGCACAAGTTCCGCCGAGGTGCCCGTACTGGTTGCCCAGCCTTCGACAGTTAGCTTGGTGTTTAGCCGCTGTCGGCGGAGCAGCACTATGAGGTTAGGCCATCCGGCGTCGACTATTGTTCGATCACCTATGCGGCCTTCAAGAGACCGCTGATAAGCCTCATCGTCGCGCTCGCTGGCAGGCTGCCGCGCGACGGGAGCAACGACCGGGGCACTCACGTCTGGCGGGGCGGGTGCGGCAGCGGCTTGTCCTCGAGGTCTTTCATGAACAGCCACAAACTGAGAAACGCTCGCAGTAATGGCGGAAACCTCGGAGGGGTATTGGGCGCCGGCGCCGCTCTCGATCTCCGCCACGGCCACATCGAAGCTGTTGATAATCTCGGCGAACGCACCTCTTGAGTGTCCGTTTACCTCGCGGAGTGTCCGCACCAGCTGCCCGAACTCGTCCCAGCCGGAATCTGATACCGCCGTGGCCCGGCGTTGATACGTCGCGTCAGGATCTAACCAAAATGAGGTAGCGCCGGCGATAAGCTCAGGACGTTGATAACCGTGACCGTTGTGGATATCGATAATCTCGCGCGACGAGCAGCCTAGATAGTGGGCCAGACTGATATTTCTTATACGCATAACTCGCTGATACTCGGCAAAGACTCGTCCATATGCCTTCCAGCCCGAAGCATCGGCCACCGGAAGCACCGGTGATGTTGCTACCGGGCCAGCGGGAGCTGGGCCTAGAGCTGGTGATCCTTCCGCTGCTGGTTGGAGAGGGCTTGGTGCAGATGGGTCGGAATCAGAAGAGGTCTGGCGAGCAGGGGCGGGATCGGTCACTCCGGAAGAACCGTGCCCACGAGTAAAGCGGGTTGCGTCCAAGATTTCGCGCCAGCTGTTTAAAAGGACTAGTAACGATTCTCGATCACCCGCACCATTTCCGCTAACGATATTTTGGAAGGGCTCACGCTTAAGGAATCCGCGTATCTGATCTTCTCTACGGGATGCACCCTCTGGAATCATATCCCCGAGATAGTTTGAATGAGCATTCACCAGTCTGCCGATATTTCGCCATATTGCGCGGTATTCTTCATCGGACTCATCAGAACCCTGATTTACTGTATGCTCTTCGCGGGCCTCTGGAAGATGTTCCGCTAAATCCGGCGCTACGTAAGAAGTAATTTGTTCAATAGTCGCGTTGGTTGCGTACCATCGCTCTGCCATAGTTGCGTTAGGCTCGGAAATTTTGTTATCTACAGTATGCTCTTCACGGCTGTACGGGTCTAAAAGATGCCTGAGTTGAGCCTCATTAAGTTCAATCTCTGCCGCAAATGCGGCGATGTAGTCACCCTGGCGGCCGCTTTGCAGATGTCTGTGCTCGAGATGCATTGCGGCAAGCCAGCTAAAAATTTCTAAACTATAGTGTAGATTTTCCTGTGGGTCTACTGAAACAGAGCTCTCGCTTGGCACAGGGATGGTTTCTATCCCTCGTCGCTTTCTTGTATGTAGAGCAACAATTCTTTTATTGACTTCTTCAATAGTATCTTCGTCGGCGACGAGGATCTCCAAAACACGGTTGACCGCGTGTTGTGGGGGAAGATCCGGCCATGTTGCCTCCTCTATGGACTTTATGTACTGATAAAAATAGGCTATATCTTCACCTTTGATAGCACAGGCGCGGGTAAGTTGATCCTTTGTAAGCACTGGGTCAGAAGTTATTCGCAGCTTGTTGAGAGCGAGCGCAATGTAGAGTCGATGATCCACTTCCTCGCCGTAGATATCTTCCCAAGAAGTGTGAGGAACTTCCGGAAAAAGCTCGGTAAACTTTCTAAGTTTTCTTCGTAGTGCAGTCCTTCGGTCGCTATCTATTTTCTTCTCTTGGTCGGATATCAGGTTTTTCACATGAGGGAAAAATTCTTCTACCGTGAATCCAGCGCTCGTTAGATCACCGAGTATTTGAGCCTGCACGGCAGTTAAAGAAGCATACCGAGTATCAACAGCGCCTCGACGCTTGTCTTCAGTGGACGGATCACCTATCCGATGGCGTATTCGCCGTGGAGGCCGACGACTCTGTGCTGTTAGCAGAGCAATGACCGCTTCATGGATAAGAGTTGGGTCAGCACTGATATCTTCAGAAACTTGACACGCCTCTAAAAATAGTTGAGCCAGTTTAATCTGGCGAAGATTGTATCGAGCTGTGTTTTCGAGGTAGGAGAGCTTACCAACGTTGGCAAGGGGTTTATTGCCAGCTAGTGTATTTATTTTTTTAGCCACTGTGGAAAGTGTAAGAAAAGGAATCTCCCGAACGTGCTGCAGTGAAATGGCGATTTCTACGGCTCGCATGGTTTCATCATTTAGATGAACTGCATCTTCTACAGAATAACCCAAGCGAGCCAGCAGCTTTACAGTGCGCTCTTGCCGTATCTCACTAGCTCGTTTGTCAAGTATTTCCTTAAAATCATCCAGCTGGGTTTTAGGGGCATCCAGATAAGGCATATACCGATTAAGCAGAAATCTAGTGTAGAACACACCAGAAAAACTTTTAATTATTCCGTGACGCTCAAACTCTTGAATGAAAGTTATGAAATGTCGAAATTCGCTAGGGTTTAGTTCATCAGCTAGAAAGCGCGCCGCGCCGCTTTGCGTTTCTTTACAAGCTTTTCTTCCAGCTACGATAGCCGTACTAACGACTTGTGTCTCATTGTCCGGTGAATCGTCGAGCAATGAAGCGTTAGTAATACCAGCTAACGACGGATCGGTGTCCAACAGGTTTTGCGATACTCCGCTACTCTTTTCTTTAGCAGCTTGCGGGCTAGCTACCTGATCCGCTCTAGCGCGTCTTTGTTCTGCTGCGAGCGTGGCTCTTCGCCTATTCCCAGTGAGGGCACCAACACTGGCTATTAAATCTTCATATATGTAGCTGTAGCTTGAATGCTGGCTAGGAAATTTTTCTATTATTTCTCTTATCAAGATAAGGTCCGCTATTTGGTAACCGATGCCCATCTCGTACTCTTTTAGAGAAACTAGCTCGAGCTTTGAGACTTTTTCCACAATATTTTTTTTACTTACATGGTTGACTTCTCGCAGCTCTCGTAGCGAGAAAGCTAAACGCAACTTATGCTCAGCGAGTTCTTCGTCCACAGATAAAATGGCGCCTAGCTCGTCCCGCCGCTCCTCGCGAAGCTGATTGCGCACAATTTCTGCATGACTGCGGATGCTCTCAAGGCCCTGATCAACAGCAGTACGATTTTTATCGGCAAGTAGGCGGTTTGGGTCAGCTGCCTGCTCAACAAAATAGCTCAGTATTCGAAAGGAAAATCCAATTCTTGTAAGTTGGGCACTCGTCCAGTCGCCTTCAACCTCTCTGATCCTATGGATCCCCAGCCCTAGGCCATTCGCGACATCGTGCTGGTATAGCCCGAGGGCTATACGGGTTTCAGCCAAAGCTGAAGCAAGTGCCTGTTGCTCTCGGCTATGGGGGGCGGCATCGGACTGCGATGCACCGGTATCTGACAAGACATGCTCCGATAGCCATTACACAACTAGTTCTAACCCCGCGGGGAGAATAGCGAGCTGTTAGGTGTCTGCTTCTTATAGTGACGCACGGAACAGCTTCGGTACAGCGAAAACGCGAATTATTGTCCCCGCAGTGAGCGGAGCACGTACGGCAGAATTCCGCCATGGCGGAAGTAATCAGCCTCGCCGGGGGTGTCGATTCTGACTATCGCGTCAAATTCGACTGGTTGCCCTTCCACATTGCTTCCTGCTCGCGTTGCTGTGACGTGCACTGCCCTTGGCGTCTGCCCCTCGTTAAGTACCGTAATGCCCGCGATCTCGAACGTTTCCTCGCCAGTGATCCCCAGCGATTCGGCGTTCTCTCCAGCTGGGAACTGCAGTGGTAACACGCCCATGCCGATCAGGTTCGAGCGGTGAATCCGCTCGAACGATTCCGCGATCACGGCCTTGACGCCCAGCAGCGCCGTGCCTTTGGCTGCCCAGTCTCGCGATGACCCCGAGCCGTACTCTTTCCTCGCCAGTACCACCAGCGGAATGCCTTCACGCTGGTAAGCCTGCGCGGCAGCATAGATGGTGCTCTGCTTGCCGGTGAGGAAGTTGCGGGTAAATCCACCTCGTGGCAGCGGTTTCCCGGCGGAGTCACCCAGCTGGTTTTGTAGCCGGATATTGCCAAACGTGCCCCGGATCATCACCTCGTGGTTTCCGCGCCGCGAGCCGTAGGAGTTGAAATCGCCGCGCTCCACGTCGTGCTCGGTCAGGTATCGGCCGGCGGGGGAATCGGCTTTGATCGAACCCGCGGGGGAGATATGGTCGGTGGTCACCGAATCGCCGAGCAGCGCCAGCACTCGGGCGGCGGCAATATCGGTGACCGAGGTCGGCTCAGTGGGCATGTCATCGAAGTACGGCGGTTTGCGGACATACGTGGACTCCGCGTCCCAGGTGAATGTGTCGCCCTCAGGTGTGGCAAGCGCTCGCCAGCGATCATCACCGGCGAACACGTCGGCGTAGCCGTCGGTGTACATCTGTGGCGATACCGATTCGGCAATCGCGGTTGCGATCTGCTCCGGCGTCGGCCAAATGTCAGCCAAATACACCGGCTCGCCGTCAGCCCCATACCCTAGAGGTTCGGTGAGTAGGTCGACGTCCATGCTACCCACCAGTGCGTATGCCACTACCAGCGGTGGGGATGCCAGGTAGTTCATGGTTACGTCTGGATTAATCCGACCCTCGAAATTGCGATTGCCCGACAGCACAGAAACCACCGCGAGATCGCGATCGTTGACAGCCTTCGAGATCGCATCCGGCAGTGGTCCAGAGTTTCCGATACACGTGGTGCAGCCGTAACCGACCAGGTGAAAGCCAAGCTTTTCCAGATAGGGCGTCAGACTGGCCCGCTCGAAGTAATCGGTGACCACTCGTGAGCCCGGCGCCAGAGTGGTCTTCACCCATGGTTTGGTACGTAACCCCCGTTCCACCGCATGCTTGGCCAGCAGCGCCGCGGCCATCATCACCTGCGGGTTGGACGTGTTCGTGCAGGAAGTTATCGCGGCGATCACCACTGCGCCGTGGTCGAGCGTGATCTGCTCACCGGTGTCGAGCGTGACACCAACAGGCGCGTTCGATGGGGCAGGCATGGCAGAAGGCACCGGCGCTGCTGGCGGCTCTCCGCCACCGTTAATCACCGACAGCGGATCGCTGGCCGGAAAGGATTCTTCTACACCTTCATCGATAACGCTCGGGATAGGGGAGGCTGCAACAGGACTAGAGGTATTAGCCGACACCACGTAGCCGCGCACACTCCGACGGAACGCGGCCTTTGCATCTGCGAGCGCTACCCGATCCTGCGGACGTTTGGGCCCAGCAATGGAGGGCTGCACATCGGCTAGATCCAGCTCCAGTACACGCGAATACTGCGCAGGCGTTGCTGGGTCATGCCACAGGCCTTGCTCCTTGGCGTATGCCTCTACCAGCGCTACCTGCTCAGGCATGCGTCCGGTAAAGCGCAGATAGCGCAGCGTCTCGGAATCGATCGGGAAGATAGCGCACGTGGAACCGAACTCTGGGCTCATGTTGCCGATGGTTGCTCGGTTGGCCAGCGGTACCGCCGCTACGCCAGCTCCAAAGAACTCCACGAACTCACCAACCACCCCAAGCTGCCGTAGCTGCTGCGTGATGGTGAGAACCAGGTCAGTTGCGGTCGTTCCGCTACCAAGTTCCCCGTGCAGTTTAACGCCCACTACCTGTGGAATGAGCATGCTTACTGGCTGACCGAGCATTGCTGCCTCGGCTTCGATTCCGCCCACCCCCCAGCCCAGCACACCCAAGCCATTCACCATGGTGGTGTGGGAATCGGTACCCACGACGGTGTCGGGATAGGCCAGCATGCCCGTATCGGTTTGACGGGTCATGACTACGCGGGCCAGGTGTTCAATGTTGACTTGATGCACGATCCCAGTGCCCGGAGGCACGACCGTGAACTGGTTGAACGCGGTTTGACCCCAGCGAAGGAATTGGTAGCGCTCACGATTGCGCTGATACTCCAGCTCAACGTTGCGTTCGAAGGCGTCTGGTCGACCAAACACGTCCGCGATCACCGAGTGATCGATCACCAGCTCAGCTGGCGCTAGTGGATTGATCGCGGCAGGGTCCCCACCAAGTGCGACCATCGCCTCGCGCATCGCGGCCAAATCCACCACACACGGGACGCCGGTGAAGTCTTGCAGGATGACCCTGGCCGGGGTGAACCCAATCTCGGTATCCGGGGGCGCCGTGGGCTGCCAGCGGGCAAGTGCCTGGACATGGTCGTCGGTAACGTGTACACCATCATGCGTGCGAAGCACATTCTCCAGCAGGATTTTTAGGCTGTAAGGCAGCCGTTCATGGCTGGGTATGGCGGTAATGCGATGAATCTGATAATCCTGATCACCTACCCGCAGCTGGGCGGCGCTCGGGGAGCTGTTCGCGGTGCTGTGTGAGAACTGATGTGGCATTCTGCCTCCCAGATTTGCTTAGGTAGGCAATCCTACGGGGCACGCTATGTCTCACCGCGACGGAGTATCGCGGCCGCTGAGCAGTTCTCCGCTGCCGCCGCGCTAGGTATTCTAACTAAGCCAATGTGCTGCGAGCAGTGTTCAGAAACGTCACGACGCTGGGCTTGTGCTCCCAGCGACGAAGCCAGGTTGCGGTCACTGTGGTTTCGTACTCCAGGTCTTCCAGCCTTAGCGCTGCTACGGTTCCTCTGTCCAGGTGACTTTCAACCGCCGATTCTGGCAGCAACGCGCAGCCCATTCCGGATGCAACGCAGGTACAGAGCGCGGCAATGCTGTTTACCTCGGCTTCAATGCGCGGACCGTCTGCACCGAGCAGGCCTAGCGAGCGGTCGAACATGTCACGGAAACCGCAGCCGGCTTCGGTCACGAGGAACGGCTCCTCGCGTAGGTCACGGACGGTCACGTGATCGAGCTTGGTCAGCCGGTGCCCTATCGGGGCAACGATCAGCAGCCGTTGGACAGCCAGAATCTCGCTAGAGAGAACTGGATCGGCCGGTGCAGCGCCAAAGGTAAAACATAGATCTAGCTCGCCACGCCGTACCGCGTTGTACAGCTCCCCGCGGTTGGCCTGTCGTACCGTGACCCGAACTTGGGGGCAGCGATTCCGGTAGTTGGTGAGAACAGGCGGAATCTGCGTCGCACACAGGGTTTCCAGGGCGCCGATCACAAGCTCACCCGCGGGCTCATTGGCGCTGTCTTCGGCAACGGTGCGTGCCTGCTCGGCCAATGTGAGTATCTGGTCGGCATACTCGACTAGCCGTTGACCAGCGACAGTCAGCCCGAGCTTGCGGCCTGTACGGTCAAAGAGCGCCACGCCAAGCTCGGTTTCCAGCACCTGGACCTGCTCGGTCACGCTGGACTGGGCGTAATGCAACTCGTGTGCGGCTCGCGTGAAGTTCAAGGTGCCGGCGACGGCTCGGAATGTGCGTAAATGCCGAAGCTCCATCCGCTATCGACCTTCCCAAAAGACTCGCTTGCTGTCTGGGTGGAAGAAAACCCGCTTTCGGCCGCGAACACCACTATCGGATTTCCCGATACACGTCATCGTAATCGCCCGCTTCCGCTGCCACTCATCCGCTGCGAAGGTGAAAGCAGTTGACGCACCCTCCGACCTCGGAGCCCCCAACGGCAGCCCAGCTTAATCATCTGATGGAGAAACATGACAACCCAATCGATCCGGGCAGCTCGCCGCGGGAGCAAATCCGCAGTGCAGCATGGCAGGCTCCTGCTGTTTGGCCTCTCACTCGGGTATTTCATGGTGCTGTTGGACACCACCATCGTAGTAGTTGCGCTGCCAGCAATAGGTCAGAGCCTAGGCGGCGATGTGAATCAGCTGCAGTGGGTGTCCAACGGCTACACACTGACTTTTGCCGCCCTACTACTCACCGCGGGTGCATTGGCGGACCGCTTCGGTGGCCGTCGAATATTTCTGATTGGTCTCTGGGCTTTCGCGGTGATCTCTGCGCTTTCAGCGGCGGCCTGGTCGATGGGATTGCTTATCGCAGCACGGGCCTTTTGGCGTCGCCGGCGCGGCGCTGCTGCCAAGCTCAATGGCGATCATCGTCCATGCGTTTACCGATCCCGCGCGGCGGGCCAAGGCTTTGGGATCCTGGGCAGCTATCACTGGCGTCGCGCTGGCCGCCGGTCCTGTCGTTGGTGGCGTACTGACTGACACTTTCGGTTGGCGGGTCATTTTTTTGATCAACGTTCCAGTCGCGCTTTTTAGCGCCGCTCTGACCAGCAAGCTCGCTCCGGAGACCGGATGCAACATCAAACGCAGCGCCGACATTGGTGGACAGCTCGCCGCTATTGTGGCGCTGACCGGTCTGACCTATGGCCTGATTCAAAGTGGGCCGCTGGGATGGTCCTCACCAGAGATCATTGGATCACTGGTTGTCGCGGTTCTGGCGTTGGCGGCGTTCATGTCGATTGAAGCTCGCAATGAGCATCGGCATGGTTCGCCGATGTTACCGCTTACGCTGTTTCGCAGTTCAACTTTCTCCGCCGGCCTGTTCGCCGGCTTGCTCGTTAACTTCGGGCTCAGCGGCGTGCTGTTCGTACTGTCATTGTTCTTTCAGCAGTCTAGAGGCTATTCCGCGTTTGTGGCTGGCTTGGCGTTCTTACCGCTTACCTTGCCGACAGCTTTCAACCCCATCTTTACCGGCCGACTAGTGGCAAAGATCGGACCGCGGCTACCGGCTGTGGTCGGATTTCTACTGATGGCGGCCGGTACGCTGCTGTTGGCACCGTTCACCGGCGGCTCTGCCTTTGACGTTGTGATGACGGTGGTCGGCCTAGTACTACTCGGCTTCGGTGTGTCCTTTGCGATTCCATCGCTGATGATGGGAGTGGTCTCCGCTGTGCCCAAGGAGCAGCCGGGCATTGGTGCCGGTGCTTTGAATTCCGCGCGGCAAACTGGCTCGGTCCTCGGCGTTGCGTTGCTGGGCAGCGTGTTCGCTGCCGAATCGAGCGCGGCGAACGGTAGCGCCGTCGCCCTCGTCATCGCTGGGCTGCTGCTGTTGATCGGTGCTGTGGTTGTCGGAGCCTTCTTCGAGCGGGCGGTGAAGATATGATGACAGCCTCCAGCCGGGAGGCTTAGTACGCAACCACACCACGGTCTGAATTGCTGTAAACGGCTGGCCTGTGCACAATGGTGTAAACTTTATACAGAACCTGCCAGAAAGTGAACGGTATACGCAAACTGTGAATGACTTTCGCGGACGACCATTGCCTGAGCCCGCCACGCCGGCTGGTTCTGCGGCCCTTTGGACCGATGCGGTCTTGATCTGCCGTTGCCGCCTCGGCATGTGTGCTTAGTTAAATGTCGTGTGCCGCCTAGATCGCTATGCGACGAGTCCTTTGAGGCGCTGCAGGTCTACTTCCAATCGCGCAACCGCGCCTGCAACGTCGGTGGTGCCTTCGTCAGCTATAGCTGACTGGATCCACCCCCGTACCAGTGACGAGGCCGGGACGCCCATCCGAGCTGCTACTTTCTCAATACGTGCAACGTCAATCGGCGCCAGCCGAAGTGAGTAAACCGGAGATTTGTTGCGACGAACGCCGGCTTCGGCCGACAGGGGTTCGTCGCGTGTCGCCTCAGATTGCTCGATTTCTGCAGCAATCAGTGCGTCTTTCTCTCGTTTGCTGATAGTCATCACAATCCCTGCCGATAGATCCGTTGGTGAGTACTGTTCGCAGTCCACCCATTTACACCTTCCCAGGCTCCGCTCACGCGGAGCAAAATGACGACGAGGATTTCTTTACGCATCGTCGAATAGCCGATCACGCGAACGCTAAGTCCTGACTTACTATGCGGGTCAGGGTCGTACCAGACTGCATCGGAATCTTGTACGGCTTCCGTTGCTTCATCCGGTCTGATCTGGTGTCTGGCCCACATATGCATGACGGCTTCAACGGACCAGGCTACATCCTCCGACATATCTATGTATTGTAATACGCGGGTATGACATGCACAACTTTCTCAAGTATGCATCGATGATTGGGGTTTGCTGATGCAGCAGGAAATCATCGACATGCCGGTCGTCAAGTCTTGCGCTGAAGGTGACGCTGGGACATCGCATGGTGGGAGCTGGAGGCGCCCGCTGCGAGGGTTCCGTCCTCTACATAAGTCGCCTAGTCATCGCACCCGATCTGCAGGGCCGCGGGATCGGAACCCGGCTGCTCGCGGCACTAGAACAGCGAGCACCGGCGGAGGTGCGCCGCTTCACCTTGTTCACCGGACACCTCAGTATCGCTAATGACATGGTGCACGATTGGAAGTTCCTGCCATCATCGTCGATGAAGCGACCAGATCAGCGGCAACGTGTTTTTGCCAAGTTAAGAGAACTTGTGCAAAAATTTTTATCGTGCACCACCTCGTAACCGCCGTCTCTACGAGCGGCTTGGCTACGTCGAGGTTCGGCGAGAGAACTCAAACCAGGCGTGATCCTGGTGCACCTCGATAAGCCCCGGTAACCAGGCCGGGTCTCTGGACCTCTCAGCTGCACTAGAGCCGCGCCCACGGCGCCCGAGCCGCAGCACAGGTCAACGACGACAGCTCCTGGCTGGAGGAGAGTGGCTGCCTGGTAGGCAAGGAACTCGGTACGCCGGCGGGGTACGAAGACCCCGGGGTCTACAGCGATCCGCAGACCGCAAAACTCGACCCAGCCGAGGACGATTTCCAGAGGCAGGCCAGCTGCTCGCCGGTCCACCATGCCGGCGAGGTCAGCAGGTGTGGGGCGGCGGAAATGAGCAACCGCGCCTCGTCCTCGGCGAAGACACAACCAACGGCCCGAAGCCTGGTGACGATGACGGATTGAGCACGAAGTGACGAAGAAGATGACATAAGAGTACCTTTCGGGAATACCGACAGGTGCTCTCTGGGTCAACTATGGTGAGTGGACCGTATGGCCGTGAGGTGAGAGCACCCGGCCTGAACTAGCGGTCATGGGTTCTCACCTTCCTCGGTCCGTTACCACTGAAGACGGCGATGCTACCTGAGTTAGACGCTGTGGCCCACGGTGGATCCGCCCCTGGACGAGTGCAGGTGTCAGAGGCCAGCGCTATGGCCGCATCCAGGGCAGCCTTCAGCTGGCTGGAGGTCAAGGAACGCAGCGCGTCGGAAGTCGTAAAGCTGTGTTCGGCAAGCCAGTTGATCAAACCCGCGGTGAAGGTGTCACCTGCTCCGATTGTGTCGATGACGTCCACCGCTGGCGCCTCGCACCGGGTGGATGCGCTGGTGGTGTATCCGTAGGCGCCGCGTGCTCCGTCGGTGATTACGATCAGTGCCACGCCTTGCTCAATCCACTCGTGCGCCACCTCTTCTATCGTTTTATCCGGCCACCGCCAAGCGACGTCTTCAGCGCTTGCTTTAACAATCGTTGATTGCGTTATCCATCGATCTAAGCGATTAGTAACTGTGCTTTTGTCAGTAATCAGGGCTGGGCGAATATTCGGATCGAAGACAACGACCAGCTGCCCCTGAGCACGATGGAGAAGGTTCTCCATGACCTCGGCCATTGCCGGCGTCGGAAGCGCCAGGGATCCGCTTACCACTAGAACATCGGTGGCGTCTAGAGCGTTAGGAATATCGGCTGTAGACCACGAACCATCAGCGCATCCATCGATGTAGAAGCTGTAACTAGCATTTTTTGTTTCATCCAGAGACGCAACAGCGAGCGTCGTGGGCTTTGCGCTATGTACTGCAGAGAAAAGGTCCACGCCAGACTCAGTGAGATGCGTTCGCAACAGATTGCCGAACCGATCTGCCGCCAAGCGAGCGACCAACGCCGTGCGGATACCCAGCCGCGAGAGCGCAACGGCAGTATTCGTCGGACTTCCGCCGGGGCGAGCAAGGAACGAACCATCAGGCTGCTCCAATAGGTCGATCAGTGCTTCACCACACACGATGACGTTGAAAGCGCTGCGTTCTGTCACATGATGAGCGTACCTCTGAGACTTGACTTTAACGCTACGTCAAGATTTAACCTAGTTTCACCGACGAGAGTAGGGAAGGTGCGTCATGGAGTGGTCTATTCAAGAGATTGCACGTTCGGCGGGAACTACCAACCGCGCTTTGCGCCACTACAGCGAGGTAGGGCTACTTGAGCCTAGCAGGGTGGGAAGTAACGGCTACCGCTAT
Source organism: Acidimicrobiales bacterium (assembly GCA_003243955.1). GTDB lineage: Bacteria > Actinomycetota > Actinomycetes > Mycobacteriales > QHCE01 > QHCE01. The sequence goes on along the minus strand of QHCE01000043.1, from coordinate 51,943 downwards.
TACGACCAAGACGGCCTCCTGCGCTTGCAGCGGATTCTCTTGCTGCGAGAGCTCGGCCTGAGTCTGCCGGCTATTGCTGAGGTGCTAGACGGACAACGTGACACTGCTGCCGCGCTGCGCACCCATCTGATGTTGCTGGAGCAGGAACGTCAGCGCATTGGACGACAGATCGAGTCGGTGAAAATAACGCTACGCAAAACTGAGAAGGGTGAAAAACTCATGATAGAGGAAGCATTAGACGGTTTCGACCACACACAGTACGAGCAAGAGGTGGTCCAACGCTGGGGCCGCGATGCCTACGAGAAGGGCGACAGGTGGTCGAGTTCGCTATCCAAGGAGGAGAAGAACCGATTCCAGCAGCGACAGTCCGACATTGCCTCCGACTACGGCACAGCGCACGCGGCTGGCCGATCGCCGGACAGTGACGAGGTAGCGGCGATCACCCGGCGTCACTACGAGTGGATCGTGGCCGGCTGGCAGGGCAAACATCCGACTGCGGAGCAGTTCGCGGGACTGGGACAGATGTATGTCGATGATCCGCGCTTCACCGCGAATTACGATAAGCATGGCGAAGGTACCGCGGCTTTCATCCGCGACGCGATGAAGGTGTATGCCGAACGCAAGCTTAGCGACCAACGCGGGTAGTGACCCTTTCGGTAAACAGGGCTGCAGACCTGTTTACCAAACCGCTGAAGGTTCGGCGATCCTCCATCCGCAGTGCGCCGGTAAAGTTCGCTGCTATCGACTTTGCCGGGGCCGTGGCTGCGCAACCGCTCTGGCCACGCTGAAGCTTGCTGGCGCAGAGCCTCGCCAGGTTAGCCCACGTCCCACGGATAGGGCTTAGGCATATATGCCATTGTTCCAGCGACACCTCTCGGCACCACCAGTCAGTTGTTCACCCCTGCGTTCCGCAGACCCAGGAGCCCCTGACGCACCCCAGGATTTTCATCGGCACTAATTACCTTACCTACTGGAGGGGTAGCAGTCCGGGCAATCGTAGGTGCAGGGATAACCACACCCCGGATTTGGATCGGCATACGCCGCAGTAGGAGCTTCCACGAACAGGAAGACGGTGGTGGCCAGGGCCAGCATCGCGGCTCCTTTTACGATGCGTTGATATGCTGACCGCCTCGGGGGTCTGCGCGGCCCCTCACTGGCCGGAGACGAATTCTGGATGATTATCATGTTTCCTCCTCGAGATCATTGCTGACTTATGAATAACTCATCAGTATTAACTGAGTAAGGATACCAGTTTCCTATTGCGCTAGTTTGGCTCTATGAAGACTCGAATCCTTGGCCCTGCCGGCCTCACTGTCTCCTCGCTCGGTCTGGGTTGCATGGGCTTTTCTCAGGCATATGGGCTGGCCGATGACGACGAATCCGTGGCCACGGTGCGGCGAGCGATTGAGCTCGGTGTCACATTTTTGGATACCGCGATGAGTTACGGCCGCGGCCACAACGAACAGTTGGTCGGTCGAGCTATCGCCGGTCGCCGGGAACACGTCGTTGTGGCCACGAAGTTCGGGATCGTACGAGGTGAGGACGGCGGTGTCCGGGTAGACGGTCGTCCTGAGAACGTCCGCGGATACTGTGAGGCATCGCTTGCCCGGCTTGGCGTCGAGCACATAGATCTTTATTATCAACACCGGGTCGACCCAAACATCCCGATCGAGGAGACCGTCGGGGCGATGGCCGAGCTGGTCGACCAGGGGAAAGTGCGCTACCTGGGGTTATCTGAGGCCAGCGCCGATGAGCTTGAGCGCGCAGCCGCCGTTCACCCGATCAGCGCATTACAGTGCGAGTGGTCGCTGTGGTGGCGCGAGGCCGAGGACGATGTTGTGCCCGCGGCACGGCGCCTCGGAATCGGGCTTGTCGCTTACAGCCCACTCGGCCGCGGGTTCCTCACGGGTACCGTTAAGACGAACGAGTTTAGCGTCGATGACTTTCGCCGCAACGACCCGCGCTTTGTTGGTACTGAGTTTACGCGCAACCAGACGATCGTGGAAGAGGTGGCTCGACTGGCGGTAGCCCACGGCGTGACTCCCGCGCAGCTTACGTTGGCATGGCTGCTCGGTCAGGGGGAGGATGTCGTCCCCATCCCTGGTACCCGACGCCGGGAGCGGCTGGAGGAGAACGCTAGGGCAGCGATGCTGGAACTCTCACCGGACGATCTGGACCGACTGCAAACCGTGGCACCCCGCACGGCATGGGCCGGCGACCGGCAATCCTTCGCCGCACATGGCACCGTCCGCACACCGGCCTGAACATTTAGGGCGTTGTGCGGCTACTTGGCTGTCGTTGCGTTGCTTGTGCGCCACCCGTTGTGGAACCCACCTGACAGGAGCATGCATGCGACACGAGATCACCAACAGCTGGATCGACGTCCCGGTCACCTGCGATTCTGAGGCCTTGACAATGCCGGCCTATTTGGCGCGACCAGTCAATCCTGGCATGTACCCGAATGTGATTGTGGGCTTCGAGATGTTCGGGGTCACCGGTTATATTCGAGCTGTCACTGACCGCATTGCGCACCTGGGCTACACCGCGGTCGCACCCGACTTCTATCACCGGCTCGGAGATCACATCGACTTACCCGCCAGCGCCGAGGGCCGCGACCGCGGTCTAAAGCTGCTGCAAGGCATAAAACGTGCCGAGGTGCGGCAAGATATGCAGTCGTTACTGGATTACCTGCGTGATCGTGAGGGCGGCAGCGACCGGACTGCGATGGTCGGCCTGAGCTTTGGGGGCCACATCGCCTATTACGCCGCCACCCAGCTATCGCTGGCCGCTCTCGCGGTGTTCTACCCCGGCTGGCTCACAGGCACTGATATCGCACTGAGCCGCCCAGAACCGACGTTGGCCCTCACCGCGGGCATCGCGGAGTTCGGCACTCGCGTGCTGTTCTTGATCGGTGACGGGGACCATCTGGTCACCGCTGAGCAGCGTAATCAGATCGCCGAACGGTTGCAGCGGGACAGTGTCGACCACGAGCTGGTGGTTTACCCCGACACCCCACACGGCTTCTTTTGTCACGAACGCGATACCTACCGACCCGCGGCGCCCGACGACGCGTTTGCGCGGGTCACCGCGCTGCTCGCCGCCGAACTTTCGCCCGGAGGGGGATAAACTCACGAACCCTCGACGTACAATAGGATGTACTTTCTGAGTTGGAGGTTGCCATGAAAGTCATGACGTATTCGCAGTCCCGCGCGCACTATGCCGAAACACTGGATTCGGTCATCGACGACCGCGAAGAAGTCGTGATCACTCGGGCCGGCCACGAATCGGTGGTCATCATCCCACTCGATGAGTACGAGTCGATGAAGGAGACGGAGTATCTGCAACGGAGCCCCGCCAATGCGCGTTGGATACTTGAGTCGATCAAGGAACTTGAGGCCGGGAGAGGTATCCGGCGGGAACTGCTCGAATGATTCTCATCTGGAACAAACGTAGTTGGGAACAATACCTGTGGTGGCAGGCTCAGGACCGCAAGATGGTCAAACGGATCAACGCCTTGATTGCTGACATCGCTCGCAACGGTAACGAAGGGCTGGGTAAGCCCGAACCGCTTCGAAACGAGTTCAGTGGCTATTGGTCGCGTCGAATCACTTCCGAACACCGCCTGATCTACCAGATCACCGCTGATGAAACAGAGATACGCATCGCCGCCTGCCGCTACCACTACGAAAGTTGATGATGACCCTTCAAGCGACACCGAAGCCCCCGCTCACTCTGCTCCCCGCCGTGGACGTGTCGCAGGGGCAGGCAATCCGGCTAGTGCAAGGTGCGGCAGGTTCAGAAACCGCCTATGGCGAGCCACTGGCCGCGGCAATGGAATGGCAGCGGCAGGGCGCGGAGTGGATCCACCTAGTAGACATCGACGCTGCGTTCGGTCGTGGCTCCAATCGAGAGCTGCTCGCCGAGATGGTGGGTGCGCTGGACGTTCAGGTGGAGCTCTCTGGCGGAATCCGAGACGCCCAATCGCTGAATGCGGCGCTATCCACCGGCTGCGCCCGGATAAATCTGGGTACTGCTGTGCTAGAAGATCCGCAATGGTGCGCTGAGGCGATTGCCGAGTACGGTGAAAAAATTGCGGTGGGGCTCGACGTACGCGGCACTACTCTTGCGGCGCGCGGTTGGACCTCCGAAGGCGGCGAACTGTATGAGACACTCGCGCGGCTGGATTCAGAAGGTTGCGCACGCTACGTGGTAACTGACGTGACTAAAGATGGCACGTTGCGCGGCCCCAACCTTGAGTTGTTGCGCGACGTGTGCGCGGCGACGACGGCACCAGTGATCGCATCCGGGGGAGTGTCCAGCGTGAATGACATTGCGGCGCTGCGAGAGCTGGTACCGCTAGGTGTTGAGGGCGCAATCGTTGGTAAGGCGTTGTATGCGGAGGCTTTTACCCTTAGCGAAGCCCTCACTGTTGCTGGTGCGAGCCGTTCTGGAGAACCACAGTGAGCCTAGCGGTGCGCGTGATCGCGTGTCTGGACGTTGATGCTGGCCGGGTTGTGAAAGGTGTCCGTTTCGCTGGGCTTCGCGACGCCGGAGATCCGGTGCAGCTTGCGCGCGCGTATGACGAGGCCGGCATTGACGAGCTGGTGTTCCTCGATGTGACCGCATCGTCATCAGAGCGAGCAACAATGTTCGATGTTGTACGACGCACCGCGGAGCAGGTATTCATCCCGTTAACGGTTGGTGGTGGCGTTCGCTCAACTGACGATGTGAACGCGCTGTTGCGCGCCGGCGCGGACAAAGTGAGCATCAACACTGCCGCGATTAGCCGACCGGAGCTGCTGTCTGAGGCTTCACGGCGTTTCGGCGCTCAATGCGTGGTGCTCTCCGTCGACGCCCGCCGAGTACCCGAAGGCGAGCCGGCTACGCAGAGCGGCTTCGAGGTTACCACCCACGGTGGTCGCCGAGGTACCGGTATCGACGCTGTTGCGTGGGCCACACGTGGGCAGGAGCTCGGTGTTGGGGAGATCTTGCTTAACGGAATGGACGCCGATGGTACCAAGGACGGGTATGACCTGGACCTGATCGCGCAAGTGCGCGAGCGCGTCTGCATGCCGGTAATAGCCAGCGGAGGTGCTGGGACCGTGGAACATTTCGCGCCCGCGCTGGCTGCCGGCGCCGACGCCGTTCTGGCAGCCAGCGTGTTCCACTTTCAACAGATCAGCGTTGGACAGGTAAAAGCAGCGCTGAGTACCGCCGGCTACTCGGTGCGCGGAGTGGCAGCCTGAACCGGAATTGCATCGGCAGTCGGTTCAGCCCCTGCCAGCAACTCAGCTGTGCGGCTCACGGTTTCGGGAACCCAATTCACACATACCCCGTCAACTCCAGCCCGCAGCAGGATCGCCGCGTCCTCGGGTTCGGGGCACCACACGTTCAGCGCAAGACCAGCGTCGCGGGCAGCGGCCACCGCGGCAGCAATGCGTTCCTGCGGAGCCCAGTTTTGACCGGGTTCGGTGAACTGAGGGTCAGTCTCTGGCGGTCCAAGCCCCAGTTGGCCGGCGTTGAGATGCACTGAATCAGCTCCAAGCTTGGAGGCCTCGATAACGCCATCACTCACTGTTACCGGTAGAGTGCGGTCCCGCCGATGCGGATGTGCGCACACGTAGCTGAAAGGTAATGCCGTTGCCGTGCCTGTATCCCGTAGCACTCTATAACGACCTAACACGATTGGATCGAAGGACGACAGCAGCACTGTGTGTCGGGCGGTCAACGTTGGTAGTAGCTCGGTGAGGGCATCTGCAACTCGGTGATCAAGCTTTAACTCGTTTCGGTCATAGCCGGTTTTGAGTTCTAGATTCAGCCCTACCTGCATGCCATTGCTGTGACTTGGCAGCGCAGCCGTTAGTTCCGCTAGCGTTTCGATCCCTAGCGCTTGCAGCTGGTTCAGCGGCTGCTCGGCAACCCGCAGACCATCCGGCGTGCGGGCATGGTGATACACCACAAGCTTATCGTCACCGCTGACCTGGACATCGATCTCCACACTGTCTGCGCCGTGGACAAGAGCCAGGCGGCAGGAAGCGGCAGTGTTTTCTATTTCGCGTTGCACAACGTGGTTTGCCCCCGAGCCACGATGTCCGGTAATACGGCGAGGAACATCGAAGTACATGGCTACTTATACCAGGACGTGTTGAACCTGCAAATGAACAGGTTGGCTCGCTACAGACCGAGCTTGGCTGCTTTCACTGCGGCGATGCGTTCGGGATCTCCGCTGACGTCGGCCAGGCTATGCGCCTGCCGCCCATAGCAGAAGAGCACCAGTTCGCTAGGGAGCCCGCTCACAGTGGTCAGCGGAGCGACATTACCCACTGCTGAACGGGCGGGCAGCAGCAGTTCACCGTATCCAGGTGCTACCAGGTGCAACGGCGTGGCTTGGCGGACAAGTACCTTCGCAAGGCGCCGTGTCCGATTCCACAGCTCGGCCTGATGCCCAGGCTGTAGTTCTCTCGGCTTCCATGTAGTAGCGGCTCGCCGCAAGTCTTCGTGATGAACGAAATATTCCACGACGTTGGCGGCTTCATCGAGCGCCGGTATCGCCAGTGGATGCCATAGCGGCGAACCGGCTGCAAACCGCTGCACTAAACCGTCAAATCCATACCGCTGTTCGAGCTGACGCTGCAATCGCTGGGTGTAGCCGGCCGCTACCGGTAGCACTATGCCTATCAGACCATCCAGGCGGCTGGCACGAAGCACCAGATGCGATACCAGCTCGAGAGCCCGCCAGTTCCCGCACAGCGTTGGCGCTTGTGAGCCCAGCTCATGCAACGTCGCGGCAAGATCGGCGCGTTCAGTTTTAGCCCAGCTGCTCATGGTGACCAACCTACCGTGAAGCAGACGTACAACGCAGATTTATATCGACATGGGTAGCGGAGACGCTCAACGCTGCGCCCTCATGGAATGTCACTGGGTCTTCCACGGCCTGACCGGTCCAGCAGTGCCCAGGTGCCGGGAAGTAGGCCAGCAGCCAGTGCGGTTTTGATTGCACCACCGATCAAGAAGGGCTGCACGCCTTGCGCCCAGCCTTCGGCGAGCCCGATATGGGTTACTCCCATCAGCCATGACACGCCAATGGCGAAGATGATGACGTTTCCCAGCACCATCGCTCCAAGGATGCGGACTACTGATCTGTCGGCGCCTCGCTCAGCGAGTTTGCCCACCGCTGCACCTGCGAGTATGAACCCGATGAGGTAGCCGAATGTCGGGTTGACAAAGCCAGAGTTTCCCTCGGCAAACCATGGCACTCCCGCGAGTCCGATGAGCAGGTAGGTGATAAGACTTGCGGCTCCCCGGATGGTTCCTAACGCGGCACCTATGAGCAGTACGGCGAAAGTCTGTCCGGTCACGGGCACTGGTGTCCCAGGGATTGGCACCGCCAACTGTGCCGTTAGACCAACCAGTCCCGCTCCGGCTAAGACTAGGGCGATGTCGCGGGTTAACTCACCGGGGAGCAGATCGGCGAGTACAAACGATCTGCGTTGGGTGGCTATTGCGGCGACGGTCATAGGTGATCTCCCTACCTCAGCTGCTGTCGGACTCGTGCTCATCGCTATGTGCGCTCGCTGTTACGGTGCGTACTTATTATGATTTATCGATTCCTGTTTTGGCTAATCCTGAGCCGACTCCCCGCAGAGGCTGCGCACAGGCTGAGCTTTGGGCTCCTCCGTGCAGTCGCTGCGATCCCAGGGGCGCGCAACGTGATGAGGGCCATGTGTCGAGTGCGCAGCCCGCGACTGGCGGTGCACGCGTTCGGCCGCCGATTCGATAACCCGTTAGGACTCGCGGCCGGATTCGATAAGGATGCGCGTGGCCCCGCCGCGCTGACCGCGCTCGGTTTTGGATTCATCGAAGTTGGCACTGTCACGGCGTCACCGCAGCCAGGCAATCCAAAGCCTCGCCTGTTTCGACTACCCGCTGATGCCGCACTCATCAATCGCATGGGCTTCAACAACGCTGGTGCCGCGGCGGCGGTCCGAAGTTTAGCTCAAGTTTCGGGTCGGAATCGACTGATCATCGGTGTGAATATCGGGAAGACCAAGACTGTTGAGGAGTCAGGCGCTGTTGACGATTATGTGTCGAGCGCCCGGCAGTTAGTGCCGTACGCTGATTTTCTGGTAGTAAACGTCAGTTCTCCCAACACCCCTGGCTTACGAAACCTGCAAGCGGTGTCGCTGCTGCGCCCGCTCCTACTCGCTATGAAACAAGTGATTGCCGATGACGCGATAGCGCGGAGCGCATCTCCGGTTCCGTTACTGGTGAAAATAGCTCCCGACCTTGCTGACTCCGACATCGACGAGGTGGCGCATCTGGCGCTAGAGCTTGAACTCGATGGCATAGTTGCCACCAACACCAGCTTGAGTCGCGAGGGACTTCGCAGTACCTCCGAGCAGGTCGATGCGCTTGGTGCTGGCGGTTTATCTGGCGCTCCGCTTCAGCAGCGCTCTCTGGAAGTGCTGCGCCGGCTCAGAGCTCAGGTGGGGGAGCGGATCACACTGGTTTCCGTTGGCGGAATTTCCAGCCCCGAGGATGCTTGGCAGCGTATTTGTGCTGGTGCTACGTTGCTGCAGGGCTACACGGGCTTCATCTATGGTGGCCCGTTATGGCCGCTCCGCATTCAGTGCGGTTTGTTGGCCCGGCTGGACCGAGCGGGCATAGCCACGCTAGAACAAGCCCGTGGCATTGAGCAGCTGTAATGCGATGCAACGGGCTTGCCTGAACAGGACGTTGGCCGACGCGGCGTTACGGCTGAAGATCGCCATGACGGTGCTAGCGGAGGCAGGATTGCTCATGCTTTATTTGCCAGCGCGTGGTGAATGGAGCGCACCCTGAACATGCGGGGCTCGGCCTTCTCCGCGATCGCCATGATCTCGGCCATGTGCTCACGCACATCGGATCGTTCCATCATCTCCTGGAAGTGCGTCTCGCTGGCCCACTGCGCATAGTTGATTACACGCGTTCCGTCCAGGCTGCCGTGGAAGTTCGCTGACACGAAGCCGGGTACGCTCACGAACAGCGCCGCGGTGGAGTCGTTGAGGGCCTCGACGAGATCGCCTTGTCGGGACGGGTCGAGTCTGGCCGAGTACGGACTGACGAGCCCGCAGTACGCCGTACTCGCGCTACTGGCTGAGCATCCGAACATCTCCAACGCCGAACTGGCACGGCGCTCCTTCGTCACCGCGCCGACCATGATCCGGATTATCACGACCTTGAGTGAGGCCATGCTGATCGCACGCGCCGAGCGCACAGCCGAGGAACGGGTCAGACGGTTGACGCTCACCCAGAAAGGTCACGCCCGCCTTGCCGCGGCTGCAGTTCACGTACAGCAGCTTGAAGATCTCCTGGTCGAGCACGCCGGGCCGGAGAGCACCGGGACGATCTTGGCGTGGCTGCGCTCCTGTGCAGACAATCTCGACCAGCAGCCCGCGGTCCCCAGCCTCGACTCGACCGCTGTTTAGGGCGATCGAGGCCAGCGACGACGGTGGCCTCGAGTAGCAGGAACGCATCCTGTCCCCGGGATGGCAGTGTTTAGCGCGCGTACAGCGCCGTAGAGACGCGGGTGATTGAGCTGCCAAGGTTGTAACATTGCGCAAGCTCGGCTAGCCGGGCCGCGTTGGGGGGTGCCAGTGGTGTGGCGATGTTCGGCGTTTGTATGGGCACTTCGGTGCAGATGGTGACCACCCGCCTAGCAGCGGCGAGGTAATCCCCATGTTCGGCGATGCTGGCGGTCAGGCGTGCACTGATCCGGTCATCTCCGGACTTCACCGCTGCCTGCAACTGGGTCAGCGAGCCGAATGTGGTGATCAGCCGAGTCGCGGTCTTCTCGCCGATGCCGCGTACCCCAGGCAGGCCGTCGGAGGAATCCCCACGTAGTACAGCCACGTCAGCATATTGCTCTGGGCTTACCCCGTAGCGCTGTTGCAGCTCGGTTGGGTCCATTTCGGCCAGGTTTGCTATGCCCCGAGCGATGTAGAGTACGGTAATGGCTTTGCTGCTGCCGGTACTTGCCCGAATCAGCGAGAACAAATCGCGATCCCCAGTCACCACCTCAACGGTGTGTTCTGCTGCGAGGCGGAAAGCAAGAGTGCCAATCACATCATCGGCTTCATAATTTGGTGCCCCTATCGCGGGCACCCCGAGTGCGGCAAGCACCTCGAGCAGTATCGGCACTTGTGGACCGAGCGCATCGGGAGCCGCTTCTTGCTCAGGTCTAGCGGCGTCAACGCGTTGAGCTTTATAGCTTGGAATAAGTTCCACCCGCCATGCCGGCCGCCAGTCCTGGTCTAGGCAAGCCACCAGCTGGCTCGGTCGAGAACGTTTCACCAGGACCGCGAGCATGTCAAGGAAACCCCGAACCGCGTTCACCGGGCTGCCGTCGGAAGCGGTGATGGAGGTAGGTAGCGCGTGGTATGCCCGAAAATACATACTCGCCGCGTCGAGCAGCATCGCCGTCATTACGCGCGTCAAGCGTTGACGGGTAGCTCGGTGCCCGGTCCACGGCGACGGAGCACGACCAGGTCGTGCCGAGCGTCGGGCAGCGTCTGCTCGTCCTGGCCCTCCACAACGAGACCAGCATCGGCAATCATCTGCAGATCGGCGGAGCCGGCCTGCCCTTCACTGGTGAGATAGTCACCGAGAAATATGGAGTTGACAATATGCAGTGCCAGTGGTTGTAGCGTCCGTAAATGAATTTCCCGACCGCCGGCAAGGCGAACCTCTACGTCGGGGAAAGTGAAGCGGAATAGCGCCAGGATCCGCAGACAACGCTGCGGGGTGAGTTCCCACTGCGACCCAAGCGGGGTGCCCTCAAACGGGATGAGAAAATTCACCGGAACTGAGTCCGGATCCAACTCGCGTAGTCGCAGCGCCAGGTCCACGACGTCGCTGTCACTCTCGCCCATGCCAAAAATTGCTCCGGAACATGGCGACAAACCAGCTGTCTGTGCCCGCTGCACAGTATCCACGCGATCGTCGTAGGTGTGAGTAGTACAGATCTTGGCGTAGTTTTCCTCGCTGGTGTTGAGATTATGGTTGTAAGCCAGCGCTCCGGCATCGCGTAGCCGCTCGGCCTGATTGGGCTTGAGTAGCCCGAGGCAGACACAGACCTCTACGTTGGGTTGCCGCTGTTTAATCACGTCAATCGTGTCCGTGACCCGCGTGATATCCCGGTCACTGGGGCCGCGGCCACTGGCGACCAAGCACACCCGCTTCGCGCCACCGGCCACTGCCTGGTCTGTGGTGTCGGCTACCGCAGCTGGGCTGATCCATGAATACTTCAACACATCAGAGGCCGATCCGAGCCGCTGCGAGCAGTAGAAGCAATCCTCCGGGCACAGCCCACTCTTCATGTTCACGATCAAGTTCAGCTTTACCCGGCGACCAAAGAACTTCCGGCGTACTCGACTGGCGGCAGCCACCACATCCAGCACGTGGTCGTCTCCTAGAGCCAACAATGCCAACGCCTGCGCTCTGTCCGGAGGCTGCCGGCTCAGCGCCTGTTCGCCCAACGTAGCCAGTAGAACCGCTGTCTCGGTCACCTCACTCATCATGACCCGAGTATGCCAACAGCGTTAGGCCCGTCAAGCTACTGGGTCAGTTAAGTTACTGAGCCGCTTGCTCGCGAATACACTTCGATTGTGCTATTGGCGACACGCCAGGTCATGGTGAGGGTGTACTCGCGCCGCAGTGTCCTTGGTACCTGGCCGGAAAAATCGTCGAGGGTTGAGTTGTAGCTCACCGGACGAAAAATCCATACCCGAGGCACCCCGCGCAGACAATCTTCTGAGCGTGCACATTCTTGGGCGTCAAGAGAGTGGTCCTGAGCGGCGGTTTTCGTTACCAGCACATCGCGTGGGCGGTTTTTGGGTAAGTAGTACCGTACTGCCGGGCGGACGCTCCATGCTGATGCCGGATCATAGACTATACCGTCCCCGGGCTGGTAGTTCTGTCCAATAACGCGCATAGCGACTCGGTAGTCAATCTGTTGCTGGCCAACAGTTTGGCGAAGTAGCTGGTGGCTAGGTACGCCAATTGCTAGCACAAGCGCGAAGATCACCAAGGTGCCTAGTCGATTGCCCGCCATCGTGACAGCGGCGAGTAGGCACCACACCGCGAGGGTGTAAATCAGATAACGCGGCACCCACATCGGGGTAGCAAACGACATGAGGTACAGCCCTGCCACGGGTAGCAGCGCTATCGCGGTCAACTGGCCGATTACCAGACGGTTGTGACTGCGGGCGGATAACGCCACTCCCATCAGGACTAGACCAATAGCGGACGAGCCGAACAGACCGTCGGGAAGATTTTCCAACGAGCGCCACTCCATAGGAGGAAGCCAAAACAGCTGGCTTCGTTGTCCCAACCCGATGGAGGCCAGTGGTAGGCAGAACAACACGGCCACACCAACGGCAGCGATCCAGCGCAGGTAAGGACCACGCTGGGCAATGCGTTCTTTCCAGCTCCCCTCCCGTCGCCAGTGATCAGCCATTACCGCGGCGTGGCCAAGGAGTAGCAACAGCCCCAGCACATGGAAGAGCCCAAGCAGTGCGGTGGCAGTTCCGTAACCGGCCCAACGCCACCATGACGGATGATCCAGTGCGCGAAACAGCAGCAGCGTTGCCAGGACAGCAAAGAAGAGCGAAAAACCGTAGGGACGAGCCTGCTGTCCGTAGTGTGTGATAGCCGGCATCACGGCGAGTAGTAGCCCGGTGAGCAAAGCGACTTTAGACGAAAACAGGCGGCGGGCCAGCATCGAGGTAACGCCAACAGCGGCGGCAGTACTTAGTATTGATGGCATTCGTAGGGCGACTTCGGAGTCGCCGAAGAGCTGTATCCAGAAGTGCATGAAGAGGTAGTACGGGGTAAGCACCGCGTCAATATTGGAGGCCAACCCCACCAGCTCTCCCACCGAGCGTGGAGCGGCACTCAGAGTGGCCAGTTCATCCCAGCCCAACACTGGTCGGCCGGCTCCATATCTAATGATCACAAGCGCCATCAGGGTGGGAAGCCACCAGTATGTGTTTACAGTCAGCCAGAGCGGCAGTGACTTTTTTAGTCTGATCCTGACCGCAGACTCAAACCGGGTGGGCACGCAATCCTGGGCCGATGAACCTTCTGGAACGTCAATTAGTGCTGTGGCCAAAGACGTAGTCATGGAATCCTTATCGTTACTGATCATTTTATGATCAGCTAATGATTAAACGGTGCCTGAAATGCCCTACCAGCGTAGGGAGTGTAGAAGTGAGCGTTTATCCGTGTTGGCCTCTTCGTGAAATAACGATCTGTGGCGCCGGCTAAGCTTCGACCTGTGACATCTCTCTACAACAACGACCGAATCAACGCGGCCGCGCGAGCGGCACACACGGCTGGCGTGGAGGCGCTACTGATTACTCCAGGTGCTGATCTACGATACCTAACGGGCTACGATGCGATGGCTCTGGAGCGACTCACCTGCCTGCTTTTGCCTGCTGAGGGTCCAGTCAGCCTCATTTTACCCGAGCTGGAAGTTCGAGCGGTACAGGATTCGCCCATTCCGGCGCTAGGCATCGCTGTGATCCCGTGGTCAGAGACCGTAGACCCCTATGACCTTGTCCGGCATGTACTCGGGGAGTCCCTTCCTGTAGCGCCGTCACGGCTGGCGGTGACTAATCACATGGCTGCCGAGCAGCTGCTCAGTTTGCGTGCCGCTCTGCCGAAGTCTGAGTTCAGCTTGGCGGGAGAAATTATCCATACTTTGCGAACTCGAAAATCAGCCGAAGAAATTGCCGAGCTGACCGCCGCGGCTGCCGCCATCGATCGAGTTCACGAGCGGATGGCGGAGTGGTTGCTTCCCGGGCGGACCGAACGGGAAGTGGCACGCGATGTTAGTAATGCCATCATTGACGAGGGGCACGCCAGCGCCAGCTTCGTGATCGTGGCCGCGGGCAGTAATAGCGCCTCGCCGCATCACGTTCCAGGTGGCCAGGTAATAGAGTCCGGAGATCCGGTCGTAGTCGATATCGGGGGCCGTATGCCCAGCGGATACTGTTCGGATTCCACCCGTACCTACGCCGTAGGGCAGCCGCCTATGCCATTCGTCGAGTACTACCAGGTGGTGTATGACGCACAGCAGGCGGGTGTGGCGGCAGTCAAACCCGGTGTCACCGCCGAGTCGGTAGATGCCGCATGCCGAGAGGTGATCGATCAAGCTGGCTACGGCAGTTTTTTCATTCACCGAACCGGCCATGGCATTGGTTTACAGACCCACGAAGAACCGTATTTGGTTGCGGGCAACCAGTTGATCCTTGAACCAGGCATGGTCTTTAGTGTCGAGCCTGGTATTTACTTGCCCAACGCTCATGGTGCTCGAATAGAAGATATCGTGGCCTGCACAGAATCTGGCGTGGAGCGGCTCAACACCACCACGCACAGTCTGGTGTATTTGTAGTCGCTTATGTGATGGCCGCACTTAGCGGTAGAAAAGAAGAAAAGGAGCATGACCGTGGCGGTGCGTCCTATCGTCCTGTTTGGCGATCCAGTGTTGCGAAGCCCAACCCAGCCGGTGACGGTTTTCGACCAGCGGCTACGGCAGCTGGTTACCGATCTGCTCGATACGGTAAATGCCCCAGGTCGGGCAGGTCTGGCTGCCACTCAAATCGGGGTGGATCTGCGTGCGTTCAGCTACAACGTAGATGATAAACGTGGTTACGTACTCAACCCTGAAATTGTGAAGATCTCACAGGAGACACAACGCGACGAAGAGGCATGCCTTTCGGTGCCGGACCTGTGGTATCCGACGACTCGTGCCGCTCACACCACAGTTCGTGGCGTCGACCTGAACAACGAACCGATCACTATCTCCGGCTCAGGTTTAATGGCGCGCTGCTTACAACACGAAGTCGATCACCTCAACGGGCTGCTCTACCTCGATCGCCTTGATCCTCCAGAGCGCAAAGCCGCCATGCGCGCGATCCGCGAATCAAACTGGGCCGCGGTATAACCTCTAAGGTCTCCGGAGAAGCATGTCCACCCCAGCGCTTCGCCAATATCTAGCGTCAACGTTAATGGCAAGGATCTGGGTGCCCTCAAGCTCTTCCTATCGCACGCTGTGCGCTCCTGGCTGGTCGCTCCTGCTGGCCGCGGTGTCTGGCGGGTGCGCCCTGACCGCATTTGCGCCCTTGGACTGGTGGTGGAACGCTCTCGTAGCTGTAGGGCTTCTCTCGGCAATATCGTTGGGCCAGTCGTGGCGATGGGCGCTGCTCTTGGGAGGCGTGCACGGCCTGGCTTTCTTTGTGCCGTTGCTGTACTGGACCGGGCTGTATGTCGGATGGTTCCCATGGCTCACCCTCGCAGCCTTCGAGGCGTTGTACATGGCGTTACTCGGCGTGGTTCTGGCATCACTTGCCCGGATACCAGCCCGATGGCCACAGCTTCGGCTGTTGCTGCCGGTGCTGATTGCGGCAGCCTGGGTGGCCCAGGAGACGCTGCGTTCAGCACTGCCGTGGGGCGGTTTTCCGTGGGGTCGATTAGCCTTTAGTCAAGCGGATAGTCCTCTGATGTGGTGGGCCGCGCTGGGCGGTGCTCCCGCGGTGAGCTTCACGGTAGCGCTATGTGGTGGCTGTGTTGCGGTGGCGGCTTATTACCTATGGGCGCGTATTCCAGCGCTGGGCCTGCGCCAGTGGTTCGTTAGTGGGGCACTGGTCTTAACGGTCATTTTTGGGGTGCTCATCGGGGGCCTCGAGGGTGCACGGCTGAGCCTGCCCTCCACTCATTCAAGATCACCCAACCAGCGGGTAACTGTTGCGGTGATACAAGGCAACGTGCCGCGCGCGGGTCTGGCTTTCAACGCACAGCGCCGCGCCGTACTGAACAACCATGTAACGCAAACGCGACGCCTGGCTGAGCGAATCCAGCGTGGTGAGGTCCGGCAGCCCGATCTGGTGATCTGGCCAGAGAACTCCTCCGACATTGACCCGTATCAAGACCCGACAGCCGCCGATCTGATCAGTAGCGCGGCCGCCAAGATAGGTGCGCCGATCTTGGTCGGCGCGGTGCTAGACGGTCCACAGGGCACTTTGCGTAACACCGGCATCGTTTGGGATCCAGCGACCGGGCCAGGAGAGCAATACGTCAAGCGCCATCCGGTGCCATTTGCCGAGTATGTGCCCTACAGAAGCTTTTTCCGGCAGATCAGCGGCAAAGTGGATCTCGTGCGGCGGAACTTCGTAGCTGGGAAACGTCCCGGTCTGCTCCAACTGGGGCCCGTCCGCATTGGGGACGTCATTTGTTTTGAAGTTGCCTACGATCAGCTATCGGCCGATGTGCTAAGGCCTGGAGCTCAGCTGTTCGTCGTGCAAACCAACAATGCAACGTTTGGTCGTTCCGCCCAAAGCGCTCAACAGCTGGCCATGGTGCGGCTGCGCGCCGTGGAATATCATCGGTACGCCGTCATGGCATCGACGACCGGAATTTCAGCGATCGTCTCGCCGCAAGGAGTGGTGTTGGCCGCCACGCAGCTATTTACTCCCGCAGCATTGCTGCGTGAAATAGAACTTGACCCATCGCGTACTCTTGCCACAAAAGTGGGCTCGTGGCCAACTTGGATCATGTCGTTGCTGGCTGCTTTCTCGATCGTTTTGGCGTTTGTGGCGGCTCGAACCTCAGTGACCAGCAATGCCACACCAGCCCGAGAGAAATTACGAGCTTCAGAGGGAGATGCCATGGTGTTGGCGGAACAACCTACTACTGTTTCCGAGGCTGAGCCAGCAACAGACGAGAGCCCAGCGTTGCACTCGCTAGCTGCGGCCGCCTCGGGTTCGGCAGCAACCGCTGCTAGCGCGCAAGAGCGAGTACCAGCGCGAGTGCTCGTTGTGGTGCCCACGTTCAACGAAGCTAAGAACCTTACGCAGATCACGCAGCGGATGCGCGTGGCTGCGCCCGATGTGGCACTACTGATTGTCGATGACAATAGTCCTGATGGCACCGGCGAGATCGCTGACGCGCTCGCCAACGAGGACAAGGCACTCCACGTGCTGCACCGCGAAGGCAAAAAAGGCCTGGGTGCGGCCTATATTGCCGGATTTTCCTGGGCGCGCGAGAACAACTACGACGTGGTTGTCGAGATGGATGCCGATGGCTCACACGCGCCTGAGGAGCTACCTCGGCTGTTGAGCGCACTAGAGAACGCAGATCTAGTCATTGGTTCACGTTGGATGCCTGGCGGCCAAGTCTTGAACTGGCCTAAACACCGGTTGCTGTTGTCACGGTTAGCAAATGTATATGTCCGGCTTGCCCTAGGGTTCCAAGTCAAGGATGCCACGGGTGGGTTTAGAGCGTATCGCCGAACAGTGCTAGATGCTATTGACTTCTCAGCCGTGGCTTCGCAAGGTTACTGTTTCCAGGTTGATCTCACGTGGCGCGCCTTCCAGGCCGGGTTCACTATTACTGAAGCTCCGATAACGTTTACTGACCGGGAACATGGCAACAGCAAAATGAGCTCGAAGATCGTGCTGGAGGCGCTGTGGCTGGTTACTTTGTGGGGAATTAAGGGCCGCCTGCGTCGTATTGCACGGCTGCTTAGAGGACAACCCCGTAAACGTGCTGGAGAATGAAGTATGCGACGGCTAGCAAGCTTCGCGGGATTGCTAGCCGTACTGCTAGCATTCGCTGAAATCACTGGGATCGTGCTGGTAGCAAAGTGGTTGGGCAATAGCGCCACGGTAATTTTGCTTTTGGCTTCCGCGGTAGCGGGTATGTGGGTGCTGCGCTACCAGGGACGCCGAGCGTGGCGCGTACTGCACGAGCGGGACAGCGCGGCTCATGCCCCCACGGCGGTAGCGGACTCATTGCTGGGCGCAATAGCAGGGAGTTTGCTCATCCTGCCAGGATTTGGAAGTAGCATCGCAGCAGGCGTGCTATTACTGTCGCCTGTAAGGCAGTGGGCTGCGCGTAGGACGCTACGCCGGCTGACCAGGTGGATGCCAGATTCAGTTAGCGAACGTCTCAACGAGCCTATTCGGGTACGCTCGCACCGGGGCGAATCTGGCTCGGTGCGTGAAACGGCTGATCGGGCTGTTACTGAGCCGGAAGGGGAGGGTGGCGTTGCCGAGGCGGAGCACATGACCATCATCGCGCCGGAGCCTACGCCTAAACGTTCTGAATTGCCCAAGGATGAGCCACCCCGTGAGACATGAGCGTTTTGGCGTCCACATACGGTGACCACCGTATGTGGACTATGACCCAGCTGGCCTCACCGGTTCGAAAGGCTGCGCGGCGAGCACACGACCGCAATGAGCGCCGCTGGTGCTCCATTTCTAGTATTGAGCACGTCAGTTCCAAGCTGAGAGCCGAATACGGCTAGGTCAAGAAACGAGTCGAAGCGATCGCCGCGAACATCGATGAGTATGGGCGCGGCAAGAACAGCCGCTACGGGTCGTTCTGATGTCTTCAACAGCGTACCTACCGTCCGCGCCGATCCCGTAACACTTCTAAGCGCTCCGCGAGAACTTCTTCCAACTCGCCCATGCTGCGACGTTCCAACAGCATGTCCCAATGGGTGCGTGCTGGCCGGAGCTTTGTGTCCTCTGGCGTTTCGCCATCGGCTAGATGAGCCACCATGCCGTCAGCTCGACATTCCCACGTGGCGGGAAGCTCGGCATCGGCGGCAAACGGCACCGTAAAGCGATGCCCCTGTGGGCACTGATATTCGCCGACGCTACGGGGAGCAAGCTCGGTGTGCCGATCTGTCTCGTAGCTGACCGCACCTAGCCGGCTACCTCGTAATGTGCGATCCGCCATGCTGTTCACTCCCGGTGAGTGTGAAGCTCAGGGTGCACTACTCAAAGTGCCTCAGTTATGTAACAGCCGTTAACTATCTAATATTCCCTACACGTTGGCCCGTCCGACGCTGTGCTGGTACACGGTTACTATCGGTACGCGCAAAGTCCGACCGTCACGGTCGGCATACCCTGCTACTTCCACACCGGCAATGATGCCATGTACTTGAGGGTTATCGGTGGGTTCGGTGCCTCCTGCTTCATGAGACGTTGCATCGAAGCGTTGCCCGGTTGGGTTCAGCTCAATAACACCCGCCGCACTAAGCGCCGCGCCAACCCGATCGTTAATTGCGCTGCTGGTGGCCCGATCGCGGACGTATATCAGTGTTTCCACCAGCTGGTCGCGTTCTTGGCTCGATCCGACGGTAGCCACGGAATCAGCTGTGGATAGCACGTAGGTGCCGGCAGAACCGACATCTGAAGCGGCAGGGGAGGGATGTGCAAGACCACTCAAGCGTGCTTGTGCTGCCTGGTTGCGACGCGCAACAGCGCTGAACAACGCAACCATTGCCAATCCAGTAAGCAGTGCTCCTAAAAAGCTCACCGCTGCCGCGGGGAGTGAAAAGGAGACCCAGGAAGAGAGTGGCTCCCCGGTTGCATCTGTGGTGTAGCCAGCTAACTCGCCAGTAAAATTCGCCGCGGCGCTGGCAGGAGTGGACGACGTGGTAGCCGCGGTTTCAGGCTGCTTAGCGGCTGATGTTTGCTGAGGTGACGTCCCCGTCTTGCTGCTCTGTGAAGGCGGGGTTGAGACGGAAGCCGTCGGCTGTGGGCTGGCATTAGGGATCGGCGGTGGATCGGATTTGGAAGGTCCGACGCTGGGTAGGATTTTAGGTTTCACGCTCGGAACGGGTGGGAGCTTGGATGGAGTGTCCTTTGTAGCAGGCGCTTGAGTAGTAGACGTTTCCCTGTTTGGGGTGACCACAGAGTCAGAGTTACGATCAGAGGCTATCCAGCCAGTCAACGTACCGACAATTATCGCAAGCAGAAAGCTGACACAGATACCGACCAGGCGGGCCTGCTGAGTGTTCATGAACCTGTGCTCCTCGTGCTCCCTGATGCCACAGTTTTTTCGCAGCGCATGACCTGATGCGCTGCGTTGTACAGCAGTATTCCTTATTGGAGTGCGCACTTTAATCTCGCCATCTAGCGCGAGTTGCGGATGAGCTGTGAACTGACCCTTACCAGCACGCGCTAAAACTGGCATGCTGGAAAGTTCTCACGGTGCCAGTCCGATGGCAGAGGGGGTTGCATGGTAAAACACCCGCTGGGTAGCGGCCCATGACGGTGCCTCTACTAGTGACACTCTCCGCGGACGCAACGGCTACGGCAGTGCGTCAGCTAACAAACGCAGGCTGGTGTGTGCAGCGGGGTCTGGCGTTACCCAGGGAGCCCTGGGACGTAGCAGCACGCAAACTCGTAGTCACCGGCTTCGCCGAGGACCAACAGGCAGTTGCGGTGGTAGCCTCCGCGGCTGCTCGTGGAGCTGGAGTCGTGGTGCAGTGCTCCAACATGCAACTGGCTGGCCGCATGACGGCCGCTCTGACCCGAATTGGGGTCGTACGTCAAGAGCTTGACGCCTCTTCTCAACAAGCTGGGCAGCAGAGCGGTCTCAGCCGTGAACAGAGCGCACTACTGTCACGGTTGGCCGCGGGGGAGTCAGTTGCCACTGCGGCTGAGGCGGAATTTTTGTCCCTACGAACCGCTAACCGCCGACTTGCACAAGCTCGTGAGCGGCTCGGGGTTGATACGACCCAGCAGGCGGTACACGCCTATATACGGCTGATCAGGTCGCGGAGTTAACAGATATCAGTCTAATGCTCTGATTGTTCTCACCCGAATTTCGGTTTTCTGGCATTTGGTTTAATGAGGGTAGATGTAACCAATGACTATAGTCATAAGCCATTTCATGCTAAACTATCCCTTACTTCAAAGAGGGGGCTATAGTTTATGGAGCCGCGAAGGATTCAAGCCAGCACGTTCAAGACACAGTGTTTGGCGATTCTTGATCAGGTTGAGGCCACTAAAATATCTGTGATCGTGACCAAGTATGGTCGCCCCGTTGCTCGGTTAGCACCTTTGGATGAGCCAGTACACGCTTCAACAATGGGCAGCGTCCGACTGATCGCTGCAGACGACCTGGTGTACTTCTCCTCAGGTGAAGCCTGGGAAGCCGAGTTAGATACTGAATACAGGCGCTCAGCGTGATCCTGCTCGATACTCACGTGGTGCTGTGGTGGCAGGCTGGTGGTGGGCGCCTTTCTCATCGGGTGGCACGTGAAATTGCTAAAGCTGACACTATACTTATCAGTCCGATCTCGTGTTGGGAGATCGGCGAGCTCCTTGTGAAGGGCCGTGTTGAACTCGACCGTGAGCTGTATACGTGGATGCGTGACTTATTCCGCGAGGAACAAATTGAGCTTGCACCGTTGACTCCTCAGGCGGCAGTTGGCGCAGCATTGCTTGGTGAAGTGGGTTTCCATGGCGATCCGGCTGACCGAATCCTGTACGCTACCGCACAGGAACTTTCAGTGCCTTTGGCTACCAAAGATGGGAAAATTCACGAATTTGCTCGTAGTGTCAGTAGCCTTAAAACCATCTGGTAACGGCTCGCGCTTTCACCACAGGCCTCGTGCAATGGTGGCCCATTGGGAGCGATGATTAGGGGGTCGCCTTAGCAGCGGAGCGAATCTGGTCCCTTTGCTCGAGTAGCACGAGGTGGGTGGGGGTGAACCGAAAAGGTGGCAACCGAACGAGGCTGGTTGCTTTCGCGATCTTGTGGCTCGGCGCTCTCTACGACTGGTTGGCGTTTCGCCAGTATCTCAGGACGAAGGCAGCCACGGTCGGTCACGTGCAGCCCGGCGTCGCGGGCCCAGGCGCGGACTTTGCTGGTTGACGGTTCAGGCGCCCGACCGATCGGTTCACACCGTTGATGCGTTCAGTGAAGGGCCGAAACTCCCGAAGCTGACCCGAAGTGCAAAGTAGCCGGTGCCGTGCATGCGCCGCAGTTCGGTTTGCTGCTTCGCCGAGAGTTTTGGTTGCTTGCCGCACAGTCTGCCCTTCGCCCGCGCGACGGCCATGTCTCCCGAGTTCTCATCCGCAGCAGGTCGACCTCAAACTCTGCGAAGGCGTCCAAAATGTTGAAGAACATCTTCCCTATCGGGTCGGTGGGGTCGTAGACCTGCCTGCCACGAGAGCTTGATGCTGAGCGCGGCGAGGTCGTCGCCGATTGTGCGGGCGTAACGGTTAGCCGTCGCTCAGTGAAAATTCATCGGACTACGTATCTGAGACATCGCAGGTCCAGCTCACGATTCGTTCGTACGGGCGGTGAGGCGTGTCCGGTGGGGGTTCGACTATCGGGCAGTGGCCCGCCTGAGTCCTGCGATTGGACGATCTGCCTCGGCCAGGCTTCTGTGGAGGGCATCCCGTGATGACTGGTCACCAGATTGAGCTGTGGACGAAGTGCGTGTCGTAGCGATCTTGTTCGTGAAGGATGCTGTCGCGGCTGGCCTCGCCGCGTCGGATTCGGGCGACGTGGCGGAGGTAGTCGAACCTCTCAATCCCGGGCGTGATCAAGATCAGCGCATCGGCTGTGTTGTTGGGATGCGTCCGGAACGCATGGTCAGAGCGCGGCGGAACGATCAGGAGGTCTCCCGATCGTGCGGTGACAATTTCTGACTCGATGAGGAGGTCCAGCGCTCCATCGATGATGAAGAACAGCTCGGAAGATCCGTTGTGGCGGTGAGGCAGAGCGCCGTCGGCTCCACGTGCGAGTTGGATGCGGTGGGCACTGAGCGCGCCCTTGCTGGCGCTGGCGTCGGCGAGCAAAATGTGACCGATTTCGGGTAAGTGCTCAGCGGCGTCGGCGCGGACAATGACTGGGTCGTGCGTGGCAGCTGCGTAAGCAGACATGGCGTTGCATCCTTCCCTGGTTCGGAGTCTCCAATACTAGTCAGCTAGCCACCTAGTGTACAAGCATGCTAGCATACTGTCGTGGTCGATCATAGCGTCAAGCAGTTCAACGTGTATCTGTCGACCGACTTGGTTCGTCAGGTTAAGCATCACGCGATCGACACCGAGCAGTCGCTGTCGGCCCTCGTGACCGATGCGCTACGGCAATACCTCGCGAAACCTCGCGAAGACAGCAGAAACGACCGTTGACTCAGAAGGGAAATGACATGACGACAGACGGCATCGAGGCTGTGTACCTCGAGACACACAACTGGGGGAAGGCGGCCAAGTTCTTCCAGTCGCTCGGCTTCAAGTTGGAGTTCGAGACGGACCACAGCTCAGGCATGCTGAGGAACGGCCCCGGCCCGTACTTGTTCATCGCTGAGGTGCCTGAGGCTCAGCCGACCGGGATGCAGCTCGTCTTGAAGGTCGCGTCCGCGGACTCATTTGAGCCCGATGCCGCAATCGACGTAGTCACTCCGTTCGAACAGACCCATCACGGGTCGAAGGAGATGACCGTCCGAGATCCCGACGGACGGCTCTGGCTGCTTCAGGAATCTACCGGCGACTAAACCCGACGCCGCAACCGTTCACCATGTCCACCGTGATCTCGCCCCTCTCCGTCGAAAGGAATCCGCGCTGGTGCGTAAGTGGCTGCCGTTGGTAGCGATCTGTCTCGGGACGATCATGTTGCTCATCGACGTGAGCATCGTGAACGTAGCGTTGCCACAGATCGCGGACGCTTTGCATGCCTCCTTCTCCTCCCTGCAGTGGGTGATCGACGCGTACACCCTTGCCCTGGCCGGGCTACTACTGGGAATCGGCTCGTTTGCTGACCTGATCGGACACCGCCGGGCATACCTCGCCGGCCTGGCGCTGTTCGCGGTGTCATCGCTGGCGTGCGGGCTGGCCCCGAACGCCAGCATCCTGGACGTGGCACGCGCCGTGCAGGGCGTCGGCGCCGCGGCGATGATGGCCAGCTCTACCGCCCTGCTCAACAGCACCTACCAGGGCGCGGACCGCGGCTCCGCGTTCGGCATCTGGGGCGCGATCGCCGGAGCCGCGACCGCCATCGGACCGGTGCTCGGCGGGGTGCTCGTGCAGGGGATCTCCTGGCGCTGGATCTTCTTCGTCAATCTTCCGATCAGCGTGCTGGCGATCGGCATGACTGTGCGGTATCTGGCCGTCGATGTCCGTCAGGTCGGGCGACGGGTGGACCTCAGCGGCACCGTCACCTTCACTGTGTTCGTCACGTCCCTGACCTACGCCCTGATCCGGGCTGGCGAGCATCGCTGGGCCACGACTTCCACGTGGTGTCTGGTCGGGATCGCGGCCGTGGCACTGCTCGCCTTCCTGGCGATCGAGGTAAGAGCTGAACAGCCGATGCTGGACCTGTCGCTGTTTCGCGGGCGAGCTTTCACCGGCACCATGATCGCCTCGTTGTTTGTCACCTTCGCAGCGTTCGCCGGTCTGACCTACTCCACGATCTGGCTGCAGTCCGTGATGGGTCTGTCGCCCATCGAAACTGGGCTAACGTTCCTGCCTCTCGCGGGGGCATCGTTCATGGTCTCGGCAGGCATCGGCCGATACCTGCACCGCTCGGCAGGCCCGATCATCGCCGTCGGCATGGTGTTGATCGGCGCGGGGTCGCTGCTGGACGCGTTGCTGCTCACTGGCGACGCGAGCTGGCCCCGGCTCATGCCGGGGCTTGCCGTGGCCGGAGTCGGAGTGGGCCTGGCGATGCCGACCCTCACGTCCGCCGCGATGGGCGCGGTTCGAGCACAGCGCGGCGGCATGGCCGCGGGAGCGGTAAGCACAGTCCGCCAGCTCGGTTTCGCGATTGGGATCGCGTCGCTCGGTAGCGCATTCGCCCACTTCGCCGCCAACTCACTCACCGAAGCCGGACTGCCCGACCCGGGCCCGCTCGCAAACGCACTGTCTGCCGGCCGAGCCCAGGAGGTGCTGGCCAGCGCCGGCACCGACCGTCACCAGCTGGAAACCGCCCTGCACCACGCTGTTCTGTCGGGCCTGCACGCCGTATTCCTGATCGCGGGGATCGCCGCAGTAGTGGCCGGACTATTGGCATATGTGCTCATCCGCCCCAGCAGCACCCCGCTGAACCTGCCCACGAAGCAAGCCGAAACCGCTAGCGTTCCCGCCTAAGCAGTCCCCGACGCGTCGAAACTGCGACACCGCCCATTCCGCGCGTTGACTTCTCAGCAAGCGAGGTGACCTCCCAGCTCTCTTCGGAGCGCCCATTCCCAGCATGACGGCCGCTTTGGCCCGAGCAGGCTCGTACGTCAAGAGCTTGACGCTGCTTTCAGTAAGCTGGGCAACAAGTGGTCTCAGCCATGAGCAGCGCGCGTTGGCCGCGGGGGAGTCTGTTGCCGCTGCGGCTGAGGCGGAATTTTGTCCTACTGAGGTGAGCCCATGATCTGCACCTCGATAGAGGACGCCAGGTGACCGAAAAGTGGTGTTCGACTAACGCGGGAGTCATGGAGTTCCCCTCTGGTTTGCTGGTGCGCGGCCGAGGACTGCGGCATCCGTTGCCTGACGGACCAGCGCCTTCCTTCGCCCTTTACCTGCTAGGTAAGCAACCGCCACCCACTTCATGGGAGGCCCGATGGTTACGGTGGCCGGATTTCTGGCTTCCCAGCGACCGGAAAGAAGCCCGGAAGCTACTCGAAGAGGCCCGGACTCGGGCAGCTGTTGTGGCCTGCGTTCGCCAGCGCTACCATCCCCGCGCTGTAGAAACACCTTGGCAGCGCCGGTTCGTGCTGCGCTTCGGTAGCGACGCATAGCTTAAAATTAATCTGATAACGGCTCGCGCTTTCACCACAGGCCTCGTGCAATGGTGGCCCATTGGGAGCGACGGTTAAGAACATCGACGTTCATTTGGTCAATAGCGCCAGACAGCTGATAAACGCCATCGGCTCGTGTACCCACCGTGCTGACGAGTTTGTGCAGCTGCCGATCTGTGATCGCTTCGATGAGTGCTTGCGTGAAACGTTCCGCACCGATAACTCGAATGTCTCGAGTGTGGAATTGGCGTGGCGTGGAGTCGACCGTTTCGGCAAGACCTAGCAGATTCGTCGCTTCGCCTAATGCGCTAGAGGCGTTGCATAGCGCCGTTTCGCGCTCACGCCACGTGCTGGCGGTGAGCGCTGTAGCCAGCGCCGGGGCGACGCCGGGGGAGTGTGGCAGCTCGGTAAAAGCCCGTCCTAGCCATTTGGTGTACGGTGCCCATCGTTGATCAATGAGAAACGTCAGGCGCACCAAATCGCGAACGAGTTGCGCTGTTACAAGCGCGCAACCTAGGTCATCACCGGTTGCGCCAGTTCGGCCCACGAACGATTCTCCTTGGGAAATGCGGAGCCAAGCGCTGGCAAGCACGTAACGCCAGACATTTGGGGGATACCACCGCAGGGCGGATCGTCGATCGCCTAGAAGGTTCGTGGGGTCGAAGAAGACTTCACCCCCAGTAAGTGTCGCGAGAACTTGGGTAGGGGTAGATAACCAGTTACCTAAGCTCATTCCAGTGGAAGGATCTACGCCTAAAATCGCTATGAAGAATTCCGGCGCGGTAGTTATGTCAACTTGATGTTGAACATCGCCATCGTGGTTATCCGAATCTCGATAGCGGACCGGGAAACCTTTAAATTGAGCTGGAAGTTCATTGAGTACCGCCGCTAAAGGGCTTGGGTCACACTCTAGAGGCAAGAACAGTTGTAAGCGTGGGCCAAAGTCATGATCGGTAGAAACGGCGTCATCGAATCCTAAAACTTCTGAGCCATCACCCAGCAGTGCCACGGCATGCGGCACTGCTCCCAAGGCCGCGGTGATTCGAGGTCGAACGACGGACTCGTAGAACTGTCGAGAAAGCTCTATGCCTGTAATACTTTTAGCCGGACTTCGCATCAGGATTAGGCTACCCCAAATCCTGCCAATACGGATTTTGGATCCATGGTTAGCCGAACTTTGAGCCCCGCCCCCCACCTGTTACCTAGTGCCGATAATATACATTATGTCAAGTAGTCGAAGCTGAGGCCCTCTTGGCTCGTTATGCCGTCCCGGCATCATCGTTGCTTCGTCTTTTCATTGCCGGCTGTCCACCTCTGTAACCCTTGTCGTCCCAGTGACCACTCGTGCGCGAGATTTGGATTTCCGTGTGCCCATCGATCTGCCCTTCCTTAAGCCCGCGAGCTACGCGATCACTGAACAAATCATCACTATCGATTGCGAGCGACTCATCGGCCACAAACCCATCGGCAGCCTTGATAACAATCACATTCACCTACTACAAGCAGCCCTGACCCGCATGATCGCCTAGTACTAGGCCACTACCTTCGAAGCGAATTTGGTTAGGCCAGCTGCGACAGGCGCTGAAACTGCTCGTCCGAGAGCGAGACTCGGCTGGCCGCGGTGTTCTCTTCCAAATGCGCTACGGAGCTCGTGCCTGGAATCGGCAGAATCACAGGAGAGCGGCGCAGCAGCCAGGCCAGTGAAACTTGACTAGGTGTAGCACCCACTTCTTGAGCGATATCAGCTATGGGACTGTCGGGACCAGCATGCTGACCGCTAGCTATGGGAAACCACGGAATAAAGGCTAGGTTTTCCGCCTCGCAGTACTCCAAGACGTCCTCGGACTGCTTGTTAGTGAGGTTGAACAGATTCTGCACGCTGACAATTTCGGCAATGCTGCGTGCTTCTTTGAGCTCCTTCACTGAGACCTCCGACAGCCCGATGTGCCGCACCTTGCCCTCTTGTTGCAACTCACGCAACGCGCCCAGCTGGTCTTCCAGTCGAACCTGGGGGTCAATACGGTGCAACTGAAACAAATCGATGCGATCCAACCGCAGCCGGCGCAAACTCAGCTCCGCCTGCTGGCGTAGATACTCAGGACGGCCCAACGGCTCCCACTGGTCGGGCCCAGTCCGAGCTAGGCCCGCTTTTGTCGCGATGACCAAACCTTCTGGATATGGATACAGTGCCTCTGCGAGAATTTCCTCGCTGACACCTGGTCCGTACGAGTCGGCAGTGTCGATGAAGTTGATGCCGAGCTCTACCGTGCGCCGCGCGGTTGAAACTGCCGCCCTTCGATCACGAGGTTGGCCCCAAATACCTTCACCCGTCAGCCGCATAGCGCCAAAGCCGAGTCGGCGTACCTCTAGATCTCCCCCGATAAAAAAAGTTCCATTAACCTCAGATGCCATACCGAAATCTCCTCGATAGCAATGTGATAAGCGCGATCAAGCTTGTGTCACTTAGCCTACCCTGGCACGCCTAAAGGCAAAGCTATGTCAGTCTCCCCCACCAGCACTATCCGCTAGTGACCGCTGAGGTGCGGGCATGTTACGAGCCGCGCGAGCGATCTCTAGCGGATTTACCGCACGCCATGGCGCACGTTCCTGAATGCTTGGCGGGATCCCATGCTCCAGCACGGCTGCCTGAGGCCGTATGGCTAGTTCGGGTTCCCTCATGGCGGCGGTATTGAGAGTCCCATTGGCTTTGAGTACATGTTCTTGAGACAACAAAACAGCGTCTGCGATGGGCATACCGGACGCCACAGCCTCGAGTATTGCAACGTCATAGTCTGTGCCAAACGGCAGGTAGCGCCCCTCGAACTCGCTTCTTAGCCGTTCCAGAATCTGCTGTGGTGGCACGTTAGGCGGCAGGTGTAGCAGTTCGGCGGCCGCCGCTGGTGTGGTGACTTCGACACCCTCTCCGACGTATTCCAGCGCGATAAGGAGCAGTGTTACCTCGTGGCCGTAACGATTCCAAAATGCTGTATAACCGATTGGAGGTTCGTCATCGCGCTCGTCACGTTCAGCCTCGAGTTTTGCTTGCTCACGCTTCAGCTGCGACGCAAGGTCATTCCTGCGTTGTGTGGCCTGTGCCATCAGCGCTTGGGTAGCCTCAGTGAAATCGGGTGCACTAGAAAGTTGTGACCTGGCTAAGGGCTCAGGTTCGGTTCGCCGCCGCTGCACCGCGTCATCAATGTTGTCGCGGTTGACGTCTCGGGCCGCCCATAGTTTGCGACCTCGTCGATTCCGGCGAGCTTCCGTGAGCCAGGAGTTGTCCAGTTGGTCAATTTTCCGAAGCAAGCCGGCAAGTTCGGCCCGAGCCGTCAACCCTGCGGGCGACCCCGAGCCGCCATCCTCGAGATCTGCGACTAGCTGCGCGAAATCGGGAACTTCACGCGGGAGCTTGCCGGTCTCCAGTTCTGTTAAATAGGCGCACGCTTGCTCGAGTACGACGCGCAGCTGCTCGTTGAGTTCGTGATCGATTGGCGGAGCACCAGAGCTCGTAGTCTGCTCCCCCACAGCCCCTGATGAGTCCTCGAGGCCGTATCGTGCGGCGAACGCCTGGAGCCCATTCTGAAGCGCGATGATCTCCTGCCTAGCTTCTTTTCGAAGCGGATGCGGGCGCATCGCGTTAATCACGCGGCCAAGCGGGCCAAGTCGGTTAGACCGTAAACCGCTCATTACTGGATTCATCGCGCTCATGCGACGAATCTACGCTAATAAGTCCTTGCCAGGGCAGCGTTTTACATATCCGAATTATCCACAGCGCGCCGATGCTAGGCGCGGCTGAGCTGGGGATCGTCCTGTGGGCAATCCTGTGGAAAAACAATCAGTCGGGGCGAGGTTGCGCCGTGGCCACTACATGATGTGTCAGTGTACCCCATTGCCGCCCAAAAGGGTACAGATGCGACGAATAGGCAGAGACTTTGCTTCAGCTTCCGCAACCTCCTCGGCCGGGTCACTCCCCCACGTGATACCGCCACCAGCCCATAGATGAAACCGACCATCAACTGCGGCCAGCGTGCGGATACTCACCCCTAGCTCGAGTTTCGTGCTAGTAAGCCAACCTATGGCTCCCATGCTGGGCCCGCGACCAACCGGCTCCAGTTCATTGAGCAATCGCAGAGCAGCAAGTTTGGGCGCCCCAGTCACCGAAGCGGCAGGACAGAGCGCGCTCAGGAGATCAGCGATACCCACGTCTGGTCGCAGCTCCGCTTCAACCGTGGATTCGGCCTGCCACAAATCACACCACGGTTGTGCGACGAAAAGCTCCCGCACAACCACAGAGCCAACTGTGGCTATTTGAGCAACATCGTTGCGAGCCATATCCACGATCATGATGTGCTCGGCATGTTCTTTGGCCGAAGTCGCGAGCTCACGGCGCCCCGTGGCTGTGCGAGGACGGGTGCCTTTGATTGGCTTGGTAGTTACCACTCCATTGGTAGCTCGCACTAACAGCTCGGGTGAACCCATAGCTACCGCCCAGCCGTGCCCGCTCAACAGCTGACCAAACCGTGCCCCAGGAAGCTCTGACACGGCGCGCAGGCCAGCGCTGGGATCACCCTCGTAGGACGCGCTGAGATGCCCCACAACATTGGCCTGATACACCTGCCCATCAGCAATCGCGCTGCGCACATGCTCTATAGCCCGCTTGTACTCAGTTGAGCTCCAAGAGGATTTCCAAGCACCGATGCGGTAACCTCCACGTGGCTTGCCAACAACCGCCGTGCCACTACGAGCTGGCGCCGCGTCGTAGACCACGACCGCAACATCGGGGAGCTGTGGCGTTGGGTTGAATGACGCAGGATTGGATGTGGCGGTTTGTCTAGCCGCATAGCCTAACCGAGCTGCGGCCATCACCGCGGCACCCGCGGCGGAGAATAATAGCGCGGCACGTCGGTGGCACCGCTTGCCCCCCAATGCGGCGTTGTATCCTTTTCCCAGCAACACTAGTTGCTGAGCGGAGAAACCTTGCGAGATGACGAAGTCTTGCAATAGTTGCGCGGGATCGCCGCCATCCTGGAGCTGCCACTCCCAGCGCGCGACTTCCACCAACGTGACCATTCAGGTTGGCCCAAGCCAGCACCGATTGGCACCTGCTGGTGACCAAGTATCCATTTCGTTATCCCCTAAATGCCTGTCTTGTACCGCTACGGCAGCTTTTTCGAGACAATATGGTGTGTGATGGAAACCACACACCAGCTATGTACTAGGAGCGCACATCATGTGCCCGCATCAACCACTGTGTCCGGCTTCCGCTGCAGCTGATCGAGAAGCCGCTCGCATTGTGGCCTTCCATCCTGAGCAAGGGTGGAATCTACTGTGCAACGGTGTCATTGTGTTCGACGATACCGGCGAGCTACTGCCCGACGGCCGCTCGGTCGCGCCTGCGCGACCTGAACCATGCCATGCCGCGGCGTGAAGGCTTACTGAATTCCCATCGTCACGAGCTCAGCTCAGGTGCAGACTATTGCCGTGAAGCCGAAAAAAACATTTTCAGCTTCAAAAAGAAAAAGATGTGCACACGGCGCGCATCTTTTTCTTTCGTTTGGGTACCAAATCCGACATAATTGATACATTGATGTTCAGGCATCAATGTTCGTTCCCACACAAAGCATCACGAAGGAGAAATCATGACTCGGCTGCAGAATACCGATGTTAAAAATCGCGAGCTAGGGCAACTTGTTGCCTTAGGAGTGGGCGCTGTGTTCTTGCTGGTGGGCATCGCTGGTTTCATTCCTGGGATCACTACCCATTACGACCAACTTAGTTTCGCTGGACACAATTCCTCAGCCATGCTACTGGGTCTATTCAAAGTATCGATTCTGCATAATCTCGTGCATGCGGCCTTTGGGGTAGCTGGCCTAGCAATGGCGAGTACTCTGCGCGGCGCCCGTACCTTTCTTATCGGAGGCGGCGCCATCTACCTGGTGCTGTGGGTCTATGGCCTGGTCGTTGACTACGACAGTGCCGCAAACTTCGTACCTCTTAACACTGCCGACAATTGGCTCCACCTTGCACTAGGCGTTGGCATGGTTGCCTTAGGGGTACTCATCGCCACACCCAAACGAGAGCTATCCAAGTAACCCTGATTTCGTAGTCGGTTGCACGAGTACTGTCTTGGAGGATGACGTAGCGGTAAATATCACTACGTCTGCATTAACGCCCGGTTGTCCAGCGAAAAACTCACGATTCGCTGGACAACCGGGCGTTAGCTTCTTCGGAGTCACAACCGCAGATGTCGCGCAAAATCGAAGGTTGGCCGCCCCAGAACTGGTCCAACGCCATGGGGGACGCACAGTTAAATCCTAACCACCACAAGCTTCGCGCTGATTAGCAAGCCGATCGCCGGTCTCAGTGCGCCGGTAAACTACACGTCGGCCGACTCTCGTTCCAATGATCAGGTTTGCGTTGCGTAGTACAGCTAGGTGGCCTCCGATAGTGCCGAGTGACTGGCCGAGCCGCGCGGCGAGTTCACTGCTAGTAGCTGGGCGTTCAAGTTCGTAGAGAATTGCTGCGCGGCCGGTGCCGATCAACCGCTCCAAGGCACCATCCGGCCGCTCTGGCGCGCCCGAGGCTAATCCGCGCGCCGGATAGACCAGCGCGTACCGCGCTGGGGGTGCCTGGCACAGCCATGAGCCGCTCGACACGCTGACCGGCACGAACAGCATTCCCTCGTCGTCAACGACGAGGTCTGGGGTGGTTTGGTTGCTGAAGCGGATCGCGTCGGTGCCGACCCAGGCGCTTCGACGGCTCATGTGTTGCAGGGCGCGAGGCCAACCGTAAGCAGCTAGTAGCCCCGCCCGATAGGTAACGTCTCGTTCTAGCAGCGCCCGCCGGCGCGGCCAGTCCGGGGACACGTAGGTTTCCCACACGAAGTTCAACAGACTGGCTGTTCTGGCCCCCCACCCCTGACGGGACAACCAGCCCAGATCGTGCTGCGCCCAGCTGTGCGCTACCGACTTTTCCAGCTCGTTGCGCACCTGCCCGTCAGACGCACCGGCTACGTTCGTCAGCTCGCAGGTGAGCGTGGTATGCATGCCGCCCGGCGGCGGGATGGCGACGAAGCGGGGCAGCCACTTCGTCGAGCCGAGCAACCCAACCAGGCCTTTGGCAAACGGATCCGCGTTGAGAATGACGTTGAACCCGGCGTGGTGGCGAGCATGCCAGGAGCCTAGCCACGGATCGGAGTGTGGCTTGCCCAATACGATCATCGACCCCAGAGTCTCGGCGAGTGGGGAGAGCGCGAAGCGTGAGCGAGAAAGGGCCATCGAGCTTAGTCGCAGCAGCGTCACCTTTCGCCTCCCGCCGAAACTATAGCGCCGGCTCTGGCGCTGAGCTAAGACTGTGATCGGTGAGCTCATCCCTGATCAGGCAAAAAGATTTTCGCTGGTTCCTCACCGGGCAGCTGGTGTCCCTGCTCGGCAGTTCGATGGCACCGGTCGCGCTAGCGTTCGCGGTTCTGGACGCCTCTGGGAGCGCCAGCGACCTCGGCATCATTCTCGCTGCTCATATGCTGCCGCTGCTAGCGTTTCTACTCGTGGGCGGGGCCGTGGCCGATCGGTTCTCGCGACGGACTGTATTGGTGGCTGGCAGCCTGGGCTCAGGACTCACACAGGGTGGCGTCGCACTGCTACTGCTGACCGGTCACTACTCTCTGTTCTTCGTGGCCGCGTTGGAGCTCATCAACGGTGTACTTACCGCGTTTACCATGCCGGCGCTACGCGGGGTTGTACCCCAGCTCGTCGACAAGACCCAGCTCCAGGAGGCGAATTCTCTGTTGGGGTCGGTGCGCAACGCCACAAAGATCCTTGGGCCGAGCCTGTCTGGTGTGCTCGTCGTGATAGTCGGCAGCGGTCCGGCCATCGCCTTCGACGCGTTGACTTACCTAGTTGCGGCTGGTTGCCTCGCCCGTCTGTCCCTCTCTACAAGCGCGACTCGGCCCCGATCGGCCACGATGCTAACCGGCATGCTGACTGACATTTGCTACGGGTGGGCCGAGTTCTGCCGCACTCCCTGGGTGTGGGTAGTGACCGTGTCTTTCTGCCTGGTGAACCTGGTGCAAACCGGCACGTGGCAAATTTTGGGGCCCGAGCTCACCAAACAGATCAGTAGCGAGGCGGCCTGGGGATTTGTACTCAGCGCCCGCGGCATCGGCCTGCTGGTCATGGGCGCGCTGATGTATAGAATGGTGGTCCGGCACCTACTGCGGCTGGGGCTATTGATGGGTGCACTCGGCGCACTGCCTCTGCTTGCGCTCGGCGCACACCTGCATACCCCCTGGCTAATCGCCGCCGCCTTTCTCGCTGGGCTGGGTTCCTCGGCACTAGGCATCAGCTGGGATACCTCACTGCAGGAACACGTTCCCTCGCATGCGCTCTCACGTATTTCGTCTTATGACAATCTACTGTCCTTCGCCTCGATCCCCATCGGCCAACTCTGCGTCGGTCCGCTTGCCCAAACGTTTGGCGCTTTCCGCCTGACCATGATCGCCGGCATCATCTACATGATCGCGGCTGTGATCCCCCTGGCCTCCTGCGCTGTCCGTCAGCTACCCCACGCCCAGACCTTGAAATGAGGGATTTCCTTACATCGATCCCTCATCGCTGATTATGCATCTCATATGCTCGGCCCCTTACTGAAAGGAGTGGCCAGAAGCGCGCTGGCATCAGCTGGGAGCGGGACAGCAGCGCTCTTACGGCTACGTCGACTACGACGCTCAAGCCAGCCTGCTAAATAGCTAACTGTCAGGTTAATGGCCACGTAGATGCCGGTAATTACTATCGCCGCGGGAATCAGATTGTTAAAATTAGATTTGATCTGCACAAAACCAGCATTGAGTAGATCTTCGTAGGCGATAACGTAGCCAAGTGCGGAATCCTTGAGCAGTACCACGACTTGGCTCACGATGACTGGCATCATCGTGGTAACGGCTTGGGGTAGCAAAATCCGCAGCATTACAGCACTTTTACGAAGTCCGATCGCATACCCGGCCTCGGCTTGACCCGCTGGTATCGCACGGATACCTGCTCGGAAAATTTCGACGAACACAGAACCGTTATAGAGCGTCAAGCCGATCACGACCGCCTCGAAGGCCGAGATGGGCTCAATAGACCGGTTGAATGCATCCGCGATCACCGGCGGTCCGGCTTGGGCAAAGAAGATCATGATGAGAACTGGAATCGCGCGGAAGAATTCCACAGCGGCACCACACGGCATCCGGATCCATCTACGCTCAGAGAGTCGACCGAAACCGAATATGACGCCGAACCCCAATGCGAGAGCGGCCGCGACCACCGCTGCGCTCAGCGTGTTCTTCAGCCCCGGGAGGATGAAGCTTTGCCATACCTTGGCCTCAGTAAATGGCTCCCATAGTGCCCAAGCCCATTGGCCCTTCCTATCGAGCTGCCAGACAAACAAACCTACGACACCGAGCACGACGATCGCGGTCACGACGCCCAGAACCCGGTTCAACCAGCGGGCGCGTGGTCCAGGGGCGTCAAAGAGCACTGATCCCTGTTGTTTCCGCGGCTGCCGGATACGCACTGAACCCTCTGTCACCGGGTCACCGCCATTCGCTTAGCCAACCAACCGAACAACAGCCCAGTTGGCAAAGTAAGGATCATGTATCCGATCGCGAACCCGAAAAATAGGGGCACGGTAGCGCCTACATCGTCGAACAGTTGCTTCATCGTTGCGGTTGCTTCAAAGTAGCCGGCCACTAGCGCCACGGAGGTGTTCTTGATCATGGCGATGAGCACGCTTCCCAGCGGTGCAATCACTGCGCGAAATGCTTGCGGGAGTATCACCAGGCGCAGAGATTGCGAGAAAGGCAGCCCCACTGATCGGGCTGCCTCGGCCTGACCGATCGGCACCGTGTTGATGCCCGACCGCAGCGTCTCGCAGACAAACGCCGCGGTATAGGCGGACAACCCGGCGACCGCTAGCCAATAGCCACTGACCGTAGGGGCTGCCTGGGCCATAAACCCGAGTGTGTCCCGAAGCCCAAGGCCGCAGAACAACAGAATGAGGGTAAGCGGCGTATTGCGTAACGTGTTGACGTACATGGTCGCGGTGGCACGCATCACCGAAACAGGTGAGACACGCATTGCCGCGAGGAGTGTGCCGAGGACCAACGCCAGTACCGCGGCCATCGCAGATAGTCGGATAGTGGCCAAGAAGCCGGACCAGATTTCATTGCTATGTTCGAGGAACGGCCCAAAGTTGAGCAGCTTGTCGTAGAAGTTATTCCAGTCCATAACCATCCCACCGGTTGGATGGGTGCTGGTGAGACCTAACGGAACTCACCAGCACCACACGCCGCACGAAATCAGCTACACGGCTCAAAGGCAGGCAGAGTGTCCGCATATTTGAACTTTGCGGCCCCAAAGTTCTTTTCCAGAAAGCGTTGAGCCGAGCCGTCTTCATACATTTTCTTTATGGCCATGTTGACGGCCTCACAGGACTTCTTGTCGCCCTTCTTCATGCCGACGCCGTACTTCTCATCCGTAAAGGGTGCGCCGACAACCTTGAAATTCTGTGGATCTCGAGCCGCGAAACCCGCAAGAATGACGTCGTCGGTGGAGACCACATCCACGCTTTTACCTCTGAGTTTTGTCATGCACTCGTCATAGCTATTAGCCGGAAAGAGAACGACGTCTTGCTTCTGGTTCAGCTTATTCGTGCCTCGGGTGATGTTCTCCCAGGAATTGGAACCGGCCACCTGGCATAGCCGTTTACCTTTGAGATCCGCAAACGACTGGATTGAGTTGTCGTTCGAGCGAACCATAATGTCCTGATGGGCAATGTAGTACGGTCCAGCGAAGCCGACCTTCTTCTTCCGGTTCGGGTTAATCGTGTAGCTTGCCACCGCCAGGTCAACGTTGCCATTTTGGAGGAATGATTCGCGGTTGACCGACCGGGTTTCCTTCCACGCGATGTTCTTGGCATCGACACCAAGCTGTTTAGCGATGTACGTTGCGACGTCTATGTCGAAGCCTTCTACGCTGCCATCGGGTTTTTTCAATCCAATCCCTGGTTGATCAAACTTCACCCCGATGGTGAGCTTGTTGTTCTCCTTGGCCCTTTCGACCACACTTGAGTCTTTTTTGGTACTACACGCCGTGAGTAACACAGCCACTGCAGCTAAAGCGGCCAGCGCCGCGCCATATCGACCTTTTCGCACGCCCGTTACCTATACTTTCTTCTGAAGAATCAGGAAATTCGAGGATTAATGGACCAAGATTTTGGAAAGAAAATCCTTCGCACGTTCACTCTGCGCATTGGTAAAGAACTCTTCCGGCGTGTTCTCCTCTACGATCTGGCCGTCGGCTATGAAGACGATTCTGTTTGCCGCGTTACGCGCGAACCCCATCTCATGCGTCACCACAACCATGGTCATGCCCTCGCGGGCTAGGTCTGTCATGACGTCGAGTACTTCTTTGATCATTTCCGGATCCAGTGCTGAGGTTGGCTCGTCGAAAAGCATTACTTTGGGGTGCATAGCAAGCGCTCGAGCGATAGCCACGCGCTGCTGCTGGCCACCCGAGAGTTGGGCAGGATACTTCTCCGCCTGATGAGCAATACCCACGCGTTCCAGCAGTCTCATAGCCTCTTCCTTGGCTTGCGCCTTGGAAAGTTTGAGTACTTTAGTCGGACCCAGCGTGACGTTTTGAAGAATTGTCTTGTGAGCGAAAAGATTAAACGACTGGAACACCATGCCGACTTCAGAACGGAGTCTGGCCAGGGCCTTTCCCTCGATAGGCAACGGTTGCCCATCAATGAGGATCGTTCCCTCATCGATGGACTCTAGCCGGTTGATCGTGCGACACAAGGTCGACTTTCCGCCGCCGGAGGGGCCAATAACCACCACGACCTCGCCTCGGCGCACGACTAGGTCAATGTCCTTGAGGACGTGCACCGAGCCGAAATACTTGTTGACATTTTTGAGCTCAACGAGCGGGGCGTCATTCCCATTGGCGGCAACAGCTTTAACTGCGGGGGCGCTGTCCATCATGCTCGAAGAGCATAGGGCATGGAGTGAGAGATGGAACCCTAAAGATGTGGCGCGATAAAAATTTTTGCCACAAGTTCTCCTAACTTGGCAAGACTGCTATGCCCCGAGTTCGGCGACGGGAGGACACGAACAGGCCAAATTCCGGTCCCCATAGGCGTTATCGATCCGTCTGACTGGCGGCCAGTATTTGGCTGCCCGAGCGCTCGGTTGACCGCCGGTCACATTGGGGAGCGGAAACACTGCAGTTTGCCGTTCGTAGTGATAGGGCCATGGCCCGGTAAGCATCGCCGCGGTATGGGGAGCGTTGCGCAGCGGGCTCTGCTCCAGCGACCACTCCCCTGCCGCAATCCGGTCAGCTTCAGCGCGAATCGCGATCATTGCGGCAATAAAACGATCGAGCTCAGTCAAATCTTCGGATTCAGTGGGTTCCACCATCAGCGTGCCGGGTACCGGAAACGACATGGTGGGAGCGTGGAAACCGTAGTCGATGAGCCGCTTTGCCACGTCCTCGGCTGTTACCCCGACAGATTGAGTGAGCGGGCGTAGATCCAAAATGCACTCGTGAGCGACCAAACCGTTTCGCCCCGTGTAAAGCACCGGGTAGTGTTCTTTGAGGCGACATGCAACATAGTTCGCCGCTAGCACTGCTGTGCCGGTAGCCGCCGCCAGACCCGCTGCCCCCATCATGCGGATGTATGCCCAGGCGATGGGAAGAATCCCGGCTGAACCCCAGGGTGCGGCTGTTACTGGGCCTGCGCCCCCAAAGGCTGGGTCTTGTGGCTGGAGGGGATGGCCAGGTAAATACCGCGCTAGATGCGATCGTACGGCCACCGGTCCCACACCTGGGCCACCACCGCCGTGCGGTATGCAGAACGTCTTGTGCAGATTCAGGTGGCTGACATCGGCGCCAAAGCGTCCCGGTCGGGCGTATCCGAGTAACGCGTTAAGGTTTGCGCCATCCACATAGACCTGCCCGCCGGCTTGGTGCACGGATTCGCAGATGCTGTCGATCGAGTCTTCGTAGACACCGTGAGTAGACGGATAGGTGACCATCAGCGCCGCTAACGCCTGGCCGTGCTCAGCGAGTTTGACCGCAAGGTCAGCTCGATCCACATTTCCCTTGGAATCGCAGGCCACCACCACCACTCGCATGCCGGCCATCACCGCCGACGCCGCGTTTGTGCCGTGTGCCGATGCCGGGATCAAGCACACATCACGCGGCGGCTCATGCGATGGTGTCGTAGAACGATGGTAGGCCCGGATAGCAAGCAAACCCGCAAGCTCACCCTGTGAGCCTGCATTGGGCTGCACGCTCACTGCGTCATACCCGGTGAGCACCGCTAACCACTGCTCCAGTTCACCGATCAACTGGGCATAGCCGGCCGTGTGCTCGGTCGGAGCAAAGGGGTGAATCGCGGCGAAAGAAGGCCAGCTGATCGGGGCTAGCTCGGCGGCAGCATTGAGCTTCATCGTGCATGAGCCCAGCGGAATCATGCCGCGGTCGAGTGCGTAGTCGGAGTCGCTGAGCCGCCGCAAATATCGCATAAGCGCAGTCTCAGAGCGGTATGTCTGAAAAACGGGATGTGTCAACGGCGCACTGCCGCGATCGAATGCTTCCAACAATGGGCTGGTATCGAGTGCGACCAGATCAACCGCAGTCACGTCGAAGGCCTGCCACACCGCATGCAAGTGTTCCAACGTCGTTGTCTCATCACAGGCGATTCCCACATGATCAGCGTCAATTAATCGGAGGGTGATCCCTAGCCGATCGGCCTCGGCCACGACCAGTGCTGCCCGTGACGGCACATGAGTCGACACAGTGTCGAAAAAACACTCATTCTCTACTGTGACCTCGCCGACGCGCAGACCAACTGCAAGCGTCAGAGCGTGCTGGTGGGTGCGCCGCGCGATGGCCCTTAGCCCCTCAGGGCCATGCCACACCGCATACATTCCGGCTACCACAGCCAGGAGAACCTGAGCAGTGCAAATGTTGCTGGTGGCTTTTTCGCGTCTGATGTGCTGCTCACGAGTCTGCAATGCCAACCGGTACGCGGGCTCACCGGCAGCGTCTCGAGACACTCCAACCAGGCGGCCCGGCAAGAATCGCGTCAGCGACTCCCGCACGGCAAGATAACCCGCGTGGGGTCCGCCGAACCCCAGTGGCACACCGAATCGCTGTGCGGAGCCGACCACTATGTCCGCGCCTATCTCGCCCGGCGGTCGCAGCAGCGCCAGCGACAACAAGTCCGCGGCTACGATGCACAGCGCATCGCGTTCATGTGCTGCCGACACTATCGCCGTGTGGTCATCAACTCGGCCACAGGCGCCGGGGTATTGCATGAGCACACCGAAAATTTCTCCGGCCGGTAGGCCGTTACGCAGATCAGCCACGATGATGGGAATATCCAGCGGTTCAGCACGGGTTCGTAGCACCGCGATGGTTTGCGGCAGCACATCCGAGTCCACTA
Organism: Acidimicrobiales bacterium; assembly: GCA_003243955.1. Classification (GTDB taxonomy): domain Bacteria; phylum Actinomycetota; class Actinomycetes; order Mycobacteriales; family QHCE01; genus QHCE01. The sequence continues at coordinate 11,886 of QHCE01000043.1, read as the reverse complement.
CGAAAGCCGCTGAGTCTGCCGCACGTGTGGCTCGCCTAGCTAAAGTCATGGCTTCGGCTGCTGCGCTGGCCTCATCCAGCATGCTCGCGCCCGCAACCGCGACACCGGTGAGCTGTGAAATCATGGTTTGAAAGTTCAGCAGGGCTTCCAGTCGTCCCTGTGAGATTTCTGGTTGATATGGCGTATAGGCCGTGTACCACGCGGGGTTTTCAATAACGTTGCGTGCAATCACCGCTGGCGTGTGCGTTCCGTAGTACCCCAGGCCGAGCATCGGCACCGTAACCCGGTTACGGTTCGCAATGTGACGCAGCTCGTCTAGCATGGCCGACTCGGTGACTGGTTCGGGTAGTCCAGCAGCCTCACTAGAACCTAACTCAATGATTGCTGGCGGCAAAGCAGCGACCATCAGCTCCGATAGCGAGTCATAACCAACGGTGCGCAGCATGTGGGCTAGATCGGCTGGGCTAGGGCCGATATGACGGTCTGCGAATGAGCTCTCCAACGGCATGAAAGTGGTCACCGTTGCAGTATGCCGTCCGGTGTTTCTGGGCTGTACGGACAGGGGCCCATTAACGCTGGCGCACCCCAGGCCTTATGAGCTTTAGCTGGCGCGAAGTGCCCGGCGCGCCGCCAGTTCATCAGTAAGTCCAACCTGACTGGGGACTGACTGTTGCGGGGCGCCATCAACGCGTTCTCCCGGTAACTGCGCCAAACTGCCCTCGACCTCGCGATATGCGCCGCCAAGCGCAATGCCAAATACACCCTGGCCGCCCTGCAGCAGGTCAACAACTTCCTCCGGCGATGTACATTCATACACCGTAGTGCCATCGGAAAGTAGCGTGATGTGCGATAAGTCTTCAACTCCACGGGCATGCAATTGATTGACCGCGGTCCGAATATTTTGCAGCGAAACTCCAGCGTCCAAGAGGCGTTTAACAACCTTAAGTACTAAAATGTCACGAAATGCGTACAACCGTTGCGAGCCTGATCCTCGCGCGTCCCGCACACTAGGCTCAACGAGCTTGGTGCGCGCCCAGTAGTCGAGCTGCCGGTACGTGATGCCAGCTGCTGAACAAGCCGTAGGGCCTCGATACCCGAGCGGAGAGTTGTGCTGTTGGTGCTCGCTCACGTGTTGACGACCTTTCGCGTTTCGCGCTACGTCGAACTAACGCTGAGACTGCCCAGAGCGGACGTTCCTTGCTATCAGTGACGAGCCTGATTGACGGTATTCGTAGGTTGCCCGCTGGTCAAACTTGTTGGCTCGGCGTGTCTGGCAAAGCCGGCGCTTTTTCATCACTCATTCGTCCCCACCGCCACAACCTGTCGGAGTTATTTTGGCCGTTAGCGGCACATATAGCCCTTGCCATGTTCAGTAATTATGGCAGGAAGTCGTAATCGATATCATGAGCAAATTGTAGTCAAACCAGGATGGGTGCTTACATTGTTACGAAGTAGCGTTCGGTCCGGCGAAGTCTTCGGGGGAAATATTATCCAGAAATTCGCGGAACCGCTCCACCTCGATTTCCTGGTCGTCCTTCTGATCTTCAGGAATGAGGATTCCAGCTAGTTTGAGCACTTCTTCAGAGCAGAAAATCTCCGCGTCAGCGCGTAGTGCGAGCGCGATGGCATCTGATGGCCGAGCGCTGATACGAAGCTTCCCCTCACCCAGTAACAGGTCAGCATAAAACACGTTCTCAGTGAGTTCAGTAATTTCTACCTTGCGCAGCGGCGCATCTAGTTTTTTGAGTACGTCGGTGAACAAATCGTGCGTCAACGGTCGCGCCGCGGGATGATCCGGGGGGTCACAAACAAGCGCTATAGCTGTGGCCTCGGCTGGTCCAATCCAGATCGGTAGGTAGCGTTCGCCATCGACCTCCTTCAGCAAAACAATGGGCTGATTAGAGGGCAGCTCGACCCTAACGCCCACCACGTTGAGCTCTTTCACTCCCGCTCCAGCTGTTGAGAGGCCCTGAAACACCAGCTATGTCGTATGCACGTAGGACTTTTATCTAGTGCACGTACATCTAGCCGAGTCCCTTGTGTCTGTTCCGAACCTACACTGGGCTAGGAGGAACCCCACACCGCAACACCTGCTTCCGACGAGCCCCTCGTCCGTTAGAGGATTCGGCGGAGCGCCGAGCGCGTCAGTGCGGCATGCAGCTGCACTGAGAGCGCACACAGCTGAGTGGCTGTACTGCGTGCCAGGTCGCCGTCACCTTCGGCAACTTGGGATAGGTCTCGTCGTTTGCTTCGACGTACCAACGGTGCAATGACCTGTTTGAATAAACCGACTTCTCGGTCAGCGGCGCCACGGAACGCCCGCAAATGCCGAGGTTCAATGCCGTAGCCCGCCAACCCTACCGCTGCCTGCGCAATTTCGACATCGTGCTCGGCAAAGCCGCCGTCACGGTCGGCGGCAATGAGGCCGAACTGCTCTAGGAGCCCGAGCAACTCCTCATCGACTCCGGCAAGGACCACCAGCTGCTCACGAGTGAATAAACCTGACTGGCTCTCCTCGGGGTTAGATGCTGCCTGCGGATGCATTACCTCTGGTTCATCCGGTCGGTTTAGCTCTGCGAGCGGCTCTAATGCTCGCAGAATTCGCGGGATAGCGGTTTCACTGCCAGATGGGGTGGTTTGCACACGCGGCAGCACGCCTTGGTCTATGGAGGTTAAATGGTCACGAATGACTTTCAACGGCAAGTAATGGTCCCGCTGCGCCGTTAACACATATCGCAGTCGTGCTATGTCTTGGTCAGAGTATTTACGGTAGCCGGCGGCGGTGCGCTCAGGCTCAACCAGACCCTCAGACTCCAAGAAACGTAGCTTGGAGATCGTGGTATCCGGAAAATCGGTGCGCAACTCAGCGAGTACCTCACCAATGCTGGAGCACGAAGGCACCGCTGCGCGTTCGGTGTTCACTCTGGCGTGTTCATTCTTGTAGTACTCATCTCGAACCGGATTAACGCGTCACAGAACGGCTGCCACGCCCAGCGGCCGCACTGAGCAGGAAGCTCAGTCGGAACTTGCCGATCTGAACTTCATCTCCACTGGCCAATGTTGCTGACTCAACCCGCTCGCGATTAACGTATGTCCCATTTAAACTGCCAAGGTCTCGTACGGTAAACACTGAGTTTTCACGTTGAAACTCGGCATGTCGGCGGGAAACAGTGACATCATCGAGAAAAATATCGCTATCGGGGTGCCGCCCCGCATTCGTCAGCTCGTTATCTAGCAGAAAGCGGCTGCCTGCGTTAGGTCCACGACGCACAATAAGCAACGCGGCATTAGCTGGCAGACTCGCAGCGTGTTGAGCATTCTCCGTGCCGGCAGCGCTGTCGGAATCCAGTTCCTCTATTGCACCGAGCATCATAGTGGAGGTGGTGTCGAGCTGGGGTGCGTCCCGCTCCTGAGAGCGGTCGGAGCTGCTGGCCATAGTGAAACGCCTCACTTGTCGTTACTGAGCTTGGTTACTTGTTAGCTTGCCATACTCCGTGGAATCCAGCAGCGCGTCCATACCAGCCAGCTCTTCCACGCGCAGTTCAAGCAGCCAACCCTCACCGTAAGGTTCACGGTTTATCAGTTCAGGCTGATCTTGTAGCGCAGGGTTTAGGTTGGTGACAACGCCGCTGAGCGGGGAATATATGTCAGAGACACTTTTGGTGGATTCAATCTCCCCTAGAGGCTCGCCGGCGATCACCTTTGTGCCGACCGGACTGAGATTGGTGTACACGACGTCACCGAGCGCATCTTGTGCGAAGTCGGTTATTCCGATCCGGAGCGTTTTGTTCTCTCCTAGGTCTTTCGGGGGGGCTACCCATTCATGTTCTGGGGTGTAGCGCAGCTCCTGTGGAGTTGCGAAGGTGTGTGCCATAGGTTTTCCTTTGCCGTGGATCAGAGCTGGTCAGGTGTCTTTTGCTATCCGTTTGATGAGCCCAAGGCTGACGGAAGCGTGCCGCGCATAATTTGAAGTAGTTGCGTGAAGTACAGTGCCGCAGCCACCCAGTACAGCGCCACTCCCCACAGCGCGAAGGCCCAGGCGGCAATTGCTATCGCCGCATGTAACGGTACCTGCGATGCGCCTAACAGCAGCATCGGTATTGCGATGAGTAGCCCCATCGTCCCGGCTTTTCCCACGAAGTTCACAGCTAGCGATCGGTACCCCCGGCGGAACAAAATTGGTCCTGTGCATAGCAGCAACACATCTCTAACCACAATCGCGGCCACCAACCAAATTGGCGTGATCGAAGAGACAAGCAGCGCCACCAGCGACGCGAAAATGTAGAGCCGATCAGCGAGCGGATCAAGGAACTGCCCGAGCCGACTGGTTTGGCTCAGACGACGAGCAAGGTAACCGTCTAACCAATCAGTGAAACCACTAACCATAAGCACAACCGCGGCCCATTCGTAGGCGGCAGGACCCACGATGAGCCACACGAACAACGGAACTCCGGCGATTCTGAGCATACTCAGCGCGTTGGGTACCGTGATTATGCGTGACCGTTCAAAGTCTACCTGCTCTGGATCACTTAAGCTCGGCTTGACCTTGAGCTCCATCGGCTGCCTTCATCCTGTTTTCAACGAGCATCTCACCACATTCTCTAACCCTAGAGTTAAGGTTAGACGTCGAGTTGCGCATCGTATGCCTAATGAGCACGCCGCCCGACTCTCACCCCTGATCGACCGGCGATTAAACAACCGGTGCGGTGACTTAGTCGAACAGCTCGCCGAGGAACCCGCCGTGTTCCACCAATCCTTCCTGCCTGTACCAACTGGTGGGCAGTACTGGTTGGTCCGGGCATCCCACCCACGTTACATTGTCATCTGAGCATGAGTGCGGATGTGGAGGCTGTGGAGTGCGGTTAGCCGTCGTCTCCGGCCGAGCCCATCACGAGACCGGCACCCACCCCTGCCCACAGGAGTAACCGTCGTGACCGACTCCACCCGCAACACAGCCGCCGCGCGCGTCGGGGACTGTTGCACTAGCAGTGGCGCCACGGTCGCCACGGATGCGGGCTGGCTGCGGGCCACCCGGTGGGCCCGAGCCCTGGCCTGGTTCTCGCTGGTATGGATGGGTATCGAAGGTGTCATCGGTGTCTGGCAAGGATCCGCAACCGGCTCGATCGCCCTGATCGGCTGGGCCTTGGGCAGCGTTGTGGAGGGCCTGGCCAGCATCATTGTCGTGTGGCGCTTCACCGGTGCGCGCACCCTGTCCGAGACCGCCGAACACACCGCGCAGAAGGCGGTCGCAGTCAGCTTCTGGCTGCTTGCCCCGTACGTGGCTGTACAAGCGGTCCATGACCTGGTCACCGCCCATCGGGCCGTGGTCAGCGTGCTAGGCATGGCTATCGCCGCGTCCAGTCTTATCGTCATGCCCGTCCTCGGGTTCTCGAAGCGACGACTCGGCGCTCGCCTGGGCTCCGGCGCCACCGCAAGTGAGGGTGTGCAGAACTACCTGTGCGCCACCCAAGCTGCCGCCGTCCTGACCGGGCTCGCGGTCATTGCAGCTTGGCCCAGCGGCTGGTGGATCGACCCGGCCGTCGGCTTGGCAATCGCCGGCTGGTCGGTATGGGAAGGCATCCAATCCTGGCGCGGCGACGACTGCTGTTGACCCGCCACGACTGCCCATCAACCAACGCCAGGGTTTGCAGGAACAGTCGGCCACACCAATCAGCAGATTTCGTGACCTACTGGCCCGAATGGGCGGCAGCCGAGAAATCGTAGACTCGTACCTGGCCGCGGTGTTTGGCATCACCGGCCTGGTCGTGGCGGCCTACGCAGTGCAGACCACGCTGCGCTTGTGAACCGAGGAGATCAGTGGGCGGGCGGAGCTGCTGCTCGCCACGCGGGTTGGACGGATCCAGGGCGGGTCATCCGGCGCGAACGGCGATTCCGGGGTAGTCGAGGACGAGGCCGGAATGGTCGTAGATCAGCTGGCACGTGAACCCGAAAGCAGGAGCAATGTAGTTATAGCGCTGATGGGAGTCTTGGTCGTTGCCGCGAACGTAAGTCTGCTCGAGCCGCTCGACCGCGAGGTCCAGAGCTCGCACATACGCTGCCGGGGCGGCAGAGTGTTCGCCGACCCTCAGGCCCATTCGCCGCACCGGCAGGGCGTTGGTCAGTGCCGAGGATTCCAGGTCCACATCGAAGCAGCCGTCCAGGTAGGGCGCGGGTGCACCATTGATCTGCCATTGTCCCGCGCCGTCTGTTTCGAGCGTTGTGGAATACGACCCAGAGACCGAGCGGCCAACGATCCGTCCGCTGCGGGCCGTCCAGGTCGCAGCCAGTTGGATTTCGTAGTCGACAGTCCAGGTCTGGCCATTCTCGATGGCGGTCGTGCATCCTTCGATGCGGAAGCCGTCATCGAGAACGTGAAAGTAGGCGACCTCGAAGCCCGATCGGACATGGTGGTGCTTCCAGGCTGCAGTAGCTGGAGGAGCGGCAAAGAACACGCATCATCCTTCCACAGGGAGGTTACGGGAAGGTTAGCTGAACCGACTGTTCCCCAATGATGTAGTAGAAGCGACGCGGGGCTAGTGACCGTGCCTGGGCGTGATGCCTTCCAGTAGACCGCGCGCCGCAGCATAGGCGATGGCGTCTCGCCGTAGTCGAGCGCCGGTCTTGGCGAACACATTATTGACGTGTGTCTTAACCGTGCCGATTGAAATACCCAGCCTGGCGGCAATGTCGTCATTGCGTGCTCCCTCGGCGAGCAGCCTCAGCACCTCAAGCTCGCGAGGACTCAAGCTACCCCGAACATGAGAACGGCTACCCTGAGCATCAGCCAACATCGCCGTTTGAACGCTGCTGGGTAGCACTGAACCGCCGGCGTGCACCGCTGCGATTGCCTCCCGAACCTGGTCGGGTGTGGAGTCCTTACCAATCACACCGCGGGCTCCAGCTCGTAGCGCAGGTAGCACCGTGGCATCGTCTAGATAGGTAGTTAAGATCAGCACGGCGATGCCCGGATCGTGTAAGTGAATGCGCCGAGTGGCCTCTATTCCATCCAGGTAAGGCATCCGGAGATCCATCAGCACTACATCTGGCTGCATCGTCGCCGCGACGCGCACAGCGGCGTTCCCGTCGGCCACAGTGGCGAGGATCTCTAGATCGGATATCCGTGACAATAGGAGAGCGAACCCTTCGCGCACCAAGGTCTGGTCGTCGACGATCAGTACCCTTATCACTAGCAGCCCTCTGCTGATCGCCCTGGAGTGTGATCGGCAGGGAGTGCCAATGGTTGTGGCGGAATGGTCAACGCCGGCACGGACAACTCCAGCTGCCACCCTTGGGGGGTCGTGCGGGCTACGGTAGTACCGCCTAGCAGCGCCGCACGCTCAGCCAGCCCGACCAACCCGTGCCCACCACCGAGAGCCGGAGGCTGCGGCAGACCTGGATCCGGCACAGAGTCGGTCACCCGCACCCAAATACCACCGGGCTCGGTCATTGCGACCTCCACTTCCACCTGAGTGTTGATGGAATGCCGGGCGACATTGGTCAAACCCTCTCGCACAGTCGACAACACGGCACCCCAGCGTGAACCGTCTAGGCGCACCGCATCCGCGGGAAGTTCCTAAAACCACCCGCCTGCCAGTAGCCCGCTCCCAAGCGCTGGCGACATCCTTGAGCATGGCTAGGTCCTTCGGCTCACTGCGCATCACCTCGATGACGTCGCGGGCTTCCACTAGGCTACGTCGAGCCAACTCCACTGAGGAATCCAGTCGCTGACATGCCGCAGCCAGATCGCGGTCTTCGACCAACGCCCGTGCGGTTTGCACGTGCAGCAGTAATCCGGACAAATGATGAGTTAGACCATCATGAAGATCCCGCGCAATGCGGGCGCGTTCAACGATCGCCGCAGCTCGTTGGTCAGCTAGTCGAGTGTTGCGTTCGGCCTGCAACAGGCGCAGCGCCTGCCGCCGCTCTTGCCACAGCCGACGCAATAGCACCACGAGCAAGAACACGCAGGCTATCGATAAGGGACTAGTTGTCGCTACTCCACCGGCGAATGTGGCTGTTTTTGTGGCCAGGAACGCCAGCATTAGCAGCGCGATACCCCCTATGACCAGCGCATGGCGCCACTGTAGCAGTGCTACGATCGCCGCGATCGCACATCCAGTGGTCACGATGCCCGCATCCATCGACTGACTACTTCCTATCTGTCCTGTTCAAACTGATGCTGAACCTCATCCGAGCGGTGAGGCACCAAACCGAAAAAGTTCCGCATTACCTCACTGCTACGCCGGTGGGTCCCTGGGATAGCACACGCCGCAGGTTGGCGCAGCAGTCTCAATCCGCGCCACAAACCAAATACCCACACAGTCGTGATCACAACTCCAGCCAACACGATGTGTTCGTGTAACAACGCGCCAAACGCGGTTCCGCCGGCCACAACACTCAGCAACCCCAAGCTCAACGGCAGATGGCAAGGACACAGCACGAACGAACCGATGACCCAGGCAAGCCCACGTCGTTCACGACCAGATTCTGTGGTAGGACCGGACTCAGTGGTACCGGGACTAATCGGATGCTCTCCAGTGGAGGAAATTACCCGATCCAGGTCACTTGGTGTAGCTACCGACTTCATATCCGCCTCCGCCGACGCCGCACCACAAAGGTAACAATCACGGCGATAAGCACTGCCGCCGCCACGCACAACACGATTCTCATGCAACTGTCTCCGTTCCGGAAGAGGGACGTGTTGAGCGTGTCAGGATGCCAGAGGTCTTTCCATCTGTCTCGATATGGAATTCGAGATGGGTTTTTCTACCCAAAGGTAGAAAAACCCATGCGGTGTAACACCCGACCACTGCGCAACAGACATCCTTGATTGACTACTGGCTCGGGTATAGATGACGACTGGAAGCAGGCAGAATACGGCGTCATTCGACGTGGTTGGCCACACCAAGCGTCCAGTATCCGGTCACACGCATCGATTCGGGCCCAATTCCGCGGTCATACCGCAAATAGCTGCGGATTGCCCGCATTTGGCGAGACTCCCCCGCTCCCCAGACGTATCGAGAGCTCACCGGGATTTCGATCTCGCGCACCGCACTCTGCAACGCGCAAGTGGTTCCGGCTAAAGCACCGTCTCGCGACAGCCAGATAAGCCGCAGCTGCGCCTCGCTGTCCAGGCAGCTGGCTAGCGCCTTTTGCTCCGCGCGATCTGCTACCTCAATCACTACAGTGACCTCAACGTGGGAGGGAAGCTGCGCAAGCCGTCGGGAGATAGCCGGAATTGCCGTCTCATCCCCCACCATCAGTTGCCACGGCGCGTCTTTCGGCACAAGGAATGAGCGCCGGGGACCACCAATACCGATTACGTCTCCCGGCTGCGCGCGCCGCACCCAGTCGCTAGCGATGCCGTCGCCGTGCACCACCATGTCGATGTCCAACGTCTGGACATGAGGGTCTACTCGATACGGCGTGTAGCTACGCGAGGCCGATGCCGTCCCGCTAGCGGGAGGCATAGGACCATCTGGTCCAGCTATTGGCAGCACAGGATATCGCTGGCCTGTCCGCGGAAAAAATAGCTTTACGTGATCGTCAAAACCTGGGCTATTAAAACCGGCGAGTTGCGCACCTCGGAACGTAACACGACGCATCCGTGAAGTGAGCACACGAACAGCAGCAACACTGACCTGGCGATACATCAGTTCGTGCCGTACCTGCTCCACGGCGTGCTCGACAATAAGTGTCACGTTCGTTCCTACCGGTATCCAGCGCATGGGACTCGCTGGGCAGTACATGTCAGCCACGGGAAGTAAGCCTTGCTAAGGCTAGCCTATCCTCTTTACTGTACGTATAGTAAGCCGCCTACGCTTGAACCGTGGAAACGGCCAAGGGCTGCTCTTCGCCGAAGGGATTGCCCACCGACCCCGCATTGCGATTACCGGAAAAACGAAAACTGGAACCAGCGAAGGGATAAGGCCTGCTAAAAGGCAGGGGCTGAGTTCCGGTCGAGGACGAGCTGATTCAAAGACATCGCCACTGGCGTGCCCGCCAGATGCATCCTGGCTCTAGGCCAGCTGCACCAGATCGGCGAATTCGTCGCTCCAGGCGTCTTCGACACCGTCGGGCAGCACAATCACTTTCTCTGGCCGCAGCGCTTTAACCGCACCTGGGTCGTGTGTAACCAGCACGATCGCGCCCGGATACCGATCAATCGCATCCAGCACTTGGCCCCGGCTCGTCGGATCGAGGTTGTTTGTCGGCTCATCCAGAAGTAAAACGTTGGCACCCGAACACACCAGACTGGCTAGCGCGAGCCGGGTTTTTTCTCCGCCCGACAGGGTGCCGACTTGCTGGTGCACTGCTTCACCGCTGAACAGAAACGCGCCCAGAATGCGGCGTAGTTCACCGTCGTTAGACGCCGGCGCCGCGTCTTGCATGGTCTGCACCACTGTGGCGGCGGTATCCAGCGTCTCGTGCTCTTGCGCGTAATAGCCTAAAACCAAGCCGTGACCGGCCAGCACCTCCCCCGTATCCGGTTTAGCCTGTCGAGCCAAAATGCGCAGCAGCGTGGTCTTACCCGCACCGTTGAGACCCACGATCACTACTCGCGACCCTCGGTCCACGGCCAAATCGACGTCGGTGAACACCTCCAGGGAGCCATAGGACTTACTTAGACCCTGAGCTGTCAGCGGCGTCCGACCACACGATGCTGGTGTAGGGAACCGCACCTTTGCGGCCTTGTCTCCAACCCGCTCCGACTCCAAACTGCTGGCTAGCCGGTCGGCCCGTCGGAGCATGTCTTGGGCTGCCTTTGCTTTGGTGGCTTTGGCTCGCATCTTGTCGGCTTGAGTAGTTAAGGCCGATATCTTCTTCTCCGCATTTGCTCGTTCGCGCTTGCGGCGTCGCTCATCGGTTTCGCGCTGGGCCAGATAGGTCTGCCAATTCATGGCATAGGTATCGACTACCGCACGGTTTGCATCGAGGTACCACACTTTATTCACCACAGCGTCGAGCAGATCTACATCGTGGGAAATAATGATCATCCCGCCGCGGTAACGGGCGAGGTAATCCCGCAGCCAGGCAATCGAATCGGCATCTAAATGGTTAGTGGGTTCATCGAGCAGTAGCGTGCCTCCGCCACTTGAGCCCGCGGCCTCGGCTGGTGCGCCAAACAGAATGCGCGCCAGCTCAATGCGGCGCCGTTGGCCACCTGACAGCGTGCGCAAAGGTTGCCCGAGTACCCGATCGGGTAGGCCCAGGTTGGAGCAGATGCGCGCGGCTTCGCTCTCGGCGGCGTAACCACCTTGAGTGGCGAAGTGGTCCTCACGTTGGCTGTACTTGTCGACCAAGCGTTCACGCTGCGCGTCCGTTGCCGCCTCATCCATGGCAATTTGCAGTTTCGCCATCTCGGCAAGCAGCACATCTAAACCACGGGCCGAAAGCACTCGATCACGAGCGTGCATATCTAGATCCCCCGTGCGAGGATCCTGCGGAAGATATCCCACCGGTCCGGATCGTTCCACGTTTCCCGCGTGTGGAACTGTCTCGCCAGACAGAACTTTCATAGTGGTCGTCTTACCGGCCCCATTCCGACCGACCAGCCCAATTCGCTCACCAGCTCGCACGCGCAGCGTCGTATCACTCAGCAAAATTCGCGCACCCGCGCGCAGTTGAAGCTTATGGGCAGTAATCACATCTTTAGAGTGTAGAGCGTGCTACTACGTAGACTGAAAGTAAGCAGACGAGTAGGCCACGTTTAGGGGCCAGTCGGCCGCCAGCACTGGCCGCGGATCAGGCGCAGCTCGAGGATTCCCTCCTAACCATCCAGCAACCTGATCATGTCGTAATCTCCGATACGGTAACCACTTTCGACGTAACGGCGAACATCGGCTGAAAGTCATCCTTGGGTTTGAGGTGTATCAGGTTTTCCAG